>CAMMEP010000010.1 GCA_946495905.1 uncultured Clostridium sp.
CACAACAGGAGATGCAAACTACGCGAAATCCTACTGGCTCGCTTCGCCGGGAGTCTATGCTTACTCGTCCTATGCTGCCTTCGGCCCAGGCGCTGTTTACAACGGCTATGCGTACTCGGGCTCCTGCGACCTTTTCTACTCGTACGGCGGCTGGCGTGCGTATGGCTTTGCGGTGCGCCCCGTAGTTGTTCTAAAATCTAATATCACAGTAGAACAGATACAAGTAATGGAGGCACAAACCGAAGAAACATGGCAGGCATCAGGCGGAAATAGATATGGAGACGGAAATATAGAGTAGCGGAGGAGGACCAAGTTAAAGCTCTCCAATAGGTAGTATCCCCAAAAAAGTTATATAGTCTGAGACTGTATAATGTAGTGTTATGCGACTGTAAGAAATATGGTTTGACAATATGTTAACAATTGTTGATGCTTTTAAGATGAGTAAGCATGATAGGGTGAATAGTAAAATTAAACAATTTGCCAAAGACATGGAATTTAACTCCATTCCTTGTAGACTTAGAATCCCTGAATCAAAAGGAACTGTCGAGGCTTTTGCAAAGCTTACTGATAGACTATTGATGTATAAACTTTACATAATATAGAAATTACCAAAAATTGACAAATTTATAAATATACGTTATTATATTTATGCACCGTCTTTCTAATGTAAAGGAGGTGATTGTTACATAATGGACGAACTGTTAAAGTTGTTAGAACTTTATTTAATTTACTTAATTGTGAAGAAAATGAAGGACTAACATCAAAAAGACTAGGTGACCAGACCTAGTCTTTTTTTGTTACATAATTTAGAACTGTTTTGCAATTGCTAATATTATTATAGCTTATTTTTAATTATATGTCAAATAATATTTTTCATGAATAAAAAATACATTTCTTGGGAAAAATATGTAAAAACATATTTACAAGGAGTGTATTTTTTTGAAAAACTATAAATTTTTAAATACAAAAGGTGCTGTTTTAGATAAATATCAATTAGAAAAATATTTAGAAAAGCTAGCATCTGACCATATATTAAAAGAAAAATCAGACAGAAATACGTATCCTATTCCTAGAATGCAAGAGAATTTTGAGGTTATTACAGAAGTATACAATTTACTAAATGAACATATTAAATTAAAAATACCAATTCATTCGGCAGGAGAGTGGCTGTTAGATAATTATTATATTATTGAAGAAACGGTTAAAAATATTGAAAAAGAATTAACATTAAAAAAATATAGAAATTTCTTAGGAATAGCAAATGGAATGAATCAAGGATTTGCTAGAATTTATGTGCTTGCAGCGGAAATTGTATCTTATACCGATAGCAAAATAGACGGCAAGCTTTTAACTGATTTATTACGAGGCTATCAAGAGAAGAAAAAACTAAACATGGAAGAAATATGGAATATAGGAGTGTTTTTGCAAATTGCTTTAATTGAAAATATTAGGCAAATATGTGAAAAAATATATTCAGCACAAATTCAAAAATATAAAGTAGAAAATATTATAGAAAGATTAGTTGAAAATAAAGCAAAAGAAGAACTACAATTTAATAAAATAAAAGAATATAAAGCAAAAGTAAAAGAATATGGCGAAATGAAATATCCTTTTATTGAGTATATGTCATATAAACTAAGACAATTTGGAAAAAAAGCATATCCTTTTTTAAACATACTAGAAGAACAAGTAAACAAAATGGGAATAGAGATTTCGGAAGTAATAAAAAAAGAGCATTTTGACATTGCTGTAAAAAAAGTATCTATGGGAAATTCTATTACAAGTATAAAAAACATACAAAGAATCAATTTTATCGATATTTTTGAAGCTATCAATCAAGTAGACGACATCCTAAAACAAGACCCAGCAAATGTTTATGAAAATATGGACTATAAAACAAAAATTTATTATCGAAATAAAATACAAGAAATATCTAAAAAAACGAAGATATCGGAAATATATATAGCAAAAAAATGCTTAGAATTAGCAGTAGGAAAACAAGGAAAAGAAGCTCATATTGGGTATTATTTAATTGATAGCGGAAAAAAAGAATTGATGGAAAGCTTGTTAAATAGAAAAATAAATACAGTAACAACAAAACAAAAGCTAACCATGTATCTAATAATAAAAGTACTAATAAGCTTAGGTTTATCTATTTTATTTGGAGCATATGTATTTTCACAGACAAGAAGTATAATACTATTTATCCTAAGTACTGTATTGCTTTATTTACCAATAGAAATTATTTTTATGCAAATATTACAATATGTATTAAGCAAAGTAATAAAAACGAAACTAATACCAAAAATGGATTTTCAAAATGGAATACCAAAAGAAGATGCTACTTTTGTTGTTATTCCAACTATTATTAGTAAAGAAGAAAAACTAAAAGAAATGATGAAAAAGCTAGAAGTGTATTACATTGCTAATAAAAGCGAGAATTTGTATTTTGCACTTTTAGCAGATGTAACAAGCGGAGATAAAAAAGAAGAAAAATGGGATGAAGAAATAGCAAACTTAGGATTAGAACTTGCCAAAGAATTAAACCAAAAATACCCAGATGAGGCATTTCCAAAATTTCATTTTTTGTACCGACGCAGAGAATGGAACGACAAAGAAGAATGCTATTTAGGCTGGGAAAGAAAAAGAGGTTTACTAACACAATTTAACGAATATATTTTAAAACATAGAAAAAATGATTTCTATGTAAATACTATCGATTTAGAAAAACTTCCTCAAATTAAATATATTATCACATTAGATGCGGATACAGAACTAGTGCTAAATACAGGATTAGAGCTAATAGGAGCTATGGCACATATTTTAAATAAGCCAGAAATTAAGGATGGTATTGTAGTAAGTGGACATGGTATTATTCAGCCACGAGTAGGTATTGGACTAGAAGCAGCTAATAGAACTACCTTTACTAAGTTATATGCTGGTTCTGCTGGAACCGATTCCTATACCAATGCTATATCCGATGTATATCAAGATAATTTCGAAGAAGGTATCTATACAGGAAAAGGAATTTATGATGTACAAGTGTTTTCAGAAGTGTTAAATGGGCAAATACCAGAAAATACAGTACTTAGCCATGATTTGTTAGAAGGTTCCTACCTAAGATGTGGATTATCTTCCGACATTATGCTAATGGATGGATACCCAACTTCATATGCGGCTTTTAAAACAAGACTTAGCAGATGGACAAGAGGAGACTGGCAAATTATAAAATGGCTAAAAGGTAAAATTAAAGAAAATGGATTAAATCATAGTATTGAAGCAGATAAGCAACAAGAAATAGTACAAAAAAATAAAAATCCATTAAATTTACTCTCAAAATATAAAATATTAAATAATTTAGTAAAAAGTGTATTAGAACCAATTGTAATATTAGGCTTATTGTTTTTCCTCATATTAAAAGTATTTACTAATATCAGTATTTGGCCAATGATACTAGTAAGTATTGTAGCTGTCATTATTCCATCTATTTTAGAAATATTAGATAGGATAATTTATAAAAAAGAAGGAGAAAGAGGTAACCGAACTTTTTATTCTTCTCTATCTGGAGCGAAAGCAAGCATATGTAGAGCTATTTTAGAAATAGGAACTTTACCAGATAAAGCATTTACTATGTTAAAAGCAATTAGTAAAACTATTTATCGAATGTGCGTTAGCAAAAAACATTTACTAGAATGGACAACCGCAGAAGAGGCAGAAAAAAGTTCAAAAACAGATTTAGTTTCCTATTATAAAAATATGTGGCCAAATTTACTTTTGGGAATCTTGCTTCTTGTATTTTCTTATCGAAATGGATGGGCTCTTGTTTTGGCAATATTATGGATTGTTACTCCTGGAGCAATAATGAAAATAAGCCAAAAGGAAAAGCAAGTGGCTCCCATTGATTATTTGTCTGAAGAAGATAAAGAATATGTGTTAGAAATAGGAAGAAGAACTTGGGACTTTTTCAAAGAAAATTTAAATTCTAAATCCAATTTTCTTCCACCAGATAATTATCAAGAAGATAGAAAGGAACAGGTAGTCTACCGAACTTCTCCAACGAATATTGGACTTGCACTTTTAGCGGTAGTTGCTAGTTATGATTTAGGGTATGAAAATTTAGAGGATACCATTTTATTATTAGATAATATGTTAGAAAGTGTATCCAAACTTCAAAAATGGAATGGGCACTTGTATAATTGGTATAATATACAAACTTTAGAACCTTTAACTCCTAAATATGTGTCTACGGTAGATAGCGGGAACTTTATTGGATATTTGTATACTTTGAAGCAGTTTTTAAAAGATGTGCTAGAAACTTTGCAAAAAGAGGGCGAAACAGCAGAGTTAAATGATGGAGAAAATAGTAACTTAAAAAATGGGGAAGATGTGGAAAATAAAGAAGAAAATCAAAAGAAGCCTGCAATTCACAAACAAGAAATAATAGAAAAAATAAACTACATGCTTAACACAATTGACACGATAATCAATAATACCAATTTCAAACATTTATATAGTGAAGAAAATAGAATTTTTTCTATTGGATTTAACGTAGAAGACAATTCATTAACACCATCGTATTATGATTTATTGGCTTCAGAAGCAAGACAAGCAAGCTTAATTGCAATTGCAAAAAAAGATGTTCCAGCAAAACATTGGTATAACTTAAGCAGAACACTTACTGTACTAAATAAATATAAAGGGTTAATTTCATGGTCTGGTACGGCATTTGAATATTTAATGCCAAATGTCAATATACCAAAATACCCTGGTAGTATTATTAGTGAATCTAGCCTATTTGCCATTTATTCGCAACAAGAATATGCTAAAAAACTAAATATACCTTGGGGAATTTCAGAGGCAGCTTTTAACTTAAGGGATTTAAATAACAATTATCAATATAAAGCATTTGGAATCCCATGGCTTGGACTAAAAAGAGGATTAGCGGATGAAATGGTAGTTTCTTCTTATGGGGCTATGCTTGCATTAAATGATGTACCAGAAGAAACCATAAGCAATTTAAGAGAATTAGAAAAACAAGGAATGTATGATAAATATGGATTTTATGAATCAATTGATTATACTCCAAGTAGACTGAAAAAAGGAGAAAACAGTAGCACTGTTAAAACCTATATGGCACACCACCAGGGATTAATTCTTCTATCCATTGACAACTTATTTCATCAAAATATTTTACAAAAACGATTTATGGAAAATCCAGAAATGCAATCCGTAGAAATATTATTAGAAGAAAAAATGCCAGAGAAGGTTATTATCACAAAAGAAAAGAAAGAAAACCCAGAAAGAGTGAAATTAGTAGATTACGAAACTTATGCAGTAAGAGAATATAACAAGCCATATGATAAACTAAATCATATAAATATCATCTCCAATGAAGATTATTCTGTTATTATAGACCAAAAAGGAGATGGATATAGTAAATACAAAGATATTGTCATTAATCGATTTAAACAAACCGATGAGGAACAAGAAGGAATTCACTTTTTCTTTAAAAATATAAAGACAAAGCGAATATGGTCTTCTGGACAAAAAAATTATTTGGCTTTGCCAGATAAATATAGCGTATATTTTTCGCCGGATAATAGTAAATTTGTACGACTAGATGGAGGAATAGAAACCACTATAAAAATTAGTGTTATGCCCAATAGCCCAGTAGAAATAAGAAGAGTAGAACTTAAAAATTTAGGAAATGCAGAAGAAACGATAGAAGTAAATTCTTATTTGGAACCAATCCTTTCTTCTTTAGAACAAGACTATTCGCATAAAGCATTTAATAATCTATTTGTATCTTTTGAATTTTTAGAGGATACTAATACCATTGTCATAAAAAGAAAAGCAAGAGATTCGAAGACAAAAGATATTTATTTGGCGGTAAATTTATATACTGAGAATGAAACCATCGGAGATTTGGAATATGAATTAGATAAAGAAAAATTTGTAGGAAGACAAAATGTTGAATTACCAATAGCAGTTCAGAATTCAGTTCCATTAACAAGAAGAGTGCAAAGAACAACAGATCCTATTCTTGCAATGCGAAGGACTATTCGTATTTTGCCTAGCGAAAAGGCAGTAGTTAACCTAATTATGTCTGTATCGGAAAAAAGAGAAGAAGCAATAGAAGGCATCCTTCAAAACTTAAACAACGAAAAAATAACAAGAAATATGAATTTGGCAAAAGCAAAGGTAGAAGCGGAATCTATGTATTTAGGAGTAAAAGCAAAAGAAATAGAGAAATATCAAAATATGGCAAAATATTTATTATATCAAAACCCATTAAAATTATTAATGTATAAAGGAAAAATACCAGAAGAAGTAGAAGTAAATGAACTTTGGAAATATGGAATATCAGGAGATTTACCAATTTTGCTAGTGAAAATAAAAGACAGTAGCGATATTTATGTGGTAAAAGATTGTATAAAAGCATATTCTTATTTCAGGGCAAAGAATATAAAGATAGATTTGGTAATTGAAAATGAAGAAAAAAACACGTATGAAAACTATGTATATGAAGATATTTTGAATGCAATATTAGATAGCAATTTAGCCTATATGCAAAACCAAAAAGGTGGAATTTATGTTTTAAATAATTTGGATAAAAACGAAAAACGCATCTTAGAATATAGAGCAAATTTACTAATAAATGCACATTTGGGAAATATGGAAAGACAGATAAAAGATTACGAAGAGGAATATTTGGAAACTAGAAAAGAAATAGGGGACGAAATACAAACTGGACCATTATGGGAAGAAGAATCGCAAAGAAAAGCACTAGAAGCAGATAAGCTAAAATATTATAATGAATATGGGGGATTTTCACTAGATGGTAGCGAATACCTAATACGAACCAATAAAGAAGAAAGGCTTCCAACTGTTTGGTCTAATATTATGGCAAATGAAAATTTTGGAACAGTAGTAACAGAAGGCATGGGAGGATATACTTGGTACAAAAATAGTAGGCTTCGGTAGAATAACCGCATGGAATAATAATCAAGTAACCGATGTGCCATCAGAAGCCATTTATTTAGAAGATATGGACACTAAAAAAGTATGGTCTGTTACTGTAAATCCTGCACCAGACAATAATGACTATTACATCACATATGGATTTGGGTACAGCAATTATAAGCATACAAGTAATGGAGTATTACAAGAACTAAAAGTATTTGTGCCACAAAAAGAAAATTGCAAAGTACAAATATTACACTTAGAAAATGAATTAGCAAAAAAGAAGAATTTAAAAATTGTATATTATTTAAAACCTGTTTTAGATGAAGATGAAATAAAATCGAATGGATATATTGAATTAAAATATAATAATTGTACAAACGTAATTACCTTACAAAATCAAACAAAAAATGCACAGAATAGAGTAACTGCCTATATTGCTTGTAGCGAAAAAATAGCTTCTTATACGGGAAGTAAAATGAGTTTTATTGGAAGGGGAACCATTAAAAATCCAGAAGGAATTCGAAAATTAGAATTAGATAGAGAAAACACACTAGGAAAAGATGGAATTGTTGCTATTGAACTTAAAATTAGTTTAGAAGCATTTGAAAGAAAAGATATTGTAATTACATTAGGAGCAGATGAAAACGCGTTAAATCTTCAAGATGTGGCTTATAAATATGCTAATGTAAACAATACAGTTAGTGAATATGAAAATACAAAACGTTATTGGAGAGAATTACTAGGAAATATAAAAGTAGAAACACCAGTGGAATCGATGAATATTATGCTAAATGGTTGGCTTTTATACCAAACGCTTTGCTCTAGAATGTTTGCAAGAAGTGGATATTATCAATCCGGAGGAGCTTATGGATTTAGGGATCAACTACAAGATTGCATTGGGTTAAAATACATTTCTCCAGACTTTTTAAGAAAGCAAATTATTAGGCATAGTGAGCATCAATTTATAGAAGGAGATGTAGAACATTGGTGGCATGAAGAAACTGGAAGAGGAATTCGTACCAGATTTTCTGACGATTTACTATGGCTCCCATATATGGTAGTGGAATATATTAAATTTACAGGAGATGCTAGTATTTTAGAAGAAGAAACTAGCTATGTAAAAGGCAATATTTTAGAAGATGGCATAGATGAAAGATACGATTTATATTTGCCAACACAAGAAAAAGAAAGCATTTATAAGCATTGCATCCGAGCAATTGAAAAATCGCTTAACTTTGGAGAAAATGGATTACCTAAAATAGGCTCTGGAGATTGGAATGACGGATTTAATACTGTGGGAAATAAAGGTAGAGGCGAAAGTGTATGGCTAGGATTTTTCCAATACAAAGTACTTCAAGAATTTAGTAAGATTTGTGAGAAATATGGAGATAGACTAAATGGAACGGAAACCATGGAAACAGAAAAAAATAGTGAGAATGCAGAAGATATTGCTAATAGAAAAGAAATGAATAAGCAAATTGAGAGCATGCGTGCAGAGAAATATAGAAAAATAATGGAGGATTTAAGGAAAGCATTAAACACCAATGCATGGGACGGAAGATGGTACAGAAGAGCCTTTATGGATGATGGAAATGTCCTCGGAAGTATTCAAAACGAAGAATGCCGAATTGATAGCATTGCACAAAGTTGGGCAACCATATCTGGAGCAGGAGATAATGATAAAAAATATATCTCGATGGAATCCTTAGAAAATCATTTAATTGATAAAGAAGCAGGTATTATAAAATTACTAGACCCACCTTTTGAAAAAAGCAAACTAGAGCCAGGCTATATAAAAGCATATATTCCAGGAACAAGGGAAAATGGAGGACAATACACCCATGGAGCAATTTGGGCAATTATTGCAGAAGCAATATTAGGATTTGGAGAAAAGGGAGTAGAATATTTCCGCATGATTAATCCAATAGAACATGCAAGGACAAAAGACGAAGCGAAAAAATATAGAGTAGAACCTTATGTAATGCCAGCCGATATTTATGGCGGAGAGTTAGCAGGAAGAGGAGGATGGACTTGGTACACAGGTTCTAGTAGTTGGATGTACGAAGCAGGAATACGATATATTTTAGGATTAAATATAGAAGGAAAAGTACTAAGAATGAAACCTCATATTCCAAACAATTGGAAAGAATATAGTATACGATATAAATGTGGTAATAGTATATACAATATAAAGGTAATAAATAGAAGCGGAAATGCAAAAGAAGTAGAAGAAATATGGATGGATGGAAAAAAGATAAGTCAAGAAGAGATTTATATAGATAATAGAAGGTTAGAAAAAGACGAAATTTTGCTAAATGAAAACGGAGGTGTTTATAATGTGGAGGTAATATTGTAGGAATTTTGTGATAAAGAAGTCATTACAACTGAATCCTTCTTGACAAAAGCGAAAAATAATATATAATAAAAGCAATTGAATGTCCTAAAGGAGGAAATAAAAGTTATGAGTTCAGATGAAGCAAAAAAATTTAGAGAAAATCAAAAAATAAATGGGTTAGAGTATATGTCACTTGATAGCAACAGTTATCAAAATAGAGCAAGAACAAATAATAGAAATGAAAAAAGAAGAACTACGACAAAGCAAAAAGGAAAAGCAAAAAGATTATCAAGAAAAAAATTAGCAAATCGTATAAAATTGGGAGCAGCAGCCGCTTTACTTGCAGCAGGAATTGGTGTAGGAGCAATGACAGTTAGAGGATGGATTAATGAAGACCCAGAACCTACTATTACACAAATACAAGAAAACGGTGTTGATTTAAATGAATTGGATTTAGCCGATGATACCATTAACAGTATGAAAAAATATGACCAATATTTTGAAGAATGGAACAATGGCGAGATAAATGAAGCAACATTAACCAATCAAGAAATAGAAGAGATGTTGGAAGAAATAAAAGACTTAAACTTTAACGTAATTAAAGATAAAGTAGCAAGTTTAAGTGATGTAGAAAGAAAAGATGTAACATTAGCTTATAGAGGCGAAGAAGATGGAGTTATTACAACAATATCTGTGAAAGAAAATGACTATGGAAATAAAAAAGTATACAGTAATGCAGGAAATCTATTTAGAGCAAACGAAAATACCATTAATTCAAATGAAATTTCAGATTTAATATTACAACTTGAAGAATTTGATAATTTAAGTGAAAAATTAAAAGATAATGATGTTTCAAAAGTAAATGCTATTAAAAAATTAGAGCAACTATATCAACAAATAACAAAGGTAGCTGAACAAGAACTAGTAATGGATGAAAAAGGAAATTTAAGTCTACAAGAAATAGAGAATGTAAAAGAGGCAAAAGAAAAAATAGAAGAAGAAATGGATAGATAATTTTATTTTACAAAAAATAAACGGAATACTTGTATATTTTAGCCAAATGTGATATAAATATAGCAAAAGTGAATAAGAAAGGTGAATTTTTTGTGGAAGATAATAAAATAGAAGAAGCAAAAAAAACAATATTAATCGTGGATGATGAGAAACCAATTGTAGATATCTTAGTTTACAATTTGGAAAAAGAAGGTTATAAAACCATAGAAGCCAACGATGGAGAAACAGCAATTAATATGGCATTTGAAAAAAAGCCAGATTTAATTTTGCTAGATATTATGCTACCTAAAGTAGATGGATTAACGGTATGTAAAAGAATAAGAAATTCAATGAATATACCAATTATTATGATATCTGCTAAAGATGAGGAAATAGACAAAATCTTAGGCTTAGAATTAGGTGCAGATGATTATATCACAAAGCCATTTAGTGTAAGAGAACTAGTGGCAAGAGTAAAAGCTAATTTAAGAAAAGCAGAGATTAGTAGTGAAAAGCCAGTGGTACAAAATAACTATCAACAAGATAACACACATAATGATAAAATTATTTCCTTAGGGGAGCTATATATTAACCTAGATAAGTTTGAAGTAAAAGTTAGAAATAAACCAATTGACTTGACCTTAAGAGAGTTTGAGGTATTAAGATACTTAGCTAATCAGCCAGGACAAGTAGTAACAAGAGAAGATTTACTAGAAAAAGTATGGGGCTATGAATATTATGGGGACATTAGAACGGTTGATGTAACGATTCGAAGAATAAGAGAAAAAATAGAACTAGATACATCAAGTCCTAAATTATTAATTACTAAAAGAGGAGTAGGATATTATTTATCCTCAAAAGAGAAGGAAAACAATGGTTAGCAATTTTTATTGCTAACCATTTTGAAAAGCTTTAAAAAACATAGTAGTTTTTGCTATGTTAAATTTTTAGAGAAAAAGCTTCATTGTGCTGTGCATATTTGCAAAAGTAAAATGCTACAAAAAGGAATGTGATAATATTGAAAAAAAACGTTAATTTAAAAATTGTAACAATTTTTTTTGTTTTAGGCATTATATTAATTTTAGGGTTAGGAGCTTGCTACATTGTAATGCTAAATCAAATTGAAGAACTGGGTTCCGTACAAGAAAATTTTGCCTTAATAGAAAGTGTAAGAAGCCAATTATCGCAAACAAAATTAATTGTAATAATATCTATTGTTATTTATACAGTAATTTCTATTCTAATTGGATATTTTGTACTAAAAGCAGTAGTATCGCCAATGAAAAAATTAATTAAAAGTGCAGAAAAAATTGCTTCTGGTGAAAATGTAAACATAGATCAAAATCTACAAGCAAATGGAGAAGTAGGAGATTTAGAAAATGCTTTTGGAATCATGACGAATGAATTAAAGCAAAAATTAAATGAGGTAAATAGACAAAAAAGACAGATAGAAACCATTCTTCTACATATGACAGATGGAATTATTGCATTTGATATGGATGGGAAAATTATACATATAAATCCAGCTGCTAAAAATTTATTAGGATTAGATGATAAAGATAATACGTTTGATAAGGTATTTAAAAAACTTAACATCGATATCAACATTGAAAAAATAATTTATTTAGAAAACTGGACATCGTCTGAGCAAAGAAAAAATTTGGGAGACAAATATATCAACATTTTATTTGCACCATTCCAAGACGAAAATGATAGACCAGCAGGTGTAATTGCATTAATACAAGATATAACAGAACACGTAAGACTAGACAATATGCGAAAAGAATTTGTGGCAGACGTATCTCATGAATTAAAAACACCAATCACTTCTATTATGGGGTATTCCGATACACTTTTAGAAGGGGATTATGATGAAGAGACTAGAAATAAATTTCTAAATGTTATATCTTCCGAAGCAAGGCGTATGGCTAAATTAGTTACCGATTTATTAACACTTTCCAGATATGATAACAAAAAAATCACATCAGAAATAACAAGTTTTGATTTGGGAGAATTAACCAAAAAATGTATTGAAAAACTAAAATTTGAAATAGAGAAAAAAGAGCATAATGTGGAATGTTTTGTTACTGCAAGTGTACCGCCAATAGTAGCAGACAAATATGGAATTGAGCGTGTAGTGCTTAATATATTGTCCAATGCCATAAAATATACTCCAGATAAGGGAGTTATCAAGGTATATGTAGGATTTGTATATAATGATGCCTATATAAAAGTAATTGATAATGGAATAGGAATTCCAGAAGAAGACTTAGATAGAATTTTCGAAAGATTCTATCGAGTAGATAAAGCACGAAGCAGAGAATTAGGGGGAACAGGACTAGGACTATCCATCGCAAAAGAAATATTAAATCAAAACAAAGGAAGCATAGATATAAAAAGCAAAGTAGGAAAAGGAACTGAAGTAGTAATAAGAATACCTACTAAAAAATAATTCCTAAAAGGGGACAGGCTTTTTTTTCTGTTTTTTCCTAAAAGGGGACAGGCACCAATTAGGAAAAATCGGACAAATAAGCCTGTCCCCTTTTGGAAAATTTTGTGATAACGAGTCAGAACTTATTGACTGAAAGCAAATAAAGTTATATACTGTATCTATCAAAAGAAAAAGGAGGTTTTGATACATGAATAACATGATAGAAATTAGATGGCACGGAAGAGGCGGACAAGGTGCAAAAACAGCATCTCTTTTACTTGCAGATGCAGCATTTAATACTGGTAAGTATATTCAAGGTTTTCCTGAATATGGCCCAGAAAGAATGGGAGCACCAATTACTGCCTATAACAGAATAAGCGACAATCCAATAAGAATTCATAGTAATATTTATGAACCAGATTATGTAGTGGTTGTAGATGATACACTTCTAGAGAGTGTTGATGTTACAGCAGGGCTTAAAGAAGAAGGTGCTATTGTAATAAATACAACAAAAGATGGTGAAACTTTAAAAAGTTTATTAAAAGGATATAAAGGAAAGGTATACACTATTGATGCAAGAAAAGTTTCAATGGAAACTTTAGGAAAATACTTCCCTAATACACCAATGCTTGCAGCAATTGTAAAGGTTAGTGGAATTATGAAGGAAGAAGACTTTATAAAAGATATGGAAGGGTCTTTTAAACATAAATTTGCTAAAAAACCAGAAGTAATTGATGGAAATATGAAAGCTTTAACATTAGCATTAAGTGAAATAAAACAAGTACAATAAAATATAAGTTTTAAAAAAGAACCATAAAAAGACTTTTTAAAGACGGTTTAATAAAATTTATTCTTGATTGAAAGGAGAAAAGTAAAATGACCAATATTGATAAAAATACACCAGCAGATAAATTAACAATAGCAGGAAATATATATGATGCTGGAAATGCTAGAGAATTTAAGACAGGAGATTGGAGAAGTGTTAGACCAGAATATATTCCAGAAAAATGTATTCAATGTGGGCTATGTTTTCCAGTTTGCCCAGAAGACGCTATTCCAGTAGGAAAAGATCAAAAAAGAACAGACTTTAATTTTGATTATTGTAAAGGCTGTGGAGTTTGTGCAAAGGTTTGTCCTTTTGGAGCGATTATAATGAAGACGGAAGGCGAGGAGTAGAATTTGAAAATTAAACTTCGTCTTGCGTTGTTAAAATTTAGATAAAAAATCCTTTGGCGTCAGAAAAGTACGCCTCCGGTTTTTTACTAAATTTTGCCTAGCAATACTCGTTTCTTTTTCAAATTTAAGAATTATAAATAACTCGTTTCTAATGATTTTTGGAAAAAGAAAAATACGAATTCTTTTTCTAACAGTGAGTGCAGAGAAAAGAAAAAAATAAAAAAGGAGGAATAAATACAATGAGTATAAGAGAACGTTTAAGTGGAAATGAAGCAGCAGCTACTGCAATGAAACAAATTAATCCAGATGTTGTTGCAGCATTTCCTATTACACCATCCACCGAGATTCCACAATATTTTTCAACATTTGTGGATAATGGTATGGTAGATACAGAATTTGTTGCGGTTGAGAGCGAGCATAGTGCTATGAGTGCTTGCATTGGAGCAGAGGCAGCTGGAGCAAGAGCAATGACAGCTACATCTGCAAATGGTCTATCTTTAATGTGGGAGATGATATACATTGCATCTGGTATGAGACTTCCTATTGTAATGTCTTTAGTAAATAGAGCAGTATCTGGCCCACTAAATATTCATAATGACCATTCAGATGCAATGGGAGTAAGAGATGCAGGATGGATTATGCTATTCTCAGAAACAAACCAAGAAGCTTATGATAATTTGTTAATGGCACATAGAATTGCAGAAAATGAAAAGGTGCAATTACCATTAATGGTATGTCAAGATGGATTTATAACATCTCATTCTATTGAAAATATAGAGCTTTTAGAAGATGAAAAAGTAAAAGAATTTGTTGGAGAGTATCATCCAAAACATTATTTATTAAATAAAAAAGAACCAATGGCAATGGGACCAATGGATTTACAAGCTTTCTTATTTGAACACAAATACGAGCAAGCAGAAGCAATGAGAAATGCAAAACAAGTTATACTAGATGTAGCAAAAGATTTCGAAAAAATGACAGGAAGAAAATATGGATTATTTGAAGAGTATAAATTAAAAGATGCAGAAATTGCAATTGTTTGTATGAATTCAACTGCAGGAACAACAAAAGAAGTAGTAGACTCTTTAAGGGAAAAAGGAATAAAAGCAGGACTACTTAAAGTTCGTGTATTTAGACCATTTCCAGCAGAGGAAATTGCAAAAGCACTTTCTCATTTAAAAGTAGTTGCTATACTTGATAAGGCAGATTCTTTAAATGGGGCAGGGGGAGCTTTATATACAGATGTTACTTCTGCAATGTATGAAAATCAAAACAAAGTATTAGCATCAAGCTATATTTATGGAATTGGTGGTAGAGATACCACAACAAAAGAAATTAAATCTGTATTTGAAGATTTAATGGAAGATAGTAAAAAAGATAAAATAGAAAATCCTTATCGTTACTTAGGATTAAGAAAGGAGTAGAGGAAAAATGGCATATAATATGAAAGAAATAGTGGCAGAAAGACCATCAAGATTTACTTCAGGACACAGAATGTGTGCAGGATGTGGAGCACCACCAGTTGCAAGGATGATTTTAAGAGCAGTAAAACCAGAAGATCATGCAGTAATTGCAAATGCTACTGGATGTATGGAAGTTTCCAGCTTCATTTATCCATATACAGCATGGACAGATTCCTATATCCATACTGCATTTGAGTGTGCAGCAGCAACTTGCTCTGGAGTGGAAGCAGCCTATAAATCAATGAAAAAACAAGGAAAATTACCAGAAGACGAACATACTAAATTTATTGCATTTGGTGGAGATGGTGGAACTTATGATATAGGTCTTCAAAGTCTATCTGGCGCAATGGAGAGAGGCCATGATATGACTTATGTTTGTTATGATAATGGTGCATATATGAATACTGGTATCCAACGTTCTTCTGCAACACCAAAATTTGCAGATACAACAACAAGTCCAGCAGGAAGTGTTATTCCAGGAAAAATGCAAGCAAGAAAAGACTTAACAGAAATTATGGAAGCACACCATTTACCATATGTTGCTCAAACAGCTGCCTATATGAATTTTAAAGATTTATATGAAAAAGCAGAAAAAGCAATTTATACAGAAGGACCTACTTTCTTAAATGTATTAGCACCATGCCCTAGAGGATGGGGATATCCAACAGAAGATTTAATGACAATAAATAAATTAGCAGTTGAAACTTGTTATTGGCCTTTATATGAAATAGAAGATGGAAAATATAAAATAACATATAAACCTGCCAAAAAACTTCCAATTGAGGAATTCTTAAAACCACAAAAACGTTTTAAACACATGTTTAAACCAGGAAATGAATGGATGATAGAAGAATTCCAAAAAGAAGTAGATAGAAGATGGGAAGATTTATTAAAACTAGAAGAAATGAGCAACAAGGAATAAACTGATTAGATTTATAGAAAAAGTATTAATAAAAAAATAATAGGATTAACATGTTTTAATCCTATTATTTTTTCTTTATGCTGTTTCTTTTAATCTATAATTATACTAATCAACCTTCTTGTATTTTAGCTTTTTTCTTTTAAATTCATAAATCATAATTCCAATGCCTACAATAAATAATACAATACTAATCCATTGAGAAGTTGATAAGCTAAAGTAAATGCCACGTATCAAATCACCACGGAAGAATTCCAAAACAAAACGAACAATGCTATATAAAATTAAGTATAGACCCAATGTTTTATAAGTTCCTAAAAATCTTTTGTAAGTAACCAATAATGCAATGAATATTAGCAAATTACAAATAAATTCTACAATTTGCATTGGGAAAAGTGGAACTCCATTAGGTGCAAGTATAGAATTATGAAAAGTAATAGCTCCGAATCCATGGTATTCCATACCATAACAGCAACCTGCACATAAGCAACCAATTCTGCCAATACTATGGATTAATGGAACTACTGGTATAAGTATTAGCAATAAAGATTTAAAGGAGATTTTAAATTGCTTTGCATAAATAAATACACCAAGAATACCTCCAAGTAAACCTCCATAAAAAACGAATCCACCTTTAAACATTTGTAATAAGGTATCCCAGAGATCAATTGTGTTATAGTTTTCAATTAAAAATGGAATATTTGTAAGTATATATAAAAGTTTAGCACCAATTCCAACACCTATTACAGCATATAGAATGGCATAGAAGACATCTTCTTTTTTTACGTCATGGAATTTTGTAAAATATTGAATAGCTATAATGCCACCAATAAAAATTCCAATAAAAATAATAAGCCCATAAGTTGCTACTTCATGTCCAAAAATAGTTATATATGGTAACATAGATTTTCGCTCCCGTTAATAAAAATTAGGTAAACAAATAAAATTGTTTACCCTAAAACTATAAAATTTGTTATTTATTAATATAAGCTTCCTGCAGCACTTCCGATTGCACCAACACAAGCAGCACAAGCTATAAATATTAAAGCACAAAGAACTGTACCAATTATAGAAAGTACTAAACCTGCAGTTGCCATACCTGTTGGATTTTTCTTTTTAGCTACAACACCTAATACGATACCAACAATACCTATAATTAATCCAAAAGGTATAGAAAGTCCGATGAAACTAAATACAATTGCTACGATACCAAGTACTAGTGATGCAATAGCAAATCCATTTGATTTCTTTTCTTCCATAAAAACATCCTCCTTATTTCGACAAAATATACAATTATTATACAATAGTATGTAAAAGATTGCAATATAAAATTAAGAAAAAATTAATAATTTTGTATTACTATTCACGAATGCTCAGACATTTTAAAATGAGCTGCGAATTGTAATAAGTAGATAAAAAAGAATGTATAAGTTTTAACAACTTTATACATTCCATTATATTCGAATTAATATGTAATTATTCATTTGATTCTGGTGCTCCCATTGGACAAACATTGGCACAAGTTCCACATCCAATACAAACAGACTCATCGATTACATATCTTTCATCTCCTTGAGAAATACATTGCATTGGGCAAGCTCCTGCGCAAGCTCCACAACTAATACATTTATCTGTTATCTTATAGGTCATTTAAACTCACCTCCTTAAAATGATTAAGAAAATAATAAACTTTTTAATACATGTCATCACTTTCGTTTTCTCTATCTTGCTTTTCTAGTTCTTCTAATTTTTGAAGTTCTTCCATATTTTCTTTTTCTTCTTCATCCACTACTTCAGTAGAAGAATTTTTAATAATTTTTAAATCTTTTGCACTGTATTTTTTGAAATAAGTTTCGTCATTGTCATCTTTTAACTTTACCTTTACAATTTCTTTTAAAGTTTCAATAGAATCAACAACACCTTCGCCATCTTCTGTTTTTACAATGGCTCCAATTTTAGGTAAATGCTTTAGCTTATCCTCATATACTTCTTGCTCATATTTTAAACAACACATAAGTCTACCACAATTACCAGATATTTTAGTAGGATTTAAAGACATATTTTGCTCTTTTGCCATTTTAATAGAAACTGCTTCAAAATTATTTAGGAAAGAACAACAACAAAGTTCTCTTCCACAGACTCCATTTCCGCCAATACGTCTTACTTCGTCTCTAACTCCAATTTGTCTAAGTTCAATTCTAGTTTTAAAAATAGCGGCAAGTTCTTTTACCAATTCACGAAAATCCACTCTACCATCTGCAGTAAAGTAAAACAATAATTTACTATTATCAAAACTATATTCGACATCCGTTAGATGCATATCTAATTTTAATTTCTTTATTTTCTCCTCACAAATTTTAAAAGCTTCTTCTTCTTTTTTCTTATTATCATTATAATGTTTAATATCCCTATAATTAGCAATACGAATAATTTTCTTTAAAGGAGTAGAAAATTCTGTGTTTGGTAAAAGCTTCTTTTTAGCTACTACTTCACCAAGCTCTTCACCCAAAGCTGTTTCTACAATAACTTTTGTTTTTATATGTAAATGTATATTACCAGGATCAAAAAAATATACTTTACCAGGTTTCTTAAATCGAACGCCTATTATAACCTTCATGAAATTCCTCCCATATTTTTAATAAAAGATTGTCAATACACATATCGTAATTCGCATTAGAGGATAGTCTTTTTTTTGTAGTTTCAACTATCTTAATGGAATTAATGTATTTTTTTTCTTTAGTAGTACGTAATTTTTTCAAAAAAACAATATTTAAATAGTCAAGTAAATCTGCTATTTTTTCTTTGGTTTGATAAAGAACATCAGCCTCATTCCAAAGGTCAACAATATCTTTTGTAGAAAAATCATTAATTAAAGTATCTAAAGCTTTATATAGCTCTACTTCATCTTTTAAAGAAATTAATTTAGAGATACTACCATTACAAGTATTCAATAAATTAGGATTAACCTCTATATTATTTCTTTTAGCATATTCTAATAATTCTTCTTCTGTCAAATTTTGAAAAACAATTTTTGTCCCTCTTGACTTTATTGTATTTAATAACTTACTTTCATTAGATAATAGCAAAATAATAGTAGCATATTCTGGTGGCTCTTCCAAGGTCTTTAGTAAACAGTTTTGAGCCTCTACCGTCATTAAGTCACTATTATTAATAATATATACTTTTTTTGTAGAAACAATTGGCTTTTCGGAGATATTTTCTTGCAATAAACGAATTTGACCTATTTTTATGCTTTTTTCATCTTCAGAATCAACAAACATAAAATCAGGATGATTGTCACTTTCAAACTTAATGCAAGAGGAACAAGTATCGCATGGTTTGTTATCTTCTAAACATAAAATCATTTTCGCAAATTCTTTTGCAAAGAGACTTTTTCCAATGCCATCTGTTCCTACAAATAGATAACTATGCACTAAATTATTACTACGTATGGAATTAGTTAACAACTGCTTTATTGCATTATTTCCAATAATATTACAAAAATCCAAAATTTCACTCCTAAAATAATTTTTCTTACTCTATTGTACCAAATAAATTCAAAGGCCAGAAACGAATCCAAACCGTACCTTCAATTTTTTCTAGAGGAATACAACCAAAAGCTCTACTATCAGTAGAATAATCTCTATTATCGCCTAAAGCGAATACACAATTTTCTGGAACAATTAAATCCGAATATGCATATCTACCCATATTGGTTGTAACATTATCTTGTAGATAAGGCTCATCTAATTCTTCGCCATTAATATATACTTTTCCATCATATATTTGAACATGATCACCTGGTAAACCAATTACTCTTTTTATATAGCTTTCTTTACCAATTTCTAATACGTGAAAGACAAAATTGCCAAACCAATTAGTAGGTTCATTAGAATATTTTGCAATAACATCATTACTATTAAATTCATCTACAGTAATATAGGTCTTATCAGGAGCTTCAAAAGTAATAATATCTCCACGTTCTGGCATTTGCTTTATTGTTCTACCCCATCTATTTAAAATAAGTCTTTGGTTAGGTTCCAAAGTAGGATGCATGGAAGATTGCTTAACAATTGTTGGTGTCCCTATATAATAGCGAATGAGCAATGCAAGAACAAATGCAATGAGGATACATACAATCCATTCTAATATATCTTTCGTTCTATCACTTAATTTCATTTATGTTCAAATCCTTTCTCAACACAAATCTAGTTTGGAAAAAGAAATTAGCTTTTTCAAACTAATATTAGTCTCTTATTAAATTAACAATATTATTATATATTTTTTTTGAAAACTTATCAATGGGTTAAAGATATTTTTTATGAAATTATGTGAAAAAAATCGAATAAAATTATAAAAATAAGAAAAAATAAAAAGTAATTGACAATAAAAAAATTTTGAATTATTATTAATATAGCTTAAAAAAGAGATTAAATTAAAAGTGACTTTTTTCATATAGCAAAGAATAAATCTAAAACAAAGGAGGAAAAGATGAAGCAAAGATTAAAAGAAGAAAAAGGCTCTATGGCAGTATATGTTTCAGTAGTGCTTTTAAGTATGTTAATTATTCTTAGTGCAGTCCTTTTAACTTCCAATGCAGCAAGAAGAAGTCAACTTCAAACAGCTATGGATTTAAAACAATCTTATGAGGCTGATAATAGTAGAGCAGCGGAGATATATGCAGAACTAACAAGTTCATCAACAGGTGGAGAAAATGATGAAGAAACACCAAAAGAACCAAATTATATTTATATAGAAGAATTTGAAACTTTACCAAGTTATGCAAATGTAAGTACAACTTGGACTGCAAGCAATAGTATATTAACACTTACTGCTACTGGAAATGACCCAAGAGTGAATATGTATAATATAACATCATTTGATCCTAAAATTTATCGATATATAGAAGTAAGGTATAATTCAAATACCAATACTACAATGGAATTCTTTATGATAGAGAATCCTACAGATCAAACTTATGCAGTAAGCGGAGATATCATAGGAGATGGAGAATGGCATATTTTAACAATAGACTTATGGACAAATGAGGAAGTAAAAAATAGAGATAATATTACAGGTTGGAGATGGGATTGGTGTACAGGTGATACTGTCATTATGGATGTAGATTATATAAAAATAAAAGATATAGAAAATGAAAATAGTATTTGAGGTAATCAAATACTATTTTTTTCTTAAAATTTAGTTAAAACATTGACGTTTTGCCTATTTCCGTATATAATATACGTGTTTAGAATTGTGCATTTTTATTGACTACATAATACAACTAAAAAATTAGTTGCTTGAATTTTACAAGGAGGAGAATATATGGGAGAAGTTATTGTTATAACATCCGGAAAAGGTGGAGTAGGAAAAACAACTACAACAGCCAATCTAGGTGCAGCTTTAGCCCTAAGAGGAAAAAAAGTTGCCTTAGTGGACACAGACATTGGTTTAAGAAATCTTGATGTTGTAATGGGCTTAGAAAACAGAATTGTATATGACATCGTAGATGTTGTAGAAGAAAAATGTAAATTAAGACAAGCCCTTATCAAAGACAAAAGATTTAACGAACTTTTCTTACTACCTGCAGCCCAAACAAGAGATAAAAGTGCCATAAATGAAGAACAAATGAAAGAACTAATAGGAAAACTAAAAGACGAATTTGATTATATATTAATTGATTGCCCAGCTGGAATTGAGCAAGGATTTAAAAATGCCATTGCAGGAGCAAATAGGGCAATTGTAGTAACAACAGCAGAAATATCCGCAATAAGAGATGCCGATAGAATTATTGGGTTATTAGAAGCGTCCGAAATAAAGAATCCAGAATTGGTAATAAATAGAATAAGACCAGCAATGATAAAAAAAGGCGAAATGATGGATGTAGAGGATATAGTAGATTTATTATCTATTGACTTAATTGGTGTAGTGCCAGATGATGAATATATTATCACACAAACCAATAAAGGAGAGCCAGTTGTTACAAAGGAAAAGGCACCTTCAGGAAAAGCTTATACTGAAATAGCCAGAAGAATTTTAGGAGAAAACATAGATGTAACAGTTCCTGGAAGAAAAGAAGGTCTTTTTAGTAAAATGAAAGGTTTTTTCGCAAAAGGTAAACATTAATACTATTGGAGGTAAAAAATGTTCAAAAACATAACACAGTTTTTTAAGAGATTTAGGAAAAGCGAAAAAGAAGAATCAAAAAGTACTGCCAAAGAAAGATTGCATCTAGTATTAGCACAAGATAGAGCTAATATATCTGCAGACTTTTTGGAAATGATGAAACAAGAAATATTGGAAGTAATAAAAAAGTATATTGATATAGATGAAAAAGCCATCGATGTTCGATTAACCAATAAAGAAGGAGAAGATGGCTCTGTGGGAGCACCAGCTTTATATGCCAATATTCCAATTATTACAATAAAAAATGAGGCAAGAAAACTAGAAGGAGCTTTGAAAAAGGAAAATGCAGATAGTAATACTGCACAAGAAAAAATAGAAGAAGAAAAAGCAGAAAAAAATAAGCAAGAAGAAAACAAGAAGACTGAAGAAGAATATAAGGAAGAAGTGATAGAAGCAAAAAAAGAAAATGCCGAAGAGACAATAAAGAAAGAAAAAACAGTAGAAGAAAATAAGGAAAAAAAGAAAGACAATGAGAATATAAATAATAAAGAAATAGAAAAGGAGCAAGATACATTAGAAAATAATAAGGTAAACGAGGTTGATGATGAAGAGAAAAATTCTTAAAAACTTAGAATGGGGAATACTGATATGTGTTTTACTTTTAGTGGCAATAGGACTAGTTGCTTTAACATCGGCAACACAAAATTCAGATTATGAAGATTTAAAAAAGCAAATAATTTGGGTAGCAGTTAGTATTCCTATTATGATTATTATTATATTTATTGATTATGAATTTATAGCTAAAATAGCACCAATTTTATATGGAATCATAATAGCACTTTTAATTGGAGTTTTGTTTACCGAACCGATTAATGGTGCTACAAGTTGGTTTAATATTGGATCAGCTTCATTTCAACCAGCTGAGTTTGCTAAAGTTATTTGTATTTTAATGCTTGCTTTTACTATTACTAAAATACAAAAATATGGCAAAGATGAAATTAGTAGAATACCTAAACTATTATTAATTTTACTTGTTTTTGCAGTTCCTATGTTATTAATTATTAAACAACCAGATTATGGTACTGCTATGGCTTTTGCAATGGCATTAGTTTTTATCTTATTCGTAGCAGGAATAAAAAAGAGATATATTTTTGGAGCTATTTTATTGGTAGTAATAGCTGTTCCACTTTTATATTTCTTTGTATTGCCAGAACATGCAAAAACAAGAATTGATGTATTTTTAAATCCAGATTTAGACCCAAGAGGTGCAGGATATAATGTTATCCAATCCAAACTTGCAGTTGGTGCAGGACAATTATTTGGCATGGGATTGTTTAAGGGAAATCAAACACAATTAGGTTTCTTATACCCTAAAACGACCGATTTTATATTTTCTTTAATAGCAGAAGAAATGGGATTTATTGTTGCAGCAGGGATTATTATATTGTATGTAATACTAATTACAAAAGCAATTTATGTTGCAAAAACAGCTAAAGATGATTTAGGGTCTTATATAGCAGCTGGAATTGCACGGTGTCTTTTTCTTTCATATGGTAGAAAATATTGGTATGACAATGGGACTTTTACCAATAACAGGTATTCCACTTCCATTTGTAAGTTATGGAGGAAGTTCCCTATTAAGTAACTTTATTATGATTGGCTTATTACTAAGCATTTCAGGAAGAAGACAAAAAGCTATTTTTATTGATTAAAATGTATTAGAAAATCCAAATAATTATAATATTTCGAATGATATTGATAAAAAAATAATTCTACTCATGACTCGGCTACCTTACGTTCGTAAAGAAATAATGGAAATACATCTATGGCCTCCGCCCAAAAGGATTCGGTTTCCTCCATAGCTGTATTTCTATTATTTCTATTGCTCCTTCAGTCGCATTCGTCCTTTCGTAGAATTATTTTTTCAGATATAATGCTCAAAAGAACAAAACATAATAAAAATCATAAATGGAGAAAGAAAATGTTTTTAAAGAAATTAAAAATAGGAAATGTAGAACTACGAAATAACATATTATTAGCACCTATGGCGGGAATAACGGACCTGCCATTTCGATTGTTATGCGAAAAATATGGAGCAGGACTTTGTTGTACCGAAATGGTCAGTAGCAAAGGATTATTTTACCAAGATAAAAAAACGAATCTTTTATTAAATGTAAAAGATGAGCAAAGTCCAGTTGCTGCCCAGATTTTTGGGAGTGATGTAGAGGCTCTTAGTTATGCAGCAAACTATGTTAGTGACTTTGTGGATATTGTAGATATTAATATGGGATGTCCTGCACCTAAAATTGTAAAAAATGGAGATGGTAGCAAGCTACTTCTTAATTTAGAATTGGTGGAACAAATTGCAAAAGCAGTAGTAAAAGCGTCCAAAGTTCCAGTGACAGTTAAAATAAGAAAAGGTTGGGATAGCCAGAACATTGTAGCTGTAGAAGTAGCAAAAATTCTAGAAGAAGCAGAAGTATCTGCAATTACCATTCATGGAAGAACAAGAGAAGAGTATTATTCAGGAAAAGCAGATTGGGAGATTATTAAACAAGTAAAAGAAGCAGTTAACATTCCAGTCATAGGAAATGGAGACATTAAAAGTAAAGAAGATGCTCAAAAAATGTTTCAAGAAACCAATGTGGATGGAATTATGATAGGAAGAGCAGCCATAGGAAATCCATGGATTTTTGAAGAAATTATTCGTTATTTAGAAGGAAAAGAACAAAGAAAAATTACAAACCAGGAAAAACTAGATACCATTTTAGAACATATTAATTTAGCAGTAGAAGAAAAGGGAGAAACAATTGCTATTAAGGAAATGAGAAAGCACCTGGCCTATTATATTAGAAATAGCAAAGAAGCAAGTAAAGTAAGAGAAAAAATAAATAAAATAGAGACAAGAGCAGAATTAATAGATTGTCTAAATGAATACTTTAAAAATGAATAAAATAAAATTAAAGTAGGTTAATGAAAATTAATCTACTTTTTTAATGTGCATTACTTCATTAATTATTACGTTGAAACTTGTTAGATGTAGTATTTCTCAAATTTTTTTGTCGCTTGTTGTCGAAACCATCTAAGCAGAAATTAAAAATCTTATTTTTAATTTCTGCTAGGTTTCTTCAATCGCACTCGCCATTCTAAATGGCTCGTTTGGTCGCTACGCGCTTCTGCAAAAATTTTCTAAATACTACATCTAACAAGTTCAATAAAAAAAGTAGAGCAAAGAAAGGAATGTGAGTTTAATGTTTCTTAAATTAAAAAATAAAAAAATCATTGTTATAACAGTATTTGTTTTTCTTATTGTAATTTTTTTAATATTTTTTCTAAAAAATAATTATAAAATTTTTGAAACTGGTAATACTATGAGTAACAAAAGTATTGAGGAAATGGAAGAATATATTTTAAATATTAGTTCTTATGAGGCAGAAGTAGCAGTTACTATTGAAAGCAATAAAAATAACAATAAATATGTAATGAAACAGCAATATATAGCACCAAATCTATCTAAACAAACCATATTAGAGCCAAGCAATATAGAAGGAATTCAAATTGTTTATGATGGAGAAAATTTACAGATAAATAATTCTAAATTAAACTTAAGTAAGATATATGAAAATTATGAATATATCGCAAACAATGTACTATGCTTAGAATCTTTTATCCAAGATTATATAAAAAGTAAAGAAGAAAACAACACAAAACGATATGAAGAAAATGGAGAATATGTATTAGAAACAAAAATACAAATCAATAACCAATATAGAGAAAATAAAAAATTATATATTGATAAAAATACGGGAAAACCAACGAAATTATTAGTCCAAGATATTAACGAAAAAACAGTAGTTTACATATTATATAATGAGATAAAGATAAATGATTTAAAGGAGCAGGATATACTTGCAATGCAAACTATAGAACCTTATGTTAGAGTATATTAAATTTAGATAAATCATATACTATCTCGAACTAAGTTTAAAATATATTAAAAAATAAGCCTTAAATATAGAATTAATAGGAGTGAAGAATATGGTAATTAAAAGAGGAGATATGTTTTATGCTGATTTAAGTCCAGTTGTTGGCTCAGAGCAAGGAGGGATAAGACCCGTTTTAATCATACAAAATGACGTTGGCAATAAGCATAGCCCCACCGTTATTGCAGCAGCTATTACTTCGCAAACAGGAAAAAATAAATTACCAACACATATAGAAATAGGTTCACAAGAAAATGGACTAAAGGCAGATTCTGTAGTATTAGCGGAACAAATAAGAACAATAGATAAAAGCAGGTTAAAAGAAAAAATAGGTCATATTGATGATGAAAATGTAATATCAAAAATAAATAATGCTTTAGGAGTAAGCTTTGGACTAGATTAAGTGAGCAAAAGGGGACGGGCTTGTTTTGCACAAACACATTTCTTTTTTTGTAGTAAATTTATATATTTTTTCTTTTTGGTCGAAGTGCTCAAGGTGGGGACCGACAAGTTTACAAACTGTTATAACGACACATATGTGGAGTTAATACAGTTTGTACGCAGTTGGGGGCCGGAGACCTAAAATAAAAAATATATAAATTTACAATAAAGATACTATTAAAATTGTGCAAAACAAGCCCGTCCCCTTTTGCTCAAACTTCTAATTTTTTAATAATTTTTATTTCATCATAAAGTTTTTTAATTCTATCTGTTCGAATTTGTAAAGCATTTTTATAATCTTCATAAACTTGATTATAATTTTCAAAATTTTCATCTACTTGGAAAAGCATTCTCATACCTTCTTTGTAATAAGATTTTTTCTTATCTGTTTTGGATTCTTCCATCTTTTTAGCATATTTACAAATAAGTTCAAGCCTTTTTATATTTTCTTTTAGATAATCTAAATAATCATATAAACAGCTAATTTCATATAAAATATCGTCAATAACAACTTTAAATAATGCTTTTAAAACATGTTTGTTAATTTTACCAACTTTCAAGTTTTGAGATAAGTAATCTAAAGCAACAAATTTAGGGTCAGGTTGAGCGTCTTTTATTAAATCTTTTAAGGTTTCCGAAATATTAACGTGAGTCTTATATTGCCTTTTGGTAACAATAGCATCATATTCATCTGCCACACGAACAATTTGTGCTTCCATTGGTATTTTGGTTATACCATTAGGATAGCCAGAACCATTTAATGCTTCATGGTGATCTAATGCAACAATAGCATAAGGTCTAAGTTTTAGGTCTTTCATGCACATTTCATAGCCCTTTGTAGTATGAGTTTTCATAACCTCAAACTCTTGGTCGGTAAGCTTATCTGGTTTATTTAAAATTTTAGAAGGAATGAACATTTTACCAATATCATGTAAATAGGCAGATATAGTACAATAAATGGTAAATTTTTGATTAAAATGCAAATATTCACAAATTCTACAAGTAAGATTGGCAACATTCTCACTATGTCTCCTAGTAAAGAAATCTAGGTTTCCTAGAATATCTAGCTGATATCGCATTGTTTTATCTAAGTTATAAGATTTTAAATTAACCGGACTATAAAAATCAAACTTTTCGTTTTTCATGTTTAATATCATTCCTTCCTAAAGATAAAAACTAGGTTGAAAAAAATTATAATTATTTTTTAACCGTTTCCTCTCTTATTTCTCTTAAGTAACGTATAATTTAATCATACTATAAAAAATAAAAAAAAACAATAAAAAAATGTATAATAAAAAATAATCCGTACATAATAATATCATAAGATTGATATTAGTTGAAATAAGAGTAATATGAGATGTTTCTTTTATAATGTTTTGTATTATTCGAGCAAAGATATATTATAGTGTAATGACCTTATATTATTATATGTCGGCGATGAGAGTATATTATTTGTG
>CAMMEP010000011.1 GCA_946495905.1 uncultured Clostridium sp.
GAGCGTTCGGCTACGAACCGGAAGGTCGGGGGTTCGAATCCCTCCAGTTGCACCAATGATGTTTCTGTTCGAACTAATTGAATAGATGGATACAAATATCATTCTGAAAAGGATGATATTTTTTTGTTGAAAAAATATATAAACATGATAAAATATTTATGCAACTTAATTATCTTGCTTATAAGCAAGTTTTGAATATAGTAACTTTTAACAATAATTATTGTAAAGGAGGAAAAGCAATGAATGTTAGCATGCCATACGAGATTGGTACAATTCTAAAAACAGTAGAATCTGGCAAAGTACAATTCGATAAAGTGCATCACTATATCGTAGGGGCGAAAATTCAAGTTGTATTAGAATTGTGCTATGACACAAGTCCAAGATTATCTGTACCGATAGATATTGAAAGTTTGGAAAAAAAATGGACTGCTTGTGACATTAATTGTGTGAACTTAAGTAACTTGTAAACAAATTTGTTATGGAGGTAAAAATTATGGACATCAGACGGAAACTAAATGAAATTCAAGATTTACTATCAGATGAACAGGAAGAAGAAAGAAAAATAGTAAATGGCCTAATGTTTTTAATGTTTGGAAGAGATTCAGAAGAACTCCCTAAAGAGTTTGAAATTGAGTGCATTATGGACAATGAGGCTGTTGAAACTTTTCTAAGAGAGAAGTTGGAACTTGATGTAAAAGAAGTAGGTCTTGTTCCGATGTCATTTATGATGGGAAGTCCAAGATTTCATATAGAGCTTAACTAGGGAAAAGGGAGAAAGTTATAAGCAAGACTTATTCTTTCTCCCCTTTTTCTATATAAAGTGATATAATGAACATCTATTATGGCGAATTCAACATAATTAAAAGTAGTTTTATGGATTTCTTCCAATATTCCTAAAAAACTTCAATGGTATTTCTTTTTCTTGACTAGTCTGAATTAAGAAAATTATCATCTTTTGATTTTGATTGATATTTGCATCAATTGTTATGAGAGTAAAAAAGTTGTAGATAACTACTTCGTTGGACCAAAAAAGTCGGCGTATCAAACGTCGATTTTTTTATTGCATTTTTCATTTTTTATGCTATTGAATTATTTCAAACTTTGTGATATTTTATGATAAGATAAATAAAGTATATAATTAATTTTATCTAACGATGCAATAATACAAAAGAGGTAAAATATGAGTAGAAGAAAAAATAATAAAAAACTAACAAAAGCATTATTATCCGTATTGGTTATTATATGTATTGGAATAATAGGATATTTTAATCCTAATATTCAAGAATACTTTGGAAATACACTTACTTCTGGAGAAAATGCAGTTTATACGAGTTCTAATACTAACACAATTTCGTTTGATATAAATAGTATTCCAGCATATCAAGAAGAGCCTTATGTTGTCTTAAATGCCAATCAACCAGATTTCGAGGAAAGTGATTTCGTAGCGGAATCTTTTGAAGATTATAGCGAACTAGATTCTCTTGGCAGATGCGGTGTTGCTTATGCTTGTCTTAGTATTGACACCATGCCATCTGCTAATGAAGAAAGAGAAAGTATTTCTAGTGTAGAACCTTCTGGTTGGATTAATAAAAAATATGATATCGTAGATGGTGGTTATTTATATAATCGATGCCATTTAATAGGCTACCAACTAAGTAATGAAAATGCAAATGAAAAAAATCTTATTACAGGAACACGCTATATGAATACCGAGGGAATGCTCCCTTTTGAAAATGAAGTGGCAGATTATATTAGAGAAACCAATAACCATGTTTTATACCGTGTTACCCCTATTTATGAAGGCAATAATTTAGTTGCAAGTGGAGTACAAATGGAAGCAAAATCAATAGAAGATAATGGTGAAGGCATTTGCTTTAATGTATATTGTTATAATGTTCAGCCAGGAATAGAAATAGATTATGAAACAGGAGAAAGTACTGAAGCTACATAGGGATATGTAGCTTTTCTTATATATTTTTTAATTACTTCTTTTATTATTTAAGAAATGTGAGTATATGTACCATTTTGGTATAGGAAACTGTTTCCTTCTTTTGCCTTATCTTTTAACTCTTCTGGGAAAAATACATCTTCAATTTCATACTTTGGTTTTTCTGTAGAATCCCATAAAAATACTCTTCCATTTCTATCTTCTGTTACTAAATAAGTATGACCTTCTTTTTTATATTCTTCTATTTTTTTATTTTGTTCTTCTATTATCTTATTTGCTCTTTCTTGAATCTCTGTTAAAACTACTTCTGTGGTTTCATTATCTACTACAAGTTTTCCATCTTTCATTCTCATTATGCTGTTTACAGTTGCTTCGGAAGGCAAGTCCTTTCCATCAACCTCTGTCTGGGTACGTTTATTATTGTTATACTCCCACACTCTGTAACTATCTCTTCCTTCTACTTTATTACATACAAAATAGAAAGGACCTTCTTCCTTTGTATTATTGGCATATTCACTTAATACTTCATTTCGTGCTTGAATGATACTATTTTCAGATGCTATTGTTAATTTATTACTAGATACTATTTGTGTAACTATATCAGTATCTGTTGCTAGCTTTTCCTTCTTTTGTAAAGCCTCTGACAATTCTCCTATAAAATCCGATATGCCATCTGTTATTTTAGATAAAGTATCATTTTTTTCAAGACTCTCCTTTAAATTATTAAAAAAATCTAAGCTCATAAAAACCTCCTTTGAAAAAATATTTGTTTTTGCTGAATTTTTGTATCGAATTGATACGATAAGAAAACTTAAGCTTGTTGTATATCAAAATCTGTTGCTTATACAATGAGCATATAAATAATGAAATAAATTTTATTAACTGAATCTTAAATATATGTTGTATTATACTATACCTTTTTACTATTTTCAATAGTTATGGTTGCTTTTTCTATCCATTGTTTCCTCCATTTCTATTCATTTTAGAATTATATTGTTAAAAAATATATTATTTTTTCTTTATTGCAAATTATAGCACACTACAAATTATATTTCCACTAATATTTCTTTATTGCTAACCAATTGTAACAACTCATAAGGATTAAATAATTTAATGATAATGTATACTCAAAGTCCGCGTAGAGAGGTCTTACTTAAAAAATCGAGCGGAGCAGGGAGCTCCGTCGGGACGAAGCGAAATTTCTTAAGTAAGACCTCTCGTTACAGGACATATCTGATTTTAATATCATTAAATTATTTAATCCAAATTCTTTACACTTGGTCCATATATTAAATTTCCTTTATAATCATATCTAGAACCATGACATGGGCAATCCCATGTTTTTTCTAAGTTATTCCAAGAAAGTTCACAACCTAAATGATTACACACTGGATTAATTTTGTAAATTTCCCCTTCTTCATTTTTGTAAATTCCTATTTTTTGCCCATTTACTTCTACTATTTTTCCTTCTCTATTTTGTATTTGGTTTGCTTCTTCTTGAGGAATTTCTAATTTTTTTACAAATAAAGAATTTACACTTTCCTTTACCATATTACTCATTTCTTTTCTATTTTTTATAGGCTCTACCCTAGTTGCTTTAAAAATATCTTCATACTCATTTTCTTGCCCTAATATCTCATCTGTAATAATTTCAGCAGCTATATTAGAAATAGTTATTCCCCATTTGTTAAATCCTGTCCCCACATATGCATTTTCCCACATACTAGAAAACTTGCCTATATATGGTATTTTATCTAATGTAATACAATCTTCTGTATTCCAACGATATTTTACTTTACCTTCTGGATATAGATTTTTTGCTATTTCTTCTAAATATCGATATGAATTACTTAAATCTATTTGTGCTCCTGTTTTATGATCGAATCCTACTACAATTAGATAATAATCCTCTCCACATTTAACACTTCTTAATGATATTGTAGGTTCTTCTGAACTTATATACATTCCTTCTAATACCCTTTGCTTAGTTTTCATTGCAATCCCATAACTTGTAGATTGATACATTTTCATAAAATAAAAACCTGGTATATTTACGATTGGATACTTGGTAGCAATTACAATATATTTTGCTTTTATTTTACATCCATTTTCTAAGCTTATCACATAATATTCGCTATCGTCTTCTGTATCTACATCAATAGCTTTTGTATGCTCATATATTTTCACTCCGGAATCACTGCAAATTCGGGCTAGAGCTTCTCCATATTTATATGGGTTAAATTGTGCTTGATTTTCAAACTCAATTCCCACTAATCCTTTTATTGGAAGTATTTGTTTCATCCTTTCCTTTACTACATCTCTTTCTAAATTTAGATTTTCTTTTTCTATATTATCTCCACTTATCTTTAATTTTTCCTCTTCTTTTTCCACATAATCTGCACAGTTTAGTTTATTAAGTTCTATATCTTTTGCTTCTATTAATTTTGCATTTCCTCCAAATGCATTTACAGCATCTACCTCATCTTTTATTTTTTGTACTTCTTGTATCTTCTGCGTAAATACATACGCTGGTACATGTTCGAAATCACAATCTATATTTTCCTTCTTGATTATCTCTTCTATGTTTTTTATTGCTCTTTCATTTGCTTCATAATATTTTTTTGCAAACTCTTTTCCCTTTGAATCTGTTAGGTATTTATATATTAATCCATGCTGACTTGTTATTTTTGCTGTACTATTTCCACTTGTTTGCTTACAAATTTCATCTTTTTCAATAAGCACTGTTCGTATTTTATATTTGCTTAAATGATACGCTGTCGATAGCCCAGTTAGCCCTCCTCCTATTATGCAGATATCTGTTTTTACATTTTCCTCTAGCTTATCAAATTTCTTTCTATCCTTTTCCTCTACACTTTTTATCCAATACGATTCCATCTTAAATCACTCTCCTAATTGGGGACAGGTTTGTTTTTCTGATTTTCCCTAAAAGGGGACAGGCTTGTTTTAGACATCTGTCCCTTTTTTCTTTTTCCTAATTGGTGCCTGTCCCAAATTAGGAAAATTTCATAAAAAAACTAATTATAGTATTACCCATAATTAGTTTTTTAAACATAAAATTGTATAATTTGTGGCTCAAAATTGGAGATGAACTTTTAAGAGTGTCCCCAAAGTTCAATCTCTAAATTCCAATATATCTCCTGGTTGGCATTCTAATACTTTGCAAATGGCATCCAGTGTAGAAAATCTTATTGCTTTTCCTTTTCCAGTTTTCAATATGGATAAGTTGGCATTTGTTATTCCAATCTTCTCTGCGAGTTCAGAAGAAGACATTTTTCTTTTTGCCATCATTACATCTAAATTTACAATAATCGCCATCTTCGTTCACATTCCTTCCCATTGTCATCTCTTTTTATTGTATAGGAAAAATCGACTTTTTCCTTGACATTCTATTATCTTTGACAATTTTCCTATACAACAAGGTTAGGTTTCCTTAGACTGTGCATATTCGCGAAGCGAAATGCACATTTGTGCGTCGAAAGCTTGCTTTCGCTAACGCACACCTTTCTTATGTTTAAAAAGAATTGCTGTTTTGGCTAGGCAAACAAGCAAGAAAACCAGAGGCGTACTTTGTGTACGTTGATGGTTTTCGCTGCGCAGTTTAACAACGCCAAAATACAATTATTTTTAAACAGCTTATATTGTTAAATCATTTTCCTCTTTATATTCTATTGCTTTTCTTAAAAGTTCTGCTAATACATAGGTTCCAAGCCATGCAATAATAAATATTGCAATAGCTATTATTTCAAAAACAGATACAATAAAAAATATTCCAACTATATATACAATTGCTATTATTAATGAGCAAATTGATGTAATCTTCAATCCTTTTACATTTTCTTCGGTAAATGGATTATCTAGTTTTAAAGTCTTAAATATTTTTATAAATTCATACACAATAATAAGTGCTGGAATCCCTGACACATATAATATAATAAGTGCAGCAGTGTAGTTTAGTACTGGATTAAAAAATTCTACATACATATTTAATAAAAAAGGTAATGTTATATAGATTAAAATTCCTACTACAAATATTATTTTTAAGCATATTTCAATGAAATCCGATAAGCTTTTCTTCCCTGTTACTTTCATTTTATAATTCATTCCTTTCTTAATACACGAGTCTGGTCAAAATTTAATTCTTTTTTTGACATTTCACTCCTCTAACATTCTTTTTACCAATAATCTATTAATATTAAAATTCTGGAAATTAATATCTTTCACTTCTGACTCTACTTGATTTAGATAAAATTCTACTTGTTTTCTTATCATTTTGTTTTCCTCATTCTCTAATCTTTTTATTTCTCCTGCTGCGTCAATTCCAAGTGTTCCAAGATATTCTATATCTAACTCATATTCACCAGATGTGTCTTCAAAATATCGATTGATATTTCGTTTGGCAATTACATTATCTATGTTCATATAATTTACTATTATATACATTATAATTATCACTACAAAATACGTTTTTGTCAAGTTTATTTTCATGTCTAAAATATACATTACTGTTGGAATAATTAGTATTGCTTCTGTTATTAATGCAACATATACCATTAATCGTAAAAAGGTATATCCATATTCTTGTTCATATAAATACATTCGATAGAATGAGGAGAACAAAATAATTAATGTAAACATACTTAAGCATAAATTCATTACCTTTGTATAATTTAATTTTTTATTAATTTCATTTCTTTTACTTGTAATTAATATTATAACCAAATTGATGACAGATACTGCCATAAGTTGGAAGAATCCTTGCCTTGCGTAACTTGCATAATCAAAATCTCCCATATTTCCTGTTTTCATGAACAATACCGATATTTGAATATAGCAAAACACTAAGTATACTAAATTTAATATTGTTAAAATAGTATTTCCAATTGTTCTGTCAATTGTCCAGTTCTTTTTCTCTCCTACTTCTTTTTCTGTAAAATTATCTTCTAGCACATTATATAAAAGTGCTATTAAATACACCGCTATCATTAGAATAATAATAATTCTAAAAAATAGATTAATATACGTTTGTTTTTCAAAAATTTCTAAACGAAATAGAGTACTTATTACCTCTTTTAATTCACTAGAAAATATACTATCTGCACTAGAAAGAAGCATTAATACTACAATTAAAATTGGTATTGCAATAAGAATTCCTATGATAATCTTTCTTAATTTTTCATTCTTTTCTTTTGACACTTCTTTTTTGTGAAAAAAGTTTTCAATAGTCTCTATAATACTCCCTATGGCTTCTTCTAAAAATTCTATTGGACCTAAGAGCAAATACACTGCTCTATTTAGTATTAATCCAATGGATGTTTTTTCAAAAACTGCTAAGATTACCATTAATGTAAACAAAATAATTAATGCTATTATATTGGCAACGTAAAAAAATGTATTATTAAAAATAAAATAAGTTGCTGATATTAGGATAATTGGCACACATAGAATTAAGGCTTTTTTATTTTTTATCTTATTATTTTTATCTAATAAATATAAGATGAAAAATCCCAAAGCTAAACAAAATAAAAATACCGAAATTCCTAATTTTTGACCATAAAATAAAATAGAATGTAAGATGGCAATCAAAAAGCTTCCTATTACTGCTATTTTCATAACAATATCCTTCCCTTCTTTTTCAAGTTGCTTATATTTTACATTTTATTTTATTATTTGTCAATACTTTTTTATTGTTTTTCAATATTCTTTTATTTCGTTACAATATTTTATTTATTTTTTGAACCACATCTCCATATACATAAAAACTTCCTACTACAAAAGTAACAGAATCTGGCAAAGCATTATCCAATACGTACTCTATTGCACTTTCTAAACTTTTCACAGCTATGTTTTGTTCCTCTTTTTTAAATTTTTTTGCCACTTTATATAACTCTTCCCCAGAAGTATACCTTTCTTCACTATTTCCTGAAGTCAACAAGAATGTGGAATTTTCTTCTTCCATTAATAATTCCAACATTTTGGAATAATCTTTTCTTTTTAGAATGGATATAATAAATATTTTATTTTCTTCTTTATAATACATATTTATTGTTGTTTTTAAATTTCGGATTGCCTGCTCATTATGCCCACCATCATAGATAATGAGAGGTTTTTTACTAATTTCCTCCATTCTTCCTTTATGAACAACAGTAGACAGTCCCTTACGAATACTTTCTTCTTTTATTTTATATCCTAGCTTATTTAAGATATTTATACTTTCTATACAAATCGCACTATTTTGTATTTGACATATTCCTTTTAAGTTTACAGCTATATTTTTTAGCTCCTTATAGTCAAAATATTGATAGTTTTTATCATAATGAAAATTCTTTATTTTCTCTTTTCTTATAATAGATAGTTTATTATTTTTTCTCCCACAGGTATCAATAAAAATCTGATTAATTTCCTTATTATTTTCAAAGATTACAGTATTAGAATTTTCTTTGATAATCCCTGCTTTCTGTGTTGCTATTTCTTCTAGGGTATTGCCTAATATCTGTATGTGGTCATAGCCAATGGAGGTAATGATGGATAAAAGTGGCTTTGTTATAATATTCGTACAATCATACTTTCCTCCCAGTCCTGTTTCTAAAACTACAAAATCTACATTATTCCTATAAAAATATAAAAGTGCTATTGTCGTTTCTAGTTCAAATAAAGTAATACTAGTCTTATTTTCTTTTTGATATTTCTCTATTTTTGGTTCTAATTCTTCTATAAGATTTCTTAGATCTTCATTAGAAATATTAACATTATTAATACTAATTCTTTCATTGTATTCTATTAAGTGTGGTGACAAAAACTTTCCTACTTTGTATCCTTCTTTTAGTAAAATATTAGTTAGCATTTCTGTACAGCTGCCTTTGCCATTTGTCCCTGCAATATGAATAAATTTCATGTTTCTTTCAAAATTATCATATTCATTCATAAAATATTGCATTGCATGTAAGGATGGTTCTTTGTTTCCTTTAAAAAAATCATCTAAATACTCCTGTATATTTTCTATCATGTATGTCCCTTCTTTTTTTGCATTTTCTCCATTTTATCATATGGAATTTAAAAAATAAGGTTCAACCCTATTACTTTAAATTTATCCAATATCGTTGTGTGATTTTTCCTTCTTTATCTAAAACCTCATTTTCTAAGATTCCACCATTATTCATAATACTTTTTGCAGAAGCAATATTATCTTTATAGCATCCCATTAAAACTTTATTTATTCCAAGTTTTTTACATTCTTCTAACGCAAGTCTTATCATTTCTGTTGCATAACCTTTTTTTCTTTCTGAAGGTCTTACACTATCTCCAATATGACCACTATCTTTTAATAGTTCTTCTGTTAAGTAATGTCTTATTTGTATTATACCTACAATTTTATTGTCTGCCTTTCTGACTCCTAGAAATACAGTTGCAGGAACTCTTCCTTCTTTTTCAACTTCTTTTGATACATCTTTTCTTATTTTTAATAACCATTTGTCAAAATCTTTTATTCTTTTTAATCCTCCTGATCCATTTAACTTTGCTTCTCCACTTTCTTCATGTTCTTTCAGAAAATCCATTACTCCATCCCTATACTCTTCTGTTGGAAATACTAGTTTTAATTCTCCATAAGCTTTATTTTTTTGTATATTTTTCATTTATATCACCTCATCTATTTCATATTTTTTTCGCATTTTATAATGCGTATCTGTTTCTTCATATGTTTTAAATCCTAATTTTTCATATAAATGTTTAGCAGAATTTTCTTTGAATACTTGTAAAATAGTATTTCGTTTATTTTCTTTATCTCTTTTTAATTGTTCCTTTAATAGATTGGTACCAATTCCTTTACCTTGATATTTTTTATCAATGTAAATTAACTCTACTATATTTTCATTATTTTCGTCTATGTAGCTTGAAATCATTCCAATCACTTCATCTTTTACTTTTATAACTTGAATATTTTTCGAATGTTCCTCAATAAATTTCTTTTGAAATTCAATTTGTTTTTCTTCATCCCATCCATATATTTTTTCCACATACCATTTAAAATTATCTTTTTTTATTTCATATAATTTTTTAAAATATTTTTCTTGATAAGCTACTAATTTATAATCCATAAAAACTCATCTCCTTTTAATTTCAAAAAAGCCTTGCAAAGGAAATCCTTTAAGACTCCTTTGCAAGACTTATATCATCTTACTTTATATTTGTCAAATTCCTAAATGGGGACAGTCCCCAATTAGGAAAATCCGGACAAAAAAGCCTGTCCCCATTTAGGATTTTCGTTTTAAAGTTGCCTCTATTTCCATTTTTCTATTATTTCTTTGGATTTTTAAAGTCACTACATCTCCTGGCTTTTTAGTATAAATATAGCATCTTAAATCGCACATTCTCTCTAGTTTTTGTCCATCAATACTTATAATAATATCTCCTGGTTTTAGGCCTGCTTCTTCTGCTGTAGATTTTGTGTTTACTCTTGCAATGTATATTCCTTCACTAAATTGTAAATTTTCATTAAGATAGCCTAATACATTTTTATCAAAAGCAAAGACTCCTAAACTAGCTTCCTCAAATTTTCCATTTGTGTTAAAGCTATTAATAACTGCTTTTACTGAATTGATAGGAATAGCAAAACTTATTCCTTCCGCTGATGTTATTTTTACCCCATTGATACCAATTACTTGTCCTTCTGCATTTACTAGAGGTCCTCCGCTATTGCCTGGATTAATTGTTGCATCAGTCTGTATTAAATCCTCCATATAGCTTTCTTCTCCCTCTTCTTCAAACTTAATGGTTCTATTTACCGCACTTATAATTCCAGAAGTTACTGTTCTTTGAAATTCATACCCTATTGGATTTCCTATGGCATATACTGTTTCCCCCACTTTAATATCATCTGAGTCTCCTAATGTAGCTGTTTGTAGGTTTTTTTGATTGATTTTTACAATAGCCATATCAATATCAGTATTTGACCAGACCACACTTCCATCATAAGTTTTTCCGTCTACTAAAGTAACATAACATTTACTATATTTTTCTCCACTTACATGCGCATTAGTAAGAATATATCCATTTTCTCCTACAATTAATCCCGTACCTAATCCTAAACTTGTTACATTTTCATCAGAAAATATGCTACTTCCTGAATTTTTTACTTTAGATATTCCTACAACACTATCATTTACTTCTGCTATCATCTCTGTTACTGTTTTATTTTTTTCTTGCACTTCTTCTACTGTTTGCATTGTTCTTTCTACTGTAACATTTTGCTTAGCTAGATTACTTTCTGTAATTTGCGTTTTATCATATAATATGTAGGATAAAATAAGAATTAAAAAAACTAAAAGAAAGATTACTATTTTGGTTAAATATCTTTTTAGTTTTTTCTTTTTATCTTTTTTTATATAATCATTCATTTACTTTCCTCCGTCAAAATAATATTTATCTATATTTTGACCAAAAAAATTTCACTCTAAACGAATAATATAGTATTTAAAAGAAAAGATTAGAGTATATATTTCCTCTAACCTTTTTTATTTTGGTAAAATAATTCTATTGCATTACTTTATATTCATTTACATCTGGTTCTTTTAAATCCTCATCAGTTACTTCATTGAATTCATATTTATACGTTGTCGTTGTTGTCTCTCCTTCATTATTATATTCTATCATTTTTATTGGAAGTCCTGTTTCTTTATCAATAAAGATTTGTACTTTTTCAGTTGATGCGTGTATTATAAAAGCATCAGCAGAACTTTCAATTAAATAACATTCTTTACCTTCTTCAACAACTCCACTTATTTTTGAATTAAATGCTGATATAATTACAGGACTAATATTCTCTTTAAGTATTAAACCTGGTAATTTAATCAATAAGTTTGGATTATCTTCTTTTTCATTTAATCTTGCTATCTTTCCTTCTGGTCCATCAATATATGTGTTGACCAAGTCTTCATTCTTAGAAATTGTCATAAGTCCATTATCCATTATTGTTAGTGCTTTTTCTCCATTTCTATAAGTACTAATTTCTCTATCTCCTATTTTCACATTCCAATAATAATTTTCATTTTGCGATAATTCTTGAGACTTTTCTGTTATCTTTGTAAGTATATAGGTTTTTCTTCCTATATTAATTAAAACAATTAGAAGAATAAGACAAATAGCAATTATGATAATTTTTAATAAAATTTTGTACTTTTTCATACAACCCCTCCTATTTTTTCTTTCTATTAAGCATTTATTTTCTTCATTTCTGCATATCTCTTTACTTTTTGTGTTGTTGTTTTTTCTAATGGTTCGTCTGTTACAATTATTTCTTTTATATGCTTGTATGTTGGTAAATCTTTATTGATATTTTTTATATCTTCCCAGATTAATTTTTCATATTCTTTTTGTGTTTTATCTCCAAAATGCTCTTTTATATTGTCTTTGTTATACACAATTTTAGCACATAATAAAGTATCTGTTTTGCTTTTATTTCTAGCATATACCATATTCTCTTCCACATAAGGTAGTTTATTTATTAAAAATTCTATTTCTTGTGGATAGATATTTTTTCCATTTCTTAAAACAATAATATCACTTTGTCTTCCTGTTATATATACAAATCCATCTTCGTCCATATATCCATAATCCCCTGTATGTAGCCATCCATCTTCTAAAGCTTTTTTTGTAGCTTCTTCATTTTCATAGTACCCAAGCATAATGTTTGGACCTTTTCCTAAAATTTCACCTACTCCATCTTTATCTGGATTATCTATTTTTATTTCTACATTCTTAAGAGGAAATCCTATGGATCCTGCTCTTTTTCTTTCTGAGGATTCTGCGGTTAATACTGGTGAACTTTCTGTTAAACCATAACCTTGAATCAAATCAATTCCCAAATCGTTGTACCATTCAATGGTAGCTTTGTCCATTGGTGCTGCACCGTAAAGTACTACTCTTAGGTATTCATCAAATTGCTTCAATACTGGTTTAAATAATTTTTTTCTTACATCTATTTTACATTTTAAAAGTCCATGAGAAAGTTTTGTCATGGCATTAATTAATCCTTTTTTGCCACTATCTGCAATTGCTTTTTGAATTTTTTTCGCCATTGTCTCTAATACTAGTGGTACTGCTACAAATATGGTTACTTTAAATTCTTTTAAATTATCTGCAATATATCTTAATCCTTCACAAAAGGCGATGGTTGCTCCGCAGTAAGTTCCATATAAAATAGTAATACTGCATTCAAAAGTATGGTGTATTGGTAAAAATGAAAGTAAGGTATCAGATGGATACATCATAAAGTTATATTGATAAGCAGATATATTTTTGCAAACATTTTCCTGTGATAACATAACTGCTTTAGGCTCATTGGTTGTTCCAGAGGTAAATAGCATAATATACATCTCATTTTCTTTTAAATCCACTTCATCATATTTTGTCTTTCCTTTTTTTATGATAGCTTCGCCATCTTCTAGCATTTTTTGGAATTTTAATACTCCTTCTTTCTCTACATTATCCATGCAAATTCTGTATTTAATATTACATCCTTCTGCAATTGCTTCATCAACTGCATTTTGATACTTTTCATCATAGACAATGACATCTACTTCACTTCTTTTTAATAATTTTTCTATTTCTTTATCTGTTAAGGCTTTATCCAATGGTACAATTACTTTTCCTGCCGTGGTAACCCCCAAATAGGTAATAACCCACTCATATCTGTTATTTCCAATAACAGCCACTCTATTTACATCCGAATCTATTACTTTTTCTGCTACTTTTTTAATATCTTCTACAAACTTTTTGTAAGTAATTTCTTTTATCTCTTTATTTTGTTTATACTTAAAAGCAACATGCTCTCCAAATCTTTCATACCTTTTCACTAACTCTCTAAAATTCGAAATTTCTTCATAATATTTCTTATCAGACTTCTTTCCCATCAAACTACCTCCTACCTTTTTTTACAATTTGTTACAATTCTCAGCCTTTATTTTTAGCAAACAATACATGTTTTAAATTTTTATTGGAGTGCTTAAGGTGGGGACCGACAAGTCTACAAACTGTTAAGCAAAGCTTTTACAGTTTGTACGCAGTTGGGGGCCGAAAATAAAAATTTAAAACATATATTGTTTGTTTTTTATGCTGCAAATTGTAACCACATTTTATACTAATCTGTCAAATTTTTCAAGTTTTTGTTGATTTTTGCTCTTTTTCAGTATATAATTTTGGCAAAGTATTATTAAAATGGGTGATTTACTTGAAAGAGCATATTTTTTATAATTTAACCAAACCACAGGAATCCATTTGGTTTTCTGACCAATTTTCCAATGTTCCTGCCAATAATATTATGGGAACAATGTTCTTTAAAAAAGACATTGATATTGCCTTATTAAAAGAAGCGATTTCGTTAACCGTAAAAAATAACGAAGCTTTAAGAACAAAATTAGTAATGAAAAAAGAGGAGACTATCCTTAAGCAATACTTTGATGATACCCTTGAATTTGATATTCCAGTAATCGATTTATCCTCCGATTCTATGGATAAGTTTAAACAACTTCAAAAAGAGTTTTCCGCTGAAAAATTTAATTTATTGGGTAATTATCTTTTTCACTTTTTAATAGTTATTTTGCCAAATGATGAAATTGCATTTATTGGTAAATTTCATCATATTATAGCCGACGCTTGGTCCTTAGGCTTATTTATCGACAATGTCGCTGTTAATTATACCAAGCTAGCCAAAAAAGGCATTGACTATTCATTAGTTTCAGGAAACTACACCGATTTTATAAAACGTGAAAGTTCTTATTTAACATCAAATACCTATCTTGAAAATCAAAACTTTTGGGTTAACAAATTAAAGAATGTAGAACCTATTTCTTTAAAGACCAATTTAAAAAATTCTTATATTGCCAAAAGGAGTGTTTTCTCTATTGACAAGAACACTTCCGTTAAACTAGGCGACTTTTGCAAAACACAAAAGATATCCCCTTATACTCTATTTTTAGCAGCTTTACAAATTTATTTGTATCGTTTTACATCTCAAAGCGATTTTTCTTTGGCGTCCCCAATTTTAAATAGAACAGGAAAAGAGAAATCTGTTATGGGTATGTTTGTTAATATGATATCTTTTTATATGCATACAGAGCCTGATATGACGGTATTAGAATTATTAAATACCCTTTCTAAAGAAGTATTTTCTTGTCTAAAAAATTCGAAATATCCATATATGGATTTATTAAACGACTTAAAAAAATTTGATTCATCGAATTCTTATAACATCGTATTTTCATTCCAAAATATGAGACCCAAAAACACGATTAAAAACTTAGTAAAATATAGAATTGAATGGGATTTTTCCGGCTATAGTTATGACCAATTAGCAATTAATGTTACTGATTTAAATAATGACGGAACCTATTCATTAGAATACGATTATTTAGTAGATTTATTTAGTGCGGAGGAAATAAGCTATATGCATTCTAGAATTTTTACCATTTTGCAGAATATCATCCAAAATCCTAATGTAAAAATTTCAGATATTTCTATCTTAAGTAAAGAAGAAGAGCAAAAAGTACTAACCTACTCTGCTGGTAAAAAACTAGAATATGATAAATCAGAAACTATTGTAAAATTGTTTGAACAAGCGGTAGAAAATTATCCAAACCAAAAGGCTTTAGTACATAAGGATATTTCTTTAATCTATTCGGATTTATCCAATATGGTAAACGTCATTGCTAATTCTATTTCCTCGAAAGAAATATATAATAGTAGAATTGCTGTAATGTGTAGAAAATCAATTTATATGGTAGCAGCTTTACTTGGTGTAATGAAAAGCGGAAATTGCTATATACCAATTGATCCCGAATATCCAAATGATAGAATTGAATATATTATGGAAAATAGCGATTGTAAATTACTTATTACTACAACAGACTTAAAAGATAAATTTAGTAATAAACCAAATATTATTTTAGATGACTTAGATTTTAATAGTAAAATTAATTTTGCGGATAAATCTTTACCAGATATGCTTGCTTATATGATTTACACCTCTGGTACAACTGGAAAACCTAAGGGTGTTAAAATAAAGCATAAAAATATTGTAAATACTCTTATTTGGAGAAAAAATTATTATCAATTTTCTCCAAAAGATGCTGTTATTCAAATACCATCTTTTTCTTTTGATAGCTCCGTAGAGGATATTTTTACTCCATTAATATCTGGTTCTACGCTTGTAATGCCAACTTCTAGCAAGCTAGATATTAATTCAATTAGTGAAGATATTCTAAATAATAAAATAACGCATTTTTTAGTTGTTCCTAGTTTATATAAAGTTTTATTAAATGAAAAAGCTGATTGTTTACAATACTTAAACATTATTACTATTGCTGGCGAAAGTTTTCCTATGGCTTTAATTAAAGAGCATTTTCATAAATTACCACATGTAAGAATTGTAAATGAATATGGTCCAACAGAAAACAGTGTATGTTCTACCTACTATGAAATGAAACATACAGATAATACTATTTATATTGGTAGAGCTATTGATAATTGCTATACCTATTGTTTAGATGCTAACTTAAATTTATTGCCTTTAGGTTCTGAAGGAGAATTATATGTGTCTGGTCCTGGAGTAGCAGAAGGATATTTTAAGAAAGAAGAACTAACAAAAGAACGTTTTATGCCAAACCCATTTGTTCCGGGATTGTCTATGTATAAAACAGGAGACATCGTAAAACTACATACCAATGGTTTATTAGAATTTATCGGTAGAAAAGATAAACAAGTAAAACTTCATGGATTTCGAATTGAATTAAAGGAAATTGAAGAGGTTTTATTAGAAAATAAAGAAATAAAAGATGCAACGGTAACCATAAAAAAAGTAAGTGAAAATAAGGACATGCTTATTGCCTATATTACTTCGAATGAAAATGTAAATTTAGAAAAAATTTATGCTCATTTACGAGATAAATTGCCATATTATATGGTTCCTACGATTATGAAAATGGATAAATTTCCATTAACACCAAATGGAAAGATTGATTTTAACAAATTACCAATTCCAAGTGTAGAGAAAAAGGTAAGTACTTCTCCTAAAAATGAGCTTGAAGCTAAATTTTTAAAAATATGTCAAGAAGTAATACATAATGATAACTTTGGTGTTGAAGACGACTTTTTTATAGATGGAACAGCAGATTCCTTAAATATTTTAAGCATCAGTTCCAAACTATTTTCACAAAATGTTAACGTAGATACGCAATATTTTTATAAATATCCTTCTATAAGGCAATTATGCGAATTTTTGTCTTCCAAAGAATATTTAAATAATACTACGAAAAAAGAATTTGTAGAACCTATTAAAAATACTATTCCTGAAAATCTAACAGAAAGCATGTTGAACTTTACTTATAAAAATGTACTTTTAACAGGTGTTACAGGATTTTTTGGTGTACATACCTTATATCAATTATTACACCATACCAAGTGTAATGTATATTGTTTAGTAAGAGAAAAACAAAATAAAACTTCTCTTGATAGGCTTATTAATAAATTAAATTACTATTTTGGAAGTGATTTTTATACTAAGTACCAAGATAGAATTATTGTAATAACTGGAGAATTATCCTATGATAATTTTGGATTATCTGCAAATGATTATGATAAATTACAAAAAACAATAGATTGTATTATTAATACTGCTGCAATAACTAAGCATTACGGTTCTTCAAATGTTTTTTACAAAGAAAATATAAAAACCGTTCAAAATTTAATCGCCTTTTGTAAAAATACAAATATAGTATTAAATCAAATATCAACAACTACAGTTAGTGGTAACTTTTTGGTATCCAATGATTTAAAATGTGATTTTACAGAAAATGATTTTTATATTGGTCAAAATTATGAAGATAATATGTATGTTTATAGTAAATTTGAGGCAGAAAGATTGGTATTGGAAGAAGAAAAGAATGGTTTAAGAGCAAATATTTTCAGATTAGGTAATCTGATGGCAAGATATTCAGATGGTCAGTTCCAGAAAAATAAATTTGATAATGCATATTATTGTCGATTACTTGCCTTAGCAAAATTAGGATATCTTCCTAATAATTTAGCAGAGCAAATGTTGGAATTTACTCCTATTGATGATGCATCTCTTGCAGTTGTTCGTTTGCTTTCGATACCAGATTTGAATAATAAAATATTCCATGTATTTACTGATAAGCTTATTCCAATTCAGCTACTTTTAAGGATACTTTCTGATATGAATGTTTCTTGTAAGTTTATTGATTATGATGCATTTATGCGTAAACTACATGAAAAAGAAAATGAAGGTTCACTTGCTTTAATCGTATCAGATATTGGTAAAAACAACGAGATAAATTATGAATCAGGCATTCATGTGAAACATGAAATTACAAATAAATATCTTGAAAAAATTGGTTTTTCATGGCATACTATTGATGAAAATTATTTAAAAAGATTTTTTGAGAAAGTAAATTTTTTAAAAGATATAAAATAAAGATTACTATTTAATGGTATTAATGTTAAATATGTCCTGCAACGGGAGTTCTATTTAGAAAATTTCGCTTCGTCCAGACGGAGCTCCCTGCTTCGCTCCATTTTCTAAATAGAACATCCCTGCGCGGACTTTAAGTGATTGTACCATTAAATAGTAATAAAAGCAGATTGAAAGGATTGTGAAAACAAATGAATGAAAATGATAAACCTAAGAAAGTACATATTAGATTTCAAATTATACTTACTTATGCAATTGCAATTGCAATTGCAGCTTTGTTATTTTATTTGATAATTCCCAATTTATTAAATTATGGACCGGATACTATTAATACAGAGTTTGATAAAGAAGTTTCAGGAGGTTTGTATTATTATCAGCAAGTCTTACTTGTTTCTGTTGCTTTAATTGCAGTAGTATCCCTTGTATTGTTTGTATCTTTGAGGGATTTGGATAATTATCAAATTTATTTTTATAAATCTAAATTTGATAAAACATATGAAGCAACTTTATTTAAGATAAAAAAGCTATGCTTAAGTTTGCCAAATACTGTTTTAACTATTTTTATTATAGTTCCTTTGCTTTGTTCTTTTATTGTATTATTTATGCAGACTTCCTTTATTACCTCGTCTGACTTTAAATTAGTATTGGTTATTTTTATCCTAGCTACTTTAACTATTTCTATAACCAATATTTATATAAGGAAATTATTATCTAAAATTTTAATTGACTTAGAAAATGTAGATACTTGTTCTTTAAAAGAGACCAGTATTAAAAGAAGATTATTGTATCAAATAGTACCAATCATGTCTGTTTGTGTAGTATTTACTTATTTAATGATTTCTTCCATTTATGAAAGAAATAATGCTAATTTATTAGCAAATCATTATCGTACACAATTTAGTACACAGATAGATGAGAGTTCTCTTCATAATGCTCAGGATTTAATAAATGTATTATCTAATATTCAATTATATGCAGATGATCATTCTTTATTTGTTGCAGATTCTGACTTTAACTTTATTTATGAGACAAGTGAAACAAGTGAATTCTTCCAGAAATATGCTAGAGAACTTTCTGGACAAAATGATAATTTAATTTATGATTATTATGGAACTTCTGGTCAAGGAGTTTTATATCCTATTACAGTTAATGGAGAACAATATTATGTTGGTGCACATTATTTAATTTATTCGCAAGAAACCGTTGCTTATATTGTTACTATTTTAGTAATATTAACATTTTTATGTTTCTTAATTGTGTATGCTTTTGCAAATGAGCTTTCTAGAAATGTGAAAACTGTTGTAGACTCACTTGAAAAAATTAGTAATGACCGAGAATTTGCTGGTAAAAAATTATATGTAACCTCTGTGGATGAAATTGGTGAACTAATTATTGTATACAATAAAATACAGTCTTTAACCTTAAAACATCTAGAGCAGATTCATAATAATCAAAATCTTCTTATGGAAAGAGAACGTTTAGCTTCGCTTGGGCAATTAATTGGTGGAATTGCTCATAACTTAAAAACACCTATCATGTCTATTTCTGGAGCTTCTGAAGGATTAAATGATTTAATTAAAGAATATGACGAATCCATCGGAGATCCTGAAGTTACCAATGAAGACCATCATGCCATTGCAAAAGATATGTCTGAATGGGTTTCTAAAATTAAATCTTATTCGGAATACATGTCAGATGTTATTACTGCAGTAAAAGGACAAGCAGTAACTCTATCCGAAAATGATAATATTTCTTTTGATATTGACGAATTAATAAAAAGAGTAAATATCTTAATGAAACATGAGTTAAAGAATGCTTTAGTAGATTTAAATGTTGAATTACATGTAGACAAAAATACAGCTATGCATGGAGATATCACAAGTTTAGTACAAGTAATTAATAATATGATTTCTAACAGTATTCAATCTTACAACGGAGAACCTAATAAGACCATTGATTTAATCGTTGATAAAGAAGATAATAATTTAGTAATTTCTGTTAGAGATTATGGAAATGGATTGCCAAAATCCGTACAAGATAAATTATTTAAAGAAATGATAACAACAAAAGGAAAAAATGGAACAGGACTTGGTTTGTTTATGTCTTATTCGACCATAAGAGCACATTTTAATGGAAATATTACATTTGAAACAGAAAAAGGAAAAGGTACTGTATTCCATATAGTATTACCATTATAAAATTGTTACAATTCATGACTTGTTATAAAATGTTAGAGCAATGTATATTTTAATTTTATATTTCCGGCCCCCAACATCGTACAAACTGTATAAACTTCACTTACGTTTCGTTTAACAGTTTGTAAACTTGTCGGTCCCCACCTTAAGCACTTCAATATAAAATTAAAATATACATTGCTCCAACAAAAGCAACAAATTGTATTGTAAAGTTTTACTACTTTTACACTTTTTGACAAAAAATCTTGATTTTTGTCAAAACTATTTATATAATATACTCAAATTAATAGAGAAGGTGATGTTATGAGAAAGAATGAACATATAGCACAGTCAAATGGTTACAAAATTATAGCTGTTGACGATGAAGAAGGAATTGTAGATTCACTTTCTATATTCTTAAAAAGATCTGGTTACGAATTTACTGGTGTAACAAATCCTATGGAAGCAATTGAAAGAGTGAAAGATGAACATTTCGATTTAATGGTCCTTGACTTTATTATGGAACCAATCCATGGTGACCAAGTAGTAGAAGAAATTCGTAAATTTGATAAAGAATTATATATTCTTTTGCTTACAGGACATAAAGACTTAGCGCCACCTCTTGAAACGATTCGTAGATTAGATATTCAAGGTTATTGTGAGAAAAGCGATAAATTTGATCAATTATTGCTTTTAATCGAATCTGGAATTAAATCTATTAAGCAAATGAATGAAATAAAAAGAATAAATCAAGAGTTATCTGATACTTACGAAAAGCTAGAAAAAGCTTATTTAGAAAGTATTCAAACACTAAGATATACCGTTGAAGCAAAAGACCCATATACAAGAGGTCATTCTGATAGAGTATCTGAATATTCTGTACTAATGGGTGAAAGATTAGGATTATCGGAAGAAGATATAAAAACACTAAGAGTTGGACGGTTTGTTCCATGATATTGGAAAAATTGGAATTCCTGATAGTATTCTTTTAAAAGATTCTAAACTTACCGATGATGAATACTCTGAAATTAAAAATCATCCATCTATTGGTGCTCATATCCTATGCAATGCAGAAGTTTTTAAAGATATCATTCCAATAGTAAAGCACCACCACGAGCGATATGATGGAAGAGGCTATCCTGGTCAGTTAAAAGGTGAAGATATTCCATATTTAGCTAGAATTGCAGCAGTAGCAGACGCTTTTGATGCAATGACATCAAAAAGAACTTATCGTAATTCTTTGCCAATTGATGTAGTTCGTGAAGAAATTGAAAAGAACTTAGGAACACAATTCGATCCAGAGATTGGTAGACTATTCTTAGACATTATAGATAATGATTATGGAAGAATTGAAGAAATACAGGAAAAATATCCTGCTTAGTGAGCAATTGGGGACGGGCTTATTTTGCGCATACATGCGCAAAATAAGCCCGTCCCCAATTGCTCAATTTTTTAAATTTTCATACTTAATTTTACTTTTTGTCTCTCTGTATCTATTCCAATTACTTTTACTTTAACAATGTCTCCTACTGAAACAACATCTGAAGGATTTCTTACGTAACTATTACTCATTTCAGAAATGTGTACTAATCCATCATGCTTTACACCAACATCTACAAATGCACCAAAATCTGTTACATTTCTTACTGTTCCAGTTAAAATTTGACCTTCTCTTAAGTCTTCAAATTTTAGTACATCTGCTCTTAATACTGGCTTTGGCATTTCTTCTCTTGGGTCTCTTCCTGGCTTTGAAAGTTCCTCAATAATATCTTTTAATGTCATCTCCCCTACTTCTAGTTCTTTTGCCGTATTTGGAATATTTATTTCTGCTAATTTTGCTTTTATTTCTTTTAGTTTATCTTTATCTGTTAAATCTTCTTTTTGATATCCTATTTTATTTAATAACTTTTCTGCAATTTCATAACTTTCTGGATGAACCGCTGTTACTTCTAGTGGATTCTTTCCATCGAGGATACGAATAAATCCTGCACATTGTTCAAAGGCTGCTTTTCCAAGCTTAGGTACTTTTAATAATTCTTTTCTCTCTTTTATTTTGCCATTTTCATCTCTATATTTTACAATATTATTTGCAATTGTTTTATTAATTCCAGAAATATATTGTAATAGAGATGGTGTTGCTGTGTTGACATCTACTCCAACTTTATTTACGGCATCTTCTACTACTCCTGTTAAGCTTTCGGAAAGTTTCTTTTGGTCTACATCATGTTGATATTGTCCTACGCCAATGGATTTTGGGTCTATTTTTACAAGTTCTGCTAATGGATCTTGTAATCTTCTTGCAATGGAAATAGCTCCTCTTAACGAAACATTGATATCTGGGTATTCTTCTGTTGCAAGTTTTGATGCAGAATACACCGATGCTCCTGCTTCTGATACAATTGCATAATGTACGTCTTTTCCTAATTCTTCTTTTGCTCTTTTTATAACATCTGCTACAAATATTTCCGACTCTCTTGATGCTGTTCCATTTCCTATTGCAAACATATTGACATCATATTTTTTTATTAAATTAAGTAACGTTTTTGCAGAATTTTCTACATCATTTTGTGGCTCTGTTGGATAAATAGTTGTTGTATCCAATACTTTTCCTGTTTCATCAATAACGGCTATTTTGCATCCTGTTCTATAAGCTGGGTCAAAACCAATTACGGTTAAATTTTTAATTGGAGCTCCTAATAGTAATTGTTTCGCATTTTTTCCAAATACTTTTATGGCTTTTTCTTCTGCTTTTTCTGTTAAATCAGAACGTATTTCTCTATCAATGGATGGTTCTATTAACCTTTTCCAGCTATCTGCTATTGTATTTACAAGATATTCCTCAAACTGTGTATGTCCAACTATTATATCACGCTCGATATAGGCTAAAATCTTATCCTCAGGCTTGTCTATTTTTACCTTTAAAAACTCTTCTTTTTCTCCTCTATTAATAGCTAAGATTCTATGGCTTGGAAGTCTATTTACACTTTCGTTAAAATCATAATACATATCATAACTTGATTTTTCTTCTGGTTTGGTAGCTTTAACATTAATAACTGCTTCTCGATAACAAATTCCTTTTATTTTCTTTCTATATTTTGGATTATCTGATATATTTTCAGCAATGATATCTAATGCTCCTTGAATAGCTTCTTCTACATTTGCAACGATTTTATCTTTTGGAGCGTCCTTTTCCACAGTATCCACATTTACAAATGCTTTTGCTATTTCTTCCATTGGTTTTGTCTCTTTTTGCTCCATAATAATATTTGCCAATGGTTCTAATCCCTTTGCTTTTGCTACTGTTGCTCTTGTTTTCTTTTTTGGTTTATATGGTCTGTAAATATCTTCTACCTCTGCAAGTGTTTTAGCTTCCTCAATGGATTTTGTTATTTCTTCTGTTAGCTTACCTTGCTCTTCAATTGATTTTAAAACTTCTTCTTTTCTTTTTTCTAAATTTCTTAAATAATTAAGTCTTTCTCCTAAATCTCTTAATATTTCATCAGAAAGTCCTCCTGTCACTTCTTTTCGATAACGTGCAATAAAAGGAATAGTATTCCCTTCATCAATTAGCTTTATTGCTGCATCTACTTGGCTTTCTTTTACATTTAATTCCTCTGCAATAATTTTTGAAATTTCCATTTTTCTTTCCTTTCTTTTTAGTTTAATACAATCTTTAATTTATTCATATCTAAATGAATGCTGTCATATATTTTTTCCATTATTTCTTTTATATCATTATTTGTATATGTATTTTCTTTATTTGGTATATAAGTTAATATATCATAACTTACTCCATATAGTATATATTCCATATTTTCAACTTGGCAAAATTCACTTCTTAAATAATAATTTTTTCTTTTCTTTATAATGTTAAGTTCTTCTTCGCTATTAGCTCTATTATCTGCTTCCACTTCTACAATCAGCATATTTTTATCTTTTAAAAATTCTTTTATATCTTCTAAAAATATTTTTCCTATACCCTTGCTTCTAAATTCTTTTATTACAGCTAAATGTGTAATTAGAACATTATTTTCATTTTCTATAATAATAAAATATGCTACTTCTTGATTATCTTTTTTATATAAATATATAGTATGCATCTTCTCTTCTGTAAGCTCTATAAATCTATCATAATCTGGAAGCTCATCTGCTGGAAAATCAAATTCCATATGTTTTTTATAAAGTGCTTTTGCTTCTTCTAAATTTGCTTTAACAATCATAATATTATGGTATATATTATATACCTTCTCCTTTCTATAAAATACTATAAACTTTTCCTAAAAGCTTTAAGCCATTTTATTATATCACTACTTTAATTCTTTTGGCAAACACTATTTTAGTTGTTTTTTGTCGAAAAATATTATATAATAAAATTAGTTTTAAAATAAAAGGAGGAATTTTTATGGGAATCGCTTCATTTGTTGTAGGATTAATTTGTTTAATACTATCACCATTTTTAAGTGTATTTTTGGTATTACCTTCTCTATTAGCTTTGGTGTTAGGTATTATCGATTGTGTAATAAAATCAAAAAAGAAAGAATCTAAAGGTTTAGCTATAGCTGGAATTGTACTATCAATTATCGCTTTAATTGTCTGCATTTTAATTATAGTACTAGCTGTATATGTTTTTAATACTGCTTCTGATTCTATACTAAACGGTTTTAATACTTTTAGTAACGAAATTACCAGTGAAATAGAACAAGAAGATATTACTTGTAAAGTTGGAGAGTCTGCTACTATAAATGATATTAAAGTAACACTTAAGTCTGTGGACAATGATTTTGACGATTATTACGATTATGCAAGTATTGAAGATGGTTATAAAGTAATAAAGGCAGATTTTGAATTCGAAAACTTAAAAGATTACACAACTTATGTATATGATTCTGATTTTAGATGTTATGCTGACCAATTCTTATGTGATGATTTTATTTATGTAGAAGATAGCTATTTTTCTGAAACAATTGACTCTGGAAGAAAAGCAGCTGCCTCTGTTTATTATGAAGTTCCAGAAGATGCTGATACAATTGAAATTGAATTCCAACCATCTGCATGGTACACTTCCAAAGTTATTTTTACAATAGATTAAAAAAAGCGCAATTGGGGACTCACTCCTATTGCGCTGAATTTTTTTATAATAAATTTATGTGTTTCTTTATTTTGATGAATTGCTTATTCTATTCCTAAATACTCATTATATGTTACTTCTCTATCAATTAATTTATCTTTCTTAATATCAATTATCCTATTTGCTACTGTTTGTGTTAATTGATGATCATGTGATGTAAATAAAATAATACCTTTATATTTTTCCATTCCCTCATTTAGTGCTGTTATGCTTTCCATATCCAAATGGTTTGTTGGCTCATCAAATATTAATAAATTTGCACCAGAAAGCATCATTTTTGAAAGTACGCATCTTACTTTTTCTCCTCCAGATAACACATTTACTTTTTTAAGTGCTTCTTCTCCGGAAAATAGCATTCTTCCTAAAAAGCTTCTTACATAAGTTTCATCTGGATCTTTTGAATATTGTCTTAACCAGTCTGTTATAGATAAATCAGATTCAAACAAATAGTTATTATCTTTTGGGAAATAATTTGTTGTAATTGTTGTTCCATAGCTTATCTCCCCTGCATCTGGTTCTAATTCTCCTGCAAGAATTTGAAATAATACTGTTTTTGCATTTTCATTATCTGCTAAAAAGGCTATTTTATCATTTGGTTTTACTGTAAATGATATATTATCTAAAATCTTCTCTCCATTAATTGTTTTTGATAAATTCTTTACTTCTAGTATTTCTTTTCCTGGTTCTCTATCTGGTTTAAAATCTACATATGGATATTTCCTATTAGATGGCTTAATTTCATCTAATTCAATCTTTTCTAGGGATTTCTTTCTTGATGTAGCTTGTTTTGATTTAGAAGCATTGGCACTAAATCTAGCAATAAATTCTTGAAGTTCCTTAATTTTTTCTTCTTTCTTTTTATTTGCTTCTTTCATTTGCTTTAATGCAAGCTGGCTAGATTCATACCAGAAATCATAGTTTCCTGGATATACTTTTATTTTTCCAAAGTCAACATCTGCAATATGTGTACAAACCTTATTCAAAAAGTATCTATCATGTGATACTACAATTACTGTATTTTCAAAGTTAATTAAAAATTCTTCAAGCCAATTAATACTTTTTAAATCCAAATCATTTGTAGGCTCATCTAAAAGCAATATATCTGGATTTCCAAATAAAGCTTGTGCTAAAAGTACTTTTACTTTTTCCTTTGGCTCTATTTCACTCATTAATTTATAGTGTTTCTCTGGCTCTATTCCTAAATCGTTTAAAAGTACTGCACCATCTGCTTCTGCATTCCATCCATCAAGTTCTGCAAATCTTTCTTCTAATTTTGCAGCTTTCATTCCATCTTCTTCTGAGAAATCAGGTTTAGCATATATTGCTTCTTTTTCTTTCATGATACTATATAATTCTTGGTTTCCCATTATTACAGTATCCATTACTGTATATTCTTCAAAAGCAAAGTG
>CAMMEP010000012.1 GCA_946495905.1 uncultured Clostridium sp.
TTTAATAATGATACAGATCGTATGGAGACCTATTATAGGGGAGAAAGTGAACCGATGCCATATAATACAAATGGAACTTTAAGAGTAAGAGAATTTAGAGGGTCTAGTAATTCACCTACTTTATGGACAACAAAAAGAACCATGCAAAGTTGGAATAGTCAACGATATATTTATGGATCTAGCATTCCAGTAGGTTTTGCATTTAAAAGACCATGGGAGGGAGGTCACGGAAATCAGAGTCAACATTATGCAGGTGTAGCATTTGATGTAGGTCAAAGACTATCTCAAGCGCAAAGAATAAGACTTTGGAATTCAGCCAATAATTCTGGAGTGTGGTCTTATGTGGAGCCGATTTCACTTACACCAACATGGGTACATTTTGATAAAAGATTTCGGTACTCCTGCTTGTAGCACAGGAGGATTTCCACAATTAAAAAGAGGAAGCTTAAGTAACTATGTCTTAATCGCACAAGATGATTTAAATACTTTAGGATATAGAACGGGAGGATTAGATGGAATATTTGGAGCAGCAACACAGGAAGCAGTAAGACGATATCAGGCATCGGTAGGATTAACTGCAGACGGAATTATAGGATGTAATACATGGAGATCTTTACAAGAGGCAGTGGTAGGAACCGGAAGAACAAGTACAACTATTGACTAAAAAAATTTTTTTGTGTTTTTAATACAATAATGTCATATCAATAATTAAAAAAATATAAAAATTGAAATAATTGTAAAACTTTTAAAATGCTTATCCGAGTAGTGTTTTAAAAGTTTTATAAAATGCGAGTTTATGTTAAACACAAAACTGATGTTTGTAAACAACTTAGAAAAGACAAGGGTTCCAACTGAAAAATATTTAAAAAAATTATAAAAAACACTTGCATTTTATAAATACTTGTATTAAAATCTAAGTGAAGTGGAGAGAAGTGGTAGAAAGTGGTTTAAAAATGGAGTGAGGTGAAACAAAGTGCTTATCGGTGAATACGAACATTCTCTAGATGCAAAAGGCAGATTAATAATGCCAGCAAAAATTAGAGAAGATATTGGTGAAAAGTTCATCATAACAAAAGGATTAGATGGGTGCTTATTTGGGTTTTCACAAAACGAATGGACCAACTTTGAAGAAAAATTAAAAACACTTCCACTTACAAACAAAAATGCAAGAGACTTCGTAAGATTTTTCTTATCAGGAGCAATCGAATGCGAAATAGATAAACAAGGTAGATTTCTAATTGCTAGTAATTTACGTGAGTATGCAAATATGGAAAAAGAAGCAGTAATAATTGGTGTAGGTACTAGAATTGAAATTTGGAACAAAGATAAATGGAAAGAATATAATAGCGAAGAAAATATTTCAGCAGACGAAATTGCAGAAAATATGACGATGCTAGGTATATAACTTTAAAAAAGTTTATATAGAAACAAAAGATAAAAATACAAAGATACAAAAGATTTTTTAAACCTCATTTGTATAACAAAAGAAAAGGTTAAAAAATACGAAAGAAAGATAGGAAACTAAACAAAAGAAAAAGTATTAAGAATTGAAACATAAGATAAAATTTAAAAGTTGCAAAAGATAATCAAAAGCAAACGAAAGAAAAAATAAAATAATTACTAAAGATAAAAAAGATAAAGAATAATTAAGATTTAAAACAAAAGAGTTAATAAAACAAAAGATATTTTAATTCTCAAAAGATAAAATGTTGATTGTTTATACATAAAAAAATATTTACAAAGGATAAAAATTGAAAAATACAGAAGCATATTGGCAAACCTAAGATAAAATTGCTTAAAAATAGGTAATTTAGACAGTAGCATACAGTTGGTATATTTTTGTACCAACTGCTTATGCTATCATGGGGAAAAAAAACGTACGTTTGCGATAATAGCATGCAAATACTATGAAAATAAACATTTATAAAATTTCATATGAAATATTGGGGTGTACCAATTGGAATTCAAACATAAACCAGTTTTATTAAAGGAATGTATAGAAGGATTAAACATAAAGCCAGATGGAATCTATGTAGATGGAACAATTCGGAGGAGCTGGACATAGTACAGAAATTGTAAAAAGATTATCTGAAAAAGGTCTGCTAATTGGAATTGATCGAGATGAGGAAGCACTAGAAGCGGCAAAGAAAAAACTAGAACAATATAAAAATGTAAAATACGTTCATGGAAATCATGATGAAATAGATGAATTGCTAGAAAGTATAGGGATTCATAAAGTAGATGGCATTTTATTAGACTTAGGTGTATCTTCTTATCAATTAGATGAAAAAGCTAGAGGTTTTAGCTACATAGGAAATGCAAAGCTAGACATGAGAATGGATAAAACTCAGGAACTTACTGCTGAGGTAGTAGTAAATGAATATTCCGAGGAAGAGTTAGCAAAGCTGATATGGGATTATGGAGAAGAAAGATTTTCTAAGACAATTGCTAAGAATATTTGCAGACAAAGGGAAAAAAAGAGAATCGAAACAACCGAAGAATTAGTAAAAATTATAGAAAACTCTATTCCAAAAGCAAAACAAAAAGAGGGACATCCAGCAAAAAGAACCTTTCAAGCAATTCGAATTGAAGTAAATAATGAAATAAAACCATTATATAATACTATATTAAATTCTATAAAATTGCTAAATGAGGGAGGAAGATTGGCAGTCATTACATTTCATTCTTTAGAAGATAGAGCTGTAAAAGAAGCTTTTATCGAAGCTGAAGGAAAATGTACATGTCCAAAAGATTTACCCTATTGTATTTGTAATTATACATCTTATGGAAAAATTATTACTAAGAAACCAATACTTCCAACAGTGCAAGAGCAAGAAGAAAATACTAGAAGTAAAAGTGCTAAATTAAGAATTTTCGAAAGAAGAAAAAAGAAGCAATAAAAAACTGACAAATATGTAGATAAAATAGAAATAAGAACAAATTGATAAGAAAAGAGGTGAAAGTAACTTATGGCAAATTATAGGTATAATCGATACCAATATGAGACTAGCCCAAGAAAATTAGAACCAGAATATGAACCAATAAGAGAACCATATGCAAGAAAAAAAGTAACAACTGTTAAGAAAAAAGCAGAACAGCCAAAGACAAAGAGTCAAGTTAGAGCAAATATAAAAACAATAACTTATATCTTTTTAATATTTGCTAGTCTATTTGTTATAAGTTATCGTAACTCATTAATTAACGAAAGTTTTAACGAAAATGAAAATTTAAAATCAAATTTAGCAGCAATTGAAAAAGAAAACGAACAATTAAAAGTAAATCTAGAGAATAGCTTAAATTTATCAAACATACAGAAACTAGCAGAAGAAAAATTAGGAATGCAAAAACTAGATAATAGCCAAAAAATTTATGTAAGCTTAAACAAAAAAGATTATGTAGAGCCAGCAAGTGAAGAAGTAGTAATGAATGATAGTTCAAACTGGTTTGATAAATTGTTACAAGCAATTTTAGGAAAGTAAAAGACTAAAATAGAAGTGAATATTTTAGTCTTTTTTTATTTGGCATGAATACAATTATTTTAAGAAATTTTATTGAAATATCTTGAAAACAAGCGATAGCATATTTATGCTATCGCTTGTTTAAGAAAGGATTTAAGATTAGTCGAAACTAACTACAGGAGCTTCTTGCGCATCTGCGTCAGCTTCAAAGTATGGCATAGGATAGTATCCACTCATACTAGCTACAATACTGGTGGGAAACTTCTGAACTTTAGTATTAAAAGTTCTTACGCTCTCATTATAATATTGTCTGGCTACTGCAATTCTATTCTCTGTTCCAGCCAGTTCATCCTGCAAAGCAATAAATTGTTCACTAGCTTCGAGAGTAGGATAATCTTCTGAAATTGCAAGTAATCTGCCAAGAGCGGAATTTAAAGCATTGTTAGCTTCGTTAATACTTTCCATATCTCCACTTTCGATGCTTCCAGCAAGTTTCGATCTTGCCTCGGCAATTTCTGTGAATACATCTTCTTCATGACTTGCATATCCCTTAACAGTTTTTACTAAATTAGGAATAAGGTCACTCCGTCTTTGAAGTGTGGTCTCGACTTGAGCCTGTTGCATTTCAACATCTTCTTTTAAAGATACCAAACTATTCCTAGTTCCAAAGAACCAGAATACGGCTACCAACAATAATACAACAATAACTGTTAACGTGCTTTTTCCATTTTTCATTGTGAATTTACCTCCTGAATGTTTTGGGATTTACAGTTTCTAAATTCAATTTGTTATCGTGAGGCACCACCGCCTCCAGAAAAACCTCCTCCAAAGCTACCACCAGAAAAACCTCCTCCAAAGCTACCACCAGAGAAACCACCTGAAGAACCGCCGTAAAAACCTCCAGAGGATCCACCTCCACTATAACCATCATCGCGAAAAACAATCCCAAAAACTATAAGTAAAGCAATGATAATTATTATAACAATCCACATTGGAAAGCCATCTTCATCGGTTTCTTCTGTTTCAATGAATTCTTTGTCCAAACCTTGAATTTCAATTCCATATTCTTCAGCAACAACGTTTAAAACAGCTTTTACTGTCAATTCAGTTGCTTTTGTATACTCATCATTTTCACGGTATGGAACAAAATAATCATCCAAAATTCGACCGCACTTAGAATCGTTTAAGCATCCTTCTAATCCTCTGCCTATTTCAAGTCTAACTTTTTCATCAGACCGAGAAAATAGAAGTAATATGCCATTATCTTCTCCTTTTTTACCAATACCTAAAGTATTAAATAGATTATTTGCATAATCTTCAATACTTCTATTAAGTAAACTTTCTACAGATATAACGGCGAATTCTGCATCTGTTTTTTCTTCCAACTCTACAAGCATCTGATTGAGTTCTTCTTCTACATCATCTTCGATAATATTATCTTCATCGTAGATGTAGATACCTTCCTCAACTTGAGGGATTGGTATTTTCTCTGATGTAGAACATCCAGATAATATACTCATAAGCATAATGAGTATCATAAGGAAAACTACATAAGAAAATGTCCGTTTCTTGCACATACTCCTTTCATCCTTTCTATTCAGACTATTATCTGATTATTTTGATATATATAAAATAAGCTAAAAGCTTATATGATTAACATTATACTATATTTACATAAAAAAATCAACTTTTATCCTATACAGGTAGATATAAATAAGAAGTAAGAACAATATAGTCTTTTTTTATTTTAAATGAATACAATTATTTTAAGAAAATTTGTTGGGGATACTTTAGAAAGGAATCTGGTAAGATGCAAAATATAAGAAAAAGAAAGGAGAGCAAAAGAAAAGAACAAGGAAAAGTTAGATTTGATAAAGAAAAATTAATAAAATTAAAAAAAGAGAAGAAAGAGAAAAAAGAAGAAAACGTAGAGAAATTAAGAAAAAAGTTAGAAAGAAAACAGAACAAAAAATTTAAGAAGCAAATGAAAAAAGAAAAAAATAAACCAGAAGAAAAATATAGCGATATTAGTAGAAGAAAAAGAATGAAAATTTGGATTCTGGTTGTGGCTTTAATCTTTAGTTTATTTATTGGTAGAATTGCTTGGATTCAGTTTGTGATGGGGGACGAATTAAAACAAATGGCGTACGAGCAACAGAGTTTAGATAGAACGGTTAATCCACGAAGAGGGACGATTTATGATGCAACAGGGAAGACAATCTTAGCAGTAAGTAGTACGGTAAATACAATAACAGTTAATCCTAATAATATTTCGAAAGAGAATAAAGAGAAAGTTGCAAGAGCATTATCCAATATATTTGAATTAGATTATGAAACCGTATTAAAAAAGGTAAAGAAAAATACCTCTATTGAAACTATTGTAAGAAAAGTAGAAAAAGAAAAAGCAGACGAATTACGAATATGGATGGAAGATAATGCTATTACAGTAGGAATTAATATTGATGAAGATACCAAAAGATATTATCCTTATAATAGTTTGGCATCACAAGTAATAGGATTTTGTGGTTCAGATAATCAAGGACTAGATGGAATTGAAGCAATTTATGAAGAAGAATTACAGGGAGAAAAAGGAAGAATTACAAAAGTAACTGATGCAAATGGAGGAGAAATAGAAGGAGAAGGAGAAAACTATATTTCAGCAATTGATGGGGATGATTTGGTACTAAGTATTGATGCTACCATTCAAGGAATTGCAGAAAAGTATCTAAAAGAAGCTTGTATCGATAATGTGTGTACCGATGGTGGAAACATTATTGTTATGAATCCAAAAACTGGAGATATTTTAGCAATGGTAGGTTATCCAAACTATAACTTAAATGAGCCTTATGAAACTACCATAGAAGAATTAAAAACTACTTGGGACAGTTTATCCGAAAGTGAGCAAATAGCAGAAATGCAGAAAGTTTGGAGAAATAAAGCAGTAGCAGATACCTATGAACCAGGCTCTACCTTTAAATTAATAACAGCATCTGCAGCATTAGAAGAGGGAATAACTACTACCGATAAGGAAGGAGAATTTTGTTGTACAGGAGGAATAACAATAGCAGGAGTACGAATTAGTTGCTGGAGGTACTATAATCCTCATGGCTCAGAAAGCCTAAGGCAAGCACTAATGAATTCTTGTAACCCAGTATTTATTGGGTTGGGGCAGGAAATTGGAGTAAGTAAGTATTATGATTATCTTGAAAAATTTGGATTGCTAAAAAGAACCGGAATAGATTTACCAGGAGAAGCGGGAAGTATATTTTTAAGTGAAGATAAGGTAGGACCAGTAGAACTTGCAACTATTTCTTTTGGGCAAAGATTTGAAATAACGCCAATACAAATGATTACAGCAGTAAGTACTATTGCAAACAAAGGGACCTATGTAAAACCACGTATTGTAAAACAAATTATAGATAGTGAAACAGGAGAAGTTACAGATATTCCAGTTGAAGAAACTAAAGGAGTAATTTCTAAAGAAACAGCAGAAGGAGTACTTAGTATGATGGAATCCGTTGTAGCAGAAGGAACTGGTAAAAATGCACAGGTAAAAGGATATTCAATAGGTGGTAAAACAGGTACATCAGAAGATGGCGTAAACACTGGTAAATACGTTACATCATTTGTTGGAGTAGCTCCTATATCAGATCCAGAAGTAGTAGTATTAATTACATTATATAATCCAACAGGTGAGGGGGGACACCAAGGAGGTGGTGTGGCAGCACCAATTGGTTCTCAAGTATTAGGAGAAGTTTTGCCATATTTAGAAATTCAGCAAGATAATCTTACAGAAGAAGATATAAAAAATGAGGTAGAAGTACCAAATGTAATAGGAATGACAGTATCAGAGGCAAAAAAAAAATTAGAGAAACTAGGATTAGGAATTAGTTATGAAGAAACAGAAGAAGATATTACAGATAAAATAGTAACAAATCAAGTGCCAGTAAATGGAATAGAAATTTATGAAGGCACAAATGTAGTGATAGAGTATGGAGAAAAATAAAAGAAAAAAATGTCAAACTATGTACAAAAAGAAGATTTAGTTATATAATGTAAACGGCAAATTATAAAATTAAGAGAAAGGGGAAACTTGCATATGGAATTAAAAAATATATTAGCAGGTTTAGAAGGATTAAAGGTTAAAGGAGACTTAGAAAAAGAGATAAAAAATATAAGAAACAACTCTAAAGAAGTAGAAGAAAATGATATGTTTGTAGCTATTAAAGGATTTGATGTAGATGGGCACAAACATGTTGAAGAAGCAATAAAAAATGGTGCTAAAGTAATTTTAGCACAAGAGGATGAGTTTGGTAAGGATATGTTAAAAATTATTCCAGAAGATGTTACATTAGTTTTAGCTAATAATACCAGATATGCATTGGCAATCTCTGCTTGTAATTTTTATCAAAATCCATCAAGAAAATTTAAGTTGATAGGAGTTACAGGAACAAAAGGAAAAACTACTACAACCTATATGATAAGAGATATATTAGAAAAGCAAGGCATAAAAGTTGGTTTAATAGGAACAGTTGCTTCTTATGTGGACGATAAGAAGATTGCAAATAATGAAAATACTACCCCAGAAAGCTTGAAATTACAAGAGATATTTAGTAAAATGCTAAAGGAAAAATGTGAAGTTGTGGTAATGGAGGTATCTTCTCAAAGTTTAAAGCTAGATAGAGTGGCTGGTTGTGATTTTGATATTGGAATATTTACAAACTTAGCAGAAGATCATATTAGTAGCAAAGAACATCCAGATATGGAAGATTACTTCAATTCGAAAGTACAATTATTTAAAATGTGTAAAAAAGCTTTTATCAATGCAGATGATGTTTACAGTACAATGATTCCAAAACTTGCACCAGAATGTCAGATTACAACATTTGGAATTGACAACCATTGCGATTTACTTGCAAAAGACATTACAGTTACCAATCAATATGTTGATTTCAAAGTAAAATTAGGAGATAGAAATGAAAGAGTAAAAGTTTCTATTCCAGGAAGATTTAGTGTGTATAATTCTTTAGCTGCTATTGCAGTTGCTCTTCAATTTGGATGTAGCAGTGATACAATAAAAGAAGCATTAATTAATATAAGAGTACCTGGAAGAAGTGAATTAGTTGATAATAAATTAGGTTTAACAATTATGATTGACTATGCACATACACCAGAAAGTCTAGAAAAAATATTAAGTTCTGTAAAGATATACACGAAAGGTAGAGTTATTTCTGTATTTGGCTGCGGTGGAGATAGAGATAAAAATAAGAGACCAATGATGGGAGAAGTGTCTGGAAGAGTAGCAGACTATACAATTATTACTTCTGACAATCCAAGAACAGAAAATCCAGAAGAAATTATAAAAGAAATAGAAGAAGGAATAAAAAAGACAAAAGGAAAATATGAATGTATAGTAGATAGAGTAGAAGCAATAAGAAAAGCAATAAAAATGGCCAATAAAAAAGATATTATTGTTCTTGCTGGAAAAGGACATGAACAATATCAAGAGATTAACAAAAAAAGATATCCTTTTGATGAAAACAAAATTGTAAATGAAATAATAGGTGAAATGTAGGGAGGAAAACATATGCAATATCAGAATAAAATATTACTACTGTCTTTTTTGGCAAGTGTAATATTATCCTTGATAGTTGTACCAATTTTAAGAAAATTAAAAGTAGGTCAAATAGAAAGAGCAGAAGGACCACAGTCCCATCTAAAAAAGCAGGGGACACCAACAATGGGTGGTATTATAATGATTATTGTACTAATAGTACTAGGAGCTTTTTTCTACATAGATTATAGTAAAGATCAACCAGAAGTAGCAAAAGCATTATTACCATTAATAGGCGTAGCAGTAGGATTTGGTTTCATTGGTTTTATTGATGATTTTAAAAAGTTAGTCTTAAAAAATACCAAAGGACTTAGTCCAAAAGCAAAGATGCTAGGATTATTAATTGTAGCAGTAGCTTATACAATTGTACTTTTAAAGGTATTCAATATAGGTACAGATATTTATATTCCTTTTGTAAAAGAATATGTTACAATGCCTATTTGGTTGTATGTACCATTTGCAGTACTCGTTATGCTTGCTACAACAAACGCTGTTAATTTAACAGATGGTATTGATGGTTTATCCACTAGTATTACTACTATTATTCTAACTTGCTTAACTGTAATTTCTATCTTACTAGGAGTAAAAGAAGTAACTATATTTGGTGTAATATTAATAGGTGCATGTTTAGGTTTCTTATTATTCAACCTAAACCCAGCAAAAGTAATGATGGGCGACACTGGATCTCTTATGCTTGGTGGCGCAATAGCAGGAATTGCACTTTATTTAAAAATGCCATTGCTATTATTAATTATAGCAATTGTACCAATTATAGAAACATTATCAGTAATGATTCAAGTAGCTTATTTTAAAAGAACAGGAAATAGAGTATTTAAAATGACCCCAATTCACCATCATTTTGAATTATCGGGGTGGAAAGAAAATAAAATAGTATCGGTATTTAGTTTAATTACTTTAGTTTTCTGCATCATTGGATTATTTGCTATTTAATAGAAAAGTAGAAGAAAATTGGTCGCTGCGCGATACTGCAAAAATTCTCTAAACATACATATTAGCTGGATCCCAAGGTATGAATAAAATAACACTATTAATTAGTAACGAAAATATTATAGGATTGAAAAAAATTAATTGAGAAACAAAAGTAATTAACAAATAAAAAGAAAACATAAGAATGTAAAATAAACAATTCGGATTAAATTTTGCACTGGGGAAAGGATTGATAGGCAGAATGCAAAATAAAACAAAAAGTATGCAAAGCAATACAAAAACAATCAAAAAAACAAAAAGAAGTCAAGTTGACTTTGTACTTATAATTATTATTTTAATCCTTCTATCCTTTGGAATAGTAATGGTTTTATCAGCAAGTGCTCCTTCTGCATTAGCAGAAACAGGAGACAGTTATACTTATGTAACAAAACAAGCCATATTTGCAGTAGGAGGATTGGCTGTTATGTGGTTTGTTTCTAAAATAGATTATAGAATATATAAAAAATTTTATTGGCTTATTTATTGGCTTTCGGTAGGAGTTTTGCTATTAGTATTAATTCCGGGGCTTGGAATCGATGCTGGTGGTGCTAGAAGATGGATTAATGTTGGCTTTTCTCAATTTCAACCATCAGAAATAACCAAAATAGGATTAATTATATTTTATGCAGGGTATTTAACAGATCATAAAGATGAATTAAGAAGCTTTAAAAAAGGATTTGTTTATCCACTTATCTGGTTAATGTTTCCAGTATTAATAGCGTTATTTATTCAAAATCACTTAAGTGTAGGAATTGTAATGAGTGCTATTACCTTTGTTATGATGCTAATGGCAGGATGTAGATTATTATACTTTGTAATAACTGGCTTAGTAGTAGGCCGGAGGAGGAATTGCAGCTCTAATGGCATATTTCTCTATGGCAGGTGATAGTGCAGGAGATGGAAACTTTAGATTAGGAAGAATTTTAAACTATATGGATCCTTGGCAAGACCCAACAGGTCAAGGTTGGCAGACAATACAAAGTTTATATGCAATTGGTTCAGGTGGATTATTTGGAGTTGGACTTGGAGAAAGTAAACAAAAATACTTGTATGTATCCGAACCACAAAATGACTTTATCTTTTCTATCTTAGCAGAGGAATTAGGCTTCGTGGGATGTGTTGTTGTTATTATTCTATTTGCATTATTTATCTGGAGAGGAATTTTAATTGCCATGAAAGCACCAGATATGTTTGGAAGCTTACTTGCTACTGGTATTACTACACTTGTATTAGTACAGGTAGTTATTAATATAGGAGTTGTAACAAATACAATACCAAATACAGGTATGTCTTTACCATTCTTTAGTGCGGGTGGTACCGCTCTGGTAATGTTACTTGGAATGTGTGGAATATTGCTGAATATATCAAAAGCAAAGTCTAAAATATAGTTATAGTTTATTGACGATTATATAAAAGATTCGACAAATATACTATTTCTCAAACTTTTTTGTCGCTTGTTGTCGAAACCATCTAAGCACAATTTCAGAAAATAAATTTTCTGAAATGTGCTAGGTTTCTTCAATCGCACTCGCCATTCTGGCTCGTTTGGTCGCTACGCGCTCCTACAAAAATTTTCAAAATAGTACATTTGTCGAATCTTAATAAATAAATGTAAATTATAATAACATATAATTTAAAAGTAGAAAAAATTTTAAAGGAGCGATAGTAAATGAAAGTAGTAATTGCTGCAGCGGGAACAGGTGGACACATTAATCCTGGAATTGCAATTGCCAATAAAATAAAAGAGAAAGAACCAAATTCAGAATTTATTTTTATTGGAACTAATAGAGGGTTAGAAAATGATTTAGTTCCAAGAGCAGGGTATGAATTAAAAACAATTGATGCACATGGAATTGAAAGAAAACTAACCGTTAAGAATGTAAAAAATTTATATGCTACCTATAAATCTATTGGAGAAGCAAAAAAAATCTTGGGAGAATTTAGGCCAGATGTTGTTATTGGAACTGGTGGATATATTTGTGTTCCAGTAGTAATAGCTGCTAAAAAATTAAATATTCCAGTAGTATTACATGAAAGTAATGCATTCCCAGGAATTGCAGTAAAACTATTTAGGAAGAAAGCTGACAAAATATTAGTAGGATTTGAAGATGCAAAAAATAGATTAGAAAATGCTAATAATGTGGTTGTTACAGGTAATCCAATTAAAATAAAGAAATTGGATTTAGGTGAAGCAGAAAAAACGAAAATAAAGAATGAACTAGGAATAAAAACAAGTAAACCAATTGTGTTAGTATTTGGTGGAAGCCAGGGAGCACAAAGTATTAATAGAAGCTTTATGGAAATAATAGTTAATAAAAAGAATAAAAATTATCAAATTGTTTGGGCTGCTGGACCAGGACAATTTGATGAGATAAAAAACAAATTACAAGAAGTAAATGTAGATATTAATCATATAGAAAATGTAAAAATAGTTCCTTATATCTACAACATGGAAGAAGTAATGAATATGTGCGATTTAGTAGTATGCAGGAGTGGAGCTATGACAATTACAGAAGTTTCTGTGGTAGGAAAACCAGCAATTTTTATTCCATTTCCGTATGCAACGGAAAATCATCAAGAATATAATGCACGAGTATTAGAAAAGGTTGGAGCAGCTAAAATAATATTAGATAAAGATTTGAACTCAGAATCCTTAGAAAGTACAATAGATGCAATGGTAAGCGATAAAAATGAATTAATACAAATGGGAAAAAATGCATCTAAAGTTGCAATGAATAATGTAGAAGAAAATATTTATAAAGAAATAAAGAAAGTATTAAAATAAGTTTGAAAACTATTCTATTTATGGAATAGTTTTTTTAAAATTAGTTGTTTGTCGAATTTTGTCGAACCTTGAAACACGAAATTTCTTGCTATTTTCTGGGTTTTGTATTATAGTAAAGAGGTATGCTGTGAAAAGAAAGGAGGAACTAAAGATGGAGTACAAAAAAAGATTATTTGGAAAAACAATAATCGATAGTTCAGACTCAGACGAAATAAAAGACAACGAGAAAATAGAACTGGAATATTACGAAACTCGCAATTTAGTTGGAAAAAGCACAAGAAAATATGGAATTGAAGTAATCAAAAAGAAAGAGATGGATGAAAAGTTTAATATTGAATCGAAAATAGTAAATAATATTTCAAATGAAGTAACGAAAATAGATAGATTATTAGAAATTTTAATGTTAAATAAAGTAACACCTATATCAGTTGATGATATCATTTCAGACACGTCAGTTTTGGATTAAACCAAAACTGATTTTTTACGCCAAGTTACAGGATAATGGTTTTTTACATTATCTTGTAGAAATTGTAAAAAACTATTGCAAAACTAAAACTGTTAGTATAAAATAAAAATATACTTAAAGCATAAAATAACAAAGTACAAGGAGGTAGTATTAATCAAATAATATAATAAATAAGTGTGAGATTCTTTGAAACGAAAAAGTATTAATAATACCAAAAGTACTTTGGAAGTTTTAGAGATTAAGTAAAAACAAACAGGAAAAAGCAGAAAAATGAATAAAACATAAAGGAACAGGACATAATTTGAGAGAAAGTAATTATTCAAAATATTTCGTATAAGATTACATCTTAGTAGTACATATATTTATAAAATTTTTTGTACCTTGCTGGTCGAAACCATCTAACCACAATTTTAAAAAATAAATTTTTAAAATTGTGCTAGGTTTCTCCAACTCGCACTCGCTTTTACAAAGCTCGTTTGGTCGCTGCGCGGTACTACAAAATTTTCTAAATATATGTACTACTAAGAAGAAAAAATTAATTTTAATACATAGTTTTGAATAATTACTAGAAAACGAAAGGAGAAAAATAGAAATGGAAAAATTAAAGAAATTTCAAAGAATGTCACAAGAAAAAGGTATTACATTAGTGGCGCTTGTCATAACTATCATAATCTTAATTATTTTAGCCACAGTAGCAATAAATTTTGCTTTTGGAAATAATGGATTAATACAAAGGGCAGAAGATGCAAGAGATTATTACGCAAATGATACTTCATACACTGACGAATCCATAACAAATGTGGAAAGTTATTTAGACGAAATTATAAATGGAGTAGGAAGCGGAAATGGTGGTTCTGGTGGAGGAAATACCACAGAAGATGGAGTGCCAATACCAGATGGATTTTACTATGTAGGTGGAACAAAAGAAGAAGGAGTTGTAATTTCCGATAATCCAGCAGATGAAAATAAAGGAACAAGTCATGAAGTAGCACAAACATTAGTGGGAAATCAATTTGTGTGGATACCAGTAGAGAATGATAGTTTATTTCAGAGATATGCAGGGTATAGGAATGGAAGTCTACGATCTATAACAAATTATAGCGAACCTTTTGCAAATGGTTATACCACAGAAGCAGACGAATATGAAGCAATGAAAACAAGCGTATTAGAAAATAACGGATTTTACGTAGGAAGATATGAAGCAGGAACCACAGCAACAAGAAGTAGTTCATCAGGTATAACAGATCCAGTAGTAATAAAACAAGGAGTAAATGTGTATAACTATATTGGATGGAGTAATAGTACTGATATGACAAATGAAACAGGAGGAGCAGTAGAATTATCGAAAAATTTTGCAGACGCAAATGGATATACATCAGTAACAAGTACATTAATCTATGGAGTACAATGGGATGCTATAATGAACTTTATAGACCCAGCATATGCAACAGGAAGTTGTGAAGAAAGTTCGTTTGTAAGAGATTCCAGCGGAAAAGGATGGTATGACCAAAGTGGACTTACAACAACAGGTTCTAATGCAAATTATGCTGTAAAGAACATCTATGACCTAGGAGGAAATGTAGCAGAATGGACGATGGAGGCGTACGGCACCAACTACCGTGTCCTTCGTGGCCGGCGGTTACGGCTTTTCTGGTTCAGAGAATCCAGCTTCTTTTCGTAGCTACGGCAGTCCGTCCTTTAGCAACGGCAGCCTAGGCTTTAGAGCAGCTTTGTACTTGTAGCACTGAACGCTGAGTAGAAGTCATAGAATAAATTAACGTAAGCAGTTAACTATAAAATTATGCAAAATCAGAGAGAAAGAGGAATTATGAAATCACCTTAATGGTGTATTTCATAATTCTAGCGTTCGTGCATAAGCTTTTAGAGGCGAAGCCGAAGAAAAGCTTTAAGCAAGAACGCCTAAAACTATCGTGCAAAAAGAAAGAAAATTAAAAGAAGAATAATTATGTAATAATATAGATTTAATAATATTATTACATAATTATTCTTGCTTTATGTTGTGAATGTGAAAATTTTGTAAATCACTTGCAAATTCAACAAAAATACAGTATTATAATAAATAGACTATTTTTAGGTATAATTTATAGTCTTTAATTATATAATAATATAATTCATAAGAGGTTTATAGGTATATCCAGAAAACCTAAATCTGTTGCAAAAGGAGAATATGATAATAAAGTAAATTATCACAAAATAAATATGGCAGATAAATTAATTATTGTGGAATCACCTGCAAAGGCGAATACTATAAAAAAATTCTTAGGAGGAAGCACAAAGGTTGTGGCTTCCATGGGACATATTAGAGATTTACCAAAATCGAAAATGGGTGTAGATATCGAACACGATTTTGAACCAGAATATATCAATATACGTGGAAAAGGAGATTTAATTAAATCACTAAAAGCAGATGCAAAAAAAGCAAAAAAAGTATATCTTGCAACTGACCCCGACCGTGAAGGAGAAGCAATAGCATGGCACTTAGCACATATATTAGATATACCAGAAGATAGTGACTGTCGAGTAACCTTTAATGAGATTACAAAAGAAACAGTGCAAAATTCAATAAAAAAACCTAGAAAAATAGATATGAATTTAACCAATGCACAGCAAGCAAGACGTGTACTAGATAGAATAGTGGGGTACAAAATAAGTCCTGTATTATGGAAGAAAGTAAGAAGGGGCTTATCGGCAGGAAGAGTGCAATCTGTTGCAGTAAAATTAATTGTAGATCGAGAAGAAGAAATAGAGAAATTTGTACCAGAAGAATATTGGAATATATTAGCTACGCTATTAGATGAGAATTCAAAGAAAACTTTTATTGCAAGATTGTATGGGAAAGATAAGAAAAAAATAGAAATCCATACAAAAGAGGAAGTAGATGAAATAGTAAAAGCAATTGAAAAAGGAAAATATATTGTAACTGAAGTAAAAAAAGGAGAAAAGAAAAGAACACCAGCTCCACCATTTACGACAAGTACAATGCAACAAGAAGCTTCTAGAAAATTAGGATTTACTCTAAAGAAAACAATGTCTGTTGCACAAGGATTATATGAAGGTGTAAAAGTAGAAGGAAAAGGTACAGTAGGTCTTATTACTTATATGAGAACTGATTCTACAAGAATATCAGAAGAAGCTCGAGCTGCTGCAAAAAAAGAGATAATAAAACAATATGGCGAAAACTATTATGAAAATAGATATTATAAAACAAAACAAAACTCACAAGATGCACATGAGGGTATTCGTCCAACGTATATTGACTTAAATCCAGAAGAAATAAAAGATAGTTTAAGCAAAGACCAATACAAATTATATAAATTAATATATAATCGTTTCTTAGCAAGTCAAATGCAAGCAGCTGTATATGACACAATTACTGCTAACATTGATGTTAATAACTATAATTTTAGAGCAAGTGGGCAATCACTTAAGTTCAAAGGATTTATGACATTATATGTTGAAACTTTAGATAATCAGAAAGAAGAGGAAGAATCTTTTGTACCAGATTTACAAGAAGGACAAGAAGTAATAAAACAAAAAATAGAAACAAAACAAAGCTTTACCGAGCCACCTCCAAGATATACAGAAGCAAGTCTAGTAAAAGCTTTAGAAGAAAAAGGAATAGGAAGACCAAGTACCTATTCACCAACAATCACAACTATACTTGAAAGAAGATATATCGAAAAAGAGCAGAAACAATTAGTCCCTACTGAACTTGGAAAAGTAGTAAATAAATTACTTACTGAAAATTTTTCAGATATTATTAATGTAGAGTTTACAGCAAAAATAGAAGAAGAGTTTGACGAAGTGGCAGAAGGAAAAGAAAACTGGAAACAAGTAATTAGAGACTTTTACGGACCATTCGAAAAAGAAGTAGAAAAAGTAGATAAAGAATTAGAGCATGTAGAACTTACAGAAGAAGTATCTGATGTACCATGTGAAAAATGTGGTAGAATGATGGTTATAAAATATGGAAGGTATGGAAAATTTTTGGCATGCCCTGGATATCCAGAATGCAAAAATGCAAAACCTTTTGTAGAAACAATCGATGTACCTTGTCCAAAATGTGGCGGCAAGATTCAAGTACGTAAATCCAAGAAAAAGAGAAAATTCTATATTTGCGAAAACAACCCAGAATCTTGTGATTATATATCTTGGAACAAACCAAAGAAGGAAAGTAAGAGTAAAAAAGAAATGGAAGATAAGCAATAAATTAAAAAGAATAATTAGGGACAGGCGTATTTGTCTACTCTTTTCCAAAATAGGGACACCCCTTGACATTATATACCTCTTTGAGTATCAATGTGTGTCTCTATTTTATATTTTTTCTACGAATACGCCTGTTCCCCAGGATAAAGACATGAAATTATTTTTTATAACTTGTATTACAGTAATTTCAATGCTTCCACAAGTTTTGAATGGCGAAATTATGCTGTAAATACTGAAATATAAGCATTTTTACTTTTGACTAAAATTTTGTAAAAAATTATTTGCTTATAAATAGCCATGTACACAATCTTACATTTTTATAAAATTAAAGCTATGTTAAAAACGTAATTTTACCTCGAAAAATCTTCGTATCAATTAATATACCTACATTGTAAGAGTTGGAAAATTTTTTTCATGTCTTTATCCTAGAAATAAATTATGTAGAGTTGCAAAAAGTAAGAAATTATGTTAAAATTGATGACAGGAAGCATTTTGCTTCACTATTTTTATAGCAGGAGGAAAAAATATGCCTAATGTGTTCGAGGAAAAAAGTGCAGAGAAACTGCAGATTCAACTTTCTGATGGTCGGATGATACCCTTGAAAGACTTGGTTAGGGATTATGAAAGGCTTTTGACTGAAGAATCTTTAAAAAAGGCAACTACATCTGAGCCAAAGTGTGATAAGTCAATTGTATCGAAGCTGAAAGTTGGCGAGTGGTTTCGAATCGACAGAGCGGTTATTGACGAAAGTAGGGAGGAAATCTGTCGCAAGTGCAATGAGGCGGGAATGGAAGGGAAAGCACTTTGGGAGAGACTCAAAGTGTCGAATAAAATCGCTGATGCGAATCCCAAACAATATCCTCGCTTAATTGAAACATACATATGCAGGCCTATCTGGAGAGATAAAACGGAAAAGGAACTACGAGATATATGTAAAGCGATAGGTGATGGAATGTGTTGTGAGGTTATCTGCGATTTGGAGTTACAGATGAGGATTTGTAATGGCGAACCGGTGGATGATTTAGTCAAAGAACCCGATAAACTTCCACGTGAAAGAGTTATAAAACTCAGAAATGGTGGTACCGGATATTTTGGTGGCGGTGCTATTTACAATAATTTCGTGGTACCCGCACAGCTTGTAAGGAGCAGATTCTATCCTAAACGCGTGGTTTACTTTGACACGGCATATGCGTTCCGACGAGTTTAACAATGAACACTGCTTTGTGTTACTAAAACCGAAGCAAACTAAACTTAAGGTGGGAGTAATTTCTCCCACCTATAAGTTATTAAAAAAGTATGCTAAAATAAAATTATATAATAAAAATTAAAAGGAGAAATTAACCATGACAGGACATAGTAAATGACATAATATTAAAAATCATTTCCTTACAGCATCAACGGTTTTAAAAAACGAATAAATGCTTTTGATACAATTTCGGCACAATTCGTTCAACAAAGAACAATAACTAAAATGATAGATATAGAAAAAAGTAAACCATAATCTTTAGGATATTTGCTGAAAGATTATGGTTTAAATTTCACAAAAAATGTTATAAAAATAGGTAAATTATCCTACCCTGGTCCCCAATTAGTACTTGTTAAATTTAGTGTTTTATGATATAATATTTCACTAGGAAAAAAGAGAAGGAGTTATTTACGATATGAATAAAAATGAAGAACAATACAAAATTTTTAAACAAATTGTGCATGCATTTTATCATAATGAATCAGAAAAAACAAAGGAAATTCATAATAAAGTAAATAATTTAATATTAGAACCTAAATTAATATATGACGCTTTTCATAAAACGCTAAAAGCAGAGTTTCGTTTAGGCAATGGTCAAATGTATAAAATAAAAAGTTTGCCAGAATTTTTTGAAAGAATGCTAAATCACGAAAGTTATAAATATGGTGCGAAACTTGAATTTATTCATACAAAAGAAGCTTTTCGTGAAGAAGATAGAGCTCTTTTGGAATACGTTTTAAAATATGCAGAAATTATAAAATATTCTAATGAAGCAGTAGGAAGTTATGGAAAATATATGAGAACAATGAGTAATGAATATATTACCATATCAAATACTGGATTAGACGAATTGTTTGATGTGTTACAAAATAGAAAGGTAATGGTTAAACGAGATGCGATAGAAGAGACCATTTTATTCGAAAACCACAATCCAGAAATTCAGTTTGTAATAAGACAAGAGGAAAATGGAGATTATACTATTACGCCTAATATTGATGTTTTTTCTTATGAAGTATTACAAGGAACTTCATATCTGTATTTCCTTACTCCAAAAACTCTTTATAGATGTGATAAAAATTTTGAAGAGACGGTTCTAAAACTTCTAACGATTTATCGCGAAAATTATACTTCTAAGATTAGATTAAAAAGAACTGATTTTCCAGGCTTTTGCTCTCTTATTTATCCAAAATTAAAAGAGAGAATATCTTTGAAAAAATTGGATGAGGCTATAATTACAAAATATATACCACAGGATTTATTTATAAAAATATATTTAGATTATGATGAAAATAATTATATTACCGCAGATATTAAATTTGTGTATGGAGAAGTAGAATTTAACCCACTAAAAGAAGAAAATGTAACAGTCGCAAGGGATATTGCAAAAGAGAATGAATATTTGGATGTTTTTGTAAATACTGGATTTATGTTTGATAGAAATAATGCTAGATTAATTCTAACAAACGAAGAGAAAATTTATCACTTTTTATCAGAAGAAATTGAAGAATACATGAAAAAGTTTGAAGTACTTGCTACGGAAAATTTCAAAAAAAGGGAAATTCGTAAACCCAAAATAGGTTCTATTGGAGTGAAAATAGAGAATGATCTATTAAAAATAGATTTAAGTAGTATGGACTTTGATATAGAAGAAATTAAAAGCATCATGAAAAAATATACTTTAAAGAAAAAATATCATAGACTTAAAGATGGCAGTTTTTTAGATTTAGAAGAAAATGAGACAATGGATTTTATTAGTAGCTTAATACAAAATGAAGATATTAGTTATGATGAAATTCAAAAAGGAGAACTAAAACTTCCTATTTCAAGAACTATGTACTTAGATAGAATTTTGCAGAACATGAACACGAATGTAGTAAAAAATGATGCTTATAAAAAAATGGTGAATCAAGTTTCGAAAAAAGAAATTGATGAGGAGATAAAATTACCTAAAGAATTAAGAGCAAGCTTAAGAAGTTATCAAATGCTGGGCTTCAAGTGGCTTAAAATATTAGATTCTTATAAATTCGGGGGAATACTTGCCGATGATATGGGACTTGGAAAAACCATTCAGTTATTAGCAGTTATTTTATCCTACATAGAAGAAAATGAAAATCCAAAACCAAGTATTGTAGTATGTCCAAGTTCTCTTTCTTTAAACTGGAAAAATGAGATAAAAAAATTTGCACCAAATATAAAGACATTAGTAATTCATGGAAATGTAGAGGAAAGAAAAGAACAAATAGAAGAAATAGAAAAATATAATTTAGTAGTTACTTCTTATGACTTATTAAAAAGAGATATAGAAGAATACAAGAGAATAAATTATAATTTTAAATACATTATTGCAGATGAGGCACAATATATAAAAAATAATAATACGCAAAATGCAAGAGCTATTAAAGAAATTAGAGCAGAAACAAGATTTGCTTTAACAGGTACACCAATAGAAAATTCACTATCAGAGCTATGGTCCATTTTTGATTTTATTATGCCAGGTTATTTATATTCATATAAAAAATTTAAAGAAATATATGAGTTGCCAATTGTTAGAGAAAATAATGAATATGCCATGAAAAAATTAAAAATGTTAATTGAACCATTCATTTTAAGAAGAACGAAGAAAGAGGTTCTAACAGAACTTCCAGATAAAACAATAAGCGTACTTAATAATGAAATGCAAGGAGAGCAGCTAGAATTATATTTATCTTATATGGCAAATGCGAAGAAAGAAGTAAGGCAAGAAATAAAAGAAAATGGATTTGAAAAAAGCCAAATTAAAATTTTAGCATTATTAATGCGTCTAAGGCAAATTTGTTGCCACCCATCTCTATTTTTAGCAAACTACAAAGGGGAAAGTAGTAAATTGAACCAATGTATAGAACTTTTAAAAGATGCAATTGCCTCTGGCCATAAAATCTTACTTTTTTCAGGTTATTCTAGCATGCTAGAAATTATAGAAGGAGAGCTAAAAAAGGAAAAAATAAAGTATTTTAAATTAACAGGGCAAACCAAAGTAGGAGATAGAATAAAACTTGTTGAGGAATTTAATACAAATGAAGAAATAAAAGTGTTTTTAATTTCTTTAAAAGCGGGTGGAACAGGACTAAATCTAATTGGTGCAGATATGGTAATTCATTATGATCCATGGTGGAATTTATCGGCAGAAAATCAAGCAACAGACAGAACATATCGAATTGGCCAAAAAAAGAATGTACAAGTATATAAATTAATAACCAAAGATTCCATTGAGGAGCGTATCTATGAATTGCAAGAAAGAAAAGCAAGCTTAGCAAAATCAATGCTTTCTACAGAGCAGACTTTTATTAATAAATTGTCTAAGGAAGATATTATGGAGTTGTTTAATTAAAAAATAGAGCATATAGTTACAGTTTACAACTATATTAATACTTCTTTTCTAAAAAATATGAGTTGAATTATAGTAAGAAAGGATTTAACGAATAATGAAAGATTGTATAACCATAATTGGAGGAGGACTTGCAGGATGTGAAGCAGCCTATCAAGTAGTAAAAAGAGGAATTAAAGTAAAGTTATATGAAATGAAACCTGTTAAATTTTCGCCAGCGCATTCTAATACAAATTTAGCAGAAATTGTTTGTAGTAATTCTTTTAAATCTAATTTACATACGAATGCTTGTGGATTGCTAAAAGAAGAATTAAGAGTGTTAGACTCCCTTTTAATAAAAACTGCAGACGAAGTATCTGTTCCAGCAGGACAAGCACTGGCAGTAGATAGAGAAAAATTTGCAGAAGCAATTACTAAGAAAATAGAAAGTTTAGAAAATGTGGAAATAATAAGGGAAGAAGTAGGAAAAAGTGGAGATAAAGAGAATGCATTTTCGAACAAGAAAGAATTAATTCCAGATAATAACTCTATAATTTCTTTACAAGAACTTTCAAAAGATGGAATTGTAATAATTGCAACAGGACCTCTTACTTCAGATGCACTATCGAAGGAAATAATGGCACTTACAGGAAGTGAAGGGTTACACTTTTATGATGCAGCAGCTCCTATTATAGAAAAAGAAAGCATAGATATGAATATTGCTTTTTGGGGAGATAGATATAGCCAAGAAAGAGGCAAAGAGGAAGAAATAGCAGTATGGCAGAAAAGAATAAAAGAGAACGAAGAAAACAATTATATCAACCTTCCAATGAATAAAGAAGAATATGAAAATTTTTGGAATGAACTTGTAAATGCTGAAGTGGTAGAATTACATAATTTTGAGAAACGAGAAATTTTTGAAGGATGTATGCCAGTAGAAGTAATGGCGAAAAGAGGTATAGATACTTTAAGATTCGGACCACTAAAACCAGTAGGATTTACTGATCCAAGAACAGGAAAAAGACCATATGCTTTAGTGCAATTAAGGCAAGATAATAGTGAAGGTAACCTATTTAACATGGTGGGATTTCAAACAAATTTAAAATTTGGAGAACAAAAACGAGTTTTTCGTTTAATTCCAGGACTACAAAACGCAGAGTTTGCCAAATATGGGGTAATGCATCGAAATACTTTTATTAATTCTCCAGAATTATTAGATGAAACCTATCATTTAATAAAGAACAAAAATATCTTTTTTGCAGGTCAAATAACAGGTGTAGAAGGATATGTAGAATCCATAGCATCTGGATTTGTAGCAGGACTAAATGCAGTAGCTTGTTATGAAGAAAGAATGAATAATTCAAATATTTCATCTGATAAGAAAAATGCAAAAGAATATGATAAAAAAATAGCTTTTCCAAAAGAAACTATGATTGGTGCATTGGCAAATTATATTGCAACTCCAAATGAAAATTTTCAACCAATGAATGCCAATTTTGGAATATTACCAGAATTACCAGAGAAAATAAAAGACAAAAAAGTAAAATATGGTAAATTGGCAGACAGGGCAATAGAAAAGTTAAGTAATGTGTTACGGAAATATTACAAAAATATGACATTTTTATGACAAATAGTAAAAAATATTGCAATAAAAAAACATAAATGTTATACTAAATTTGTAGAATTATATAAACAGGTCTACATAATACTTGAAAAAAGTAAAAAAATTTGATATAATATAAAAGATGATTGTATTTAAGGGGATATAGTTAAAAAAGTAGTTAAAGTCTTGTTTATGTGTAAGCGTAATCTTTTTAAACTAAAAAATACCTTGAGAAAGGAATGAAAAAATTATGGATGAAAAATTAAAAGAAGCTTTAATTAATGCAGTTGATAAAAGAATTGCTAGCTTAGAAAATGATAAGAAGGGATTGGAGACAGAATTAACAAATTCTAGATTATATGAAAATGAAGAAAATGGATTTACACAAGACTTAGATAAAGTAAATGAAGAACTTGAAATCGCTAAAAATGAAAAGAAAGAGATAGAACAGCTTGATGAAGAACATAAAAAACTAAAACAAGAATTAGACGAAAAAAATAATAAATTCAAATTAAGAATGGAAAGCCTACTAAAAGATAAAGAACAATTAGAAGAAGAATTAAATAAAAAAGGTTTATACGATAATGAAAGACAAGGATTAGAAAGCGATTTAGAAAAAGTAAATAATGAAATAGTATTAGCAAGGTCTGATAATACAATAAAAGATTTGGCTAAAAAAGTAGGCAATATGGATGCTAAGATTGACGAATATTTGGCTAAATATAAAATAGATAAAGAAAAAGTAAAACAAGAAAAAGATATCGATCCTACTAATAATTCGAAAGACAATAAAGAAGACAAGAATAAAAGCCAAGAAGAAGTTCAAAAAAGAAGTGACAAGTTTGTAAATCTTAGCGATAAATATCAGCAAAATCAAAAAGATTTAGATAAAATTGCAAAAGAAGCGCAAAAATCTCAAAATGATCCAGACAAATTAAGAACTTTATATATGATGCAACAAAACTTAAAGAGAGAAAATGAAGAACTAAAAAAACAACTCGACGAAATGAACAAATATAAAATTATTGTAGATAAAAAGAATGAAATAAAAGAATATGAACCTAAAAAAGACAAGGTTATATTTAATATAAGAACTGGAATGTATACCTATTTTGATAAAAACAATGAAGGTATTGATATAAAACTAGATGAGAAATATCTAACTAAAGAAGGTAAAAAAGAATCTATTAAAGAAATTATGGAAAAAACTGGGCTAAATAAAAAACAAGCTAATAAAGTAGATATTAATTTATATCAAATACTAAAAGAAATGGACAAAAGGAATAATACAACAAAAGCAGATGACTATTTAAAAGCTTTTGAAAATGGTGACAATAAGAAAATGCCAGTGGATTTAGCTTATGATTTAAGAAAGAGAAACAATAATAACGAAAAAGAAACATCAGATAATCAATTAACCTTTATGCAAAAAATAAAAATGAAAATTATTGCAAAACAACATGAAGCAAAGAAAATTGCAACTGTAATGAGAGATAAAAGTTTATTTAGAAAATTCTTATTAGGATTAGGAATTGCTGGTGTAGCAGGTACATTGGCAATAGGAAATGCTCAGCCAACACAGCCAGTTAATGAACCAGAAATAGAACAAGATGATTCGAAGGATAATGAGAATGAAAAGGACTCTCAAGATACAATAAAAGATGAGGAAAATGATAAAACAGAAGAAGAAATTTTAGAAGACATGATGAAAGAATTTGAAGAATCTGATTTTGTTAGTGTTAATGCAGGGCAAGAATATATAGAAGCTTCTGATTTAACTCAAACAGGAAGAAGAGGACAATTTGTAGAAGATATGGATTGTCAAATAACTAATAGGGCTATTGTAGAAATAATGGAAGATGGAAGCGAAAAAATTATAGTTACTTCTAAAGGTAAAACTTGGGAAGAGGCTGGAATTAATCCAGAAGATTACAAAGCAGATAATTATGTTGAAAAATATGCATTAGAAGCAATTGATGGAAGAACAGATTCTAGAGGATATAGCAGATTTGGATGGGTAAATTCTGATAATTGTGAAAAATTATATTCTAGAGTAGAAAATATTAACGGAGAAGAAACAATTACTTATCATTCAATGGATGATATAAAAGCAATGGTAAAAGACAAGATGGAACAAAATAAAACTGCTCATCAATCCTTTACAGATAGTATTCGTACTTCAGTAGCTGGATTGTCAGAAGAACAAATAGCAAATGCAAACTCGAATCAAAGAGTAAATGATAATGATAGAGAAATGTAAAGAAAATAGAAAAACCGCCGTAAGTGAAAAACTTATGGCGGTTTTTTGAAGATCATTCTTCTTCCGGAATACTGAATGAAGAAGTCAGCATTCCGAGAAAATATTCTACAGCAATTATTATCATTATAATAATAATGTAAAATATTTTCATTTGGAGAAACTGTAGTAATAAATAGCTACCAACTACTCCAACAAATAGAGTAATAAAATTGCTAGATATTCTTAGCTCTCCATCATCGTCCCATATATTAAATGAAGCGATGAAGTATACTACAAACAGTAGTACATTGGTTGCCAAAATTTTGGCAATGGGAAGGTCTAAGAAGTGCATTGCAATTGTAAACATAATGAGTGTGAAAATGTATGCACCTATTACTAGTGGCCGATGAATTACATCTGAAAAAAAGTTTTTTAAGTTCTGCATGTGAACCCTCCTATAAAAAATAAGCTATTGTGAATAGTTACACATATATTATAACAAAATTCAAGCAAATAGTCAAATTATGTAAAGTAAATAATCAACTCAAAAAAAGTTATTATAATAAGTAATTATAAATTAATTTTTATCATCAATAAATAGTAGAATATCAATTATAATGAGATATACGAAATTTACTGAAAAATAGGCAAAAACTTATTGACAGATACACATAAAAATGATACAATATTTACTGTTATAGTAAAAGGCAATTTATGCCATTTTATTAATTTATTTTAGAAAAGAGGTGAAATTTAAGTGCCAACAATTAATCAATTAGTAAGAAAAGGAAG
>CAMMEP010000013.1 GCA_946495905.1 uncultured Clostridium sp.
TTTTCCATTGATACTTGTTATGAATTTACGTAGTGCTAAATCGAATTCTTTTCCTGGTATTACTAATTCTTCATAATCATCGTCGTCTTCATAACCCCAGCCTTGTTCTGATGAACCTGGATTGTAGTTCTCTTTTTGGTCATCCGTCAAGTCATTTGGTGTTGAGTCTCTATCTGGTATGCTTTCATTTCCTGCATCATCACTATGCTTTGTGATTTCTGCTATATTTTTAAAATGTTGTTCTGCTTCACTATATTCTGCAGTTACTACACATTCTACTTGTACATCTTCATAATCTAATGTATCTCCACCATCATATTTGCTAATTAATGTATCAGCTAATTTAGTAGTTACGATAGTTTTTCCATCTCCTGATGGATTTGTCCAACCATTATCTTGGTTAATTGTACTATTTGCTTTTAAAGTTAGTCCTTCTGGTAAAATATCGGTTATTTCTTTTGCATAACCATCTACATTTCCTTCGTTATAGATACGTATTGTATAAAGTACTGTATCTCCAATTGCCACTTGTACTGGTGTTTTGGTATGTTGCTTTATAGCTGTCGTTCTGCTACCATCTGCCAATTGTGTTACATCTACTTGTGGCTCTCTGGATGGACTTACTGGTGCATCATTCACAGCAACAATAAATTTTCTTAATGCTAGGTCAAAAATAGGGTTATAATTTATTTTTGCATTGATATCATACTCTACTTTCTTTCTTACTACTTCTGCTACTGGTTGATCTATTTTTAATGCATCTGTTGTAGATCCATTTACTGACCAATAAGTAACTACTGTTGTATATTCTGTTACATTTATATTAAATGTCAATCCATTTATATTTTCTGTTGTTGGTATAGATAAATAAAAATCTTGTCCTATAATTTGACTAGTTTCTTCCCCATTTTCATTTACTATTGTATAAGGAACTTGAGTTCCCTCTGCATTTTGCAAACTTGTAATAAAAGTAAAGTCTTCTTTGCTTAAACTATCTATATGATATGGACCTACTATATAGTTGTCCCCCTGTATTTCTACTATTGCATTTTCACTATTTAAAACAAATCTATCTGAGTTACTTATAACTGGTGGAGTATTTTTATTTGCTTCTCCTTGTGCTACAAGGTATTGATACAATGCCACAGTATCATCATTTCTATCATCACCATCAGCAAATTTATCTCCTATAGCTTCATAATCCATCTCTCCTGTTTGTTTTACCCAAAGATAGAAAGTAGCATCTGCATCTAAATGATATACATCATCATTTGTAAAATGCCATATTGCTAATTGCTGTGCTATATCTATTTCATCATCACTAATATTACTATCTGCTAATCCAGCATTTGTTAATAGCTCATTTCTATAATTTTCTGCTATTTCTATTTCATCATCTGTTGGATTTTCTGTTGGTGCTGGCACATAGCAATGTTCTAATACCCATACTAACGAATTATATCTTTCTCCTGTTGGAAGCACATCTCTATATGGTGAAGGAATTGCATCTAGATTCTTTAAATCAAAATATTCTGTATAATTACGCTTTTGAATTACATTTCCCATGTCTGTAGAACCAAATCCTGGTCCTCCTTTTAGACAGTATATAGTCCTATCTCTATTAGGAATTGTTCCTGTTTGGTCATAAGCTGTAATTTTCCATAATACTTTTTCAGAAGCATTTAAGCCTGTTTTATAGGCATATCCAGAACTACGAAATTCCTCTAGTCCTAAATATAGTCCCCCATTGCTATCTGTTGTAGCATATGTAAGAGAAGGTATTATCATTCCTGCTCCTAAGATGACTGCCGTTATTGCCATCATACAAGATTTCTTAAATTTCTTCCATTCCATTTTTCTACCATCCTTCTTTTAAACTATTCCTTTATTTTTTGATACTCTATTCTTATTTTAAAGCCCTTTTTTTCTTTCGTCAATAGCAAAATTTAACAGCTTTTCTATTCTTTTCTAATTGTATTTTTTTTGCTCTACGGAAGCGCCTTTTTGCTATTAACTCTTTTTTATTACCCTTACATTACAATTATATTACATTTTCGTTACATTTTCAAGGTTTTTAGACAATTTTACTAGGAAAATAGGGAGTTGCCGCATGAGAATTTTTAAAATTTTTGTATGCGATTTGTATGCAATTTTTTAATATAATAATCAAAAATAATAAAAAATAATATTTTTTATCCTGTATAGCAAAATGCGTGAAAACCTTGAAATGACTGAATAATATAAAATAATAAAAAACAATAGACATATAATAAAATCTATTGTTTTTCCTACTTTTTGGAGGCGACAGCCAGAAAATAACCAGCCTCAAAGCCTCTATTTCTACATAGTTTCGGACATCTACTGGTTAAATTTATTGCAATTTTACTGCAACCACATAAATTATATCTATTTATAGTAAGAATTAATTGTAAATTTTTACTATGTTCGCTTGTTTTTTTATGTAAAATATAGTAGCATATTACCAACCTTTCTTGTCATAAGGTAGTCTTTTACATAAGGACGGAAAGGAGGAAGCACATATGACAAACGCAGAACTAATTTTGCAACTAGTAGATAAATTATTAAAACAAAAAGAAGAAATTGAAACATTAAAATCTACGAAAGCAAATACAAAAGATGAAAAGATTAAAGCAGATAATACATAATAGTATTGTCAAACAGGATAGAATGTTGTGGTCTATCCTGTTTTTATATAAAAAAAGTATGTGTAGTTGTGATACACATACAAGCACAAATGACATTCGCAGAACTTTGAATGTTTTGTTTAATGTAACTATATAATAACATCTTTTTTTATATTTGTCAAATATTTTTTAATACCTTTTACATATGAAAACTTTTTTATCTGATTCATTTGAGAAAATGTTCCAACCAAAAAATATTATAGATACTCTCAGTAAAAAATGATATAAATTTAACTTATATTATCAATAGATATTGCTATTTTTCTTCTAGTTCAATTGTTCTAGTAACGCTTGCCTTATTTTGATTATTTAACACAGTCGGACTATTATGAACTTCTAAAGACAAACGTAATTTATTTTTTTCTAGCCATGGTTTTACAGTCTCATCAAATAAATATCTATCCCATACATCTTCTATTCGTACACCATCTTCTGTGTATCCAAGTAAATTTGTGCTACCGTCTCTAAAATTGAAAGTAAATTCTTTACCTCTTTTACCTTCTTGATATGTAACAATTAAAGAACCTTGATCAATGTCAAATCGGTTTCCTCTATATTCAACACTTTTTATATGCATTTTTTTCTTTTCTCTATCAGACCAAAAATGATTTTGAAAAAATGCATCCATTTTTTCTTGAGACATTTGAGCTACTAAATTACTTTCGTCCATTAACTCTGGATTATATAGTCTAATTAATCTATTAATTTTTTCTATATCTTGCATTGTTGAATTACCATTTAAAGAAGTAACTATAAATACTCCAGGATACATCTCGTCAAAAGTTACACCCTTCCTTGATAATTGTTCCATTATATAATGATTACACACTATTATTGCTTCATTAGGTTTTAATTCATTACCTATATGTATATTATTTCTATTGATTGAATAAGTTTCGATTATATTCAAAATTATACCTTCTTTCTATTTTTATAGTTTTTATTATATCAAAATATTGGATAAAATTTAATATTTTGAAGATTTTAAGAATTATATATTTTTCAAATAATTTTCTATCTCTTATAATTTAATCTTTATAGTTAAGTTAGAAGCATAAACATCATTTGAATAATAAAAAACTAAAAAAGTAATATTTTTAATAATAACTATATGTGGTTCAATGTATATTTTTTATATATTCCATAATTATTCCTCCAAAATATTACTGCAATTTTATTGCAACGCCTATGATATTCTATGACACTGTGTATTAAATATAAAAATAAAATACTGCTTTCAAAGACAGTATTTTCAGTAAATTTGGTTATCTGTGATATTATAACACTCTATAATAAACGTCTAAACTTATTCAAATTGGAGGCGACACCCGGATTCGAACCGGGGATCAGAGTTTTGCAGACTCGTGCCTTACCACTTGGCTATATCGCCATGCTCCATATAATAAATATATATGTATGAAAAAAATTTTTAGTACCACTTTTTACATATTTAGCAAAGAAATATTATTAAGATGTTTAAAATTAAATAAAAACTGTTTAGTACCGCTTATCAAACAGTTTTATTGGAGCGGGAAACGGGGCTCAAACCCGCGACCTCTGCCTTGGCAAGGCAGCGCTCTATCAACTGAGCTATTCCCGCATGAATTACTATATTAGTAAATCTTTTGTTGTTTGTCATTCAAATGATAAACAACAGAACAATTAATATAATAGCAAATTATTAAGCAAAAGTCAATAAAAATGAAATAAATTTTTATAGATTTCCCTATAAAAAAGGCTAAAACCATTGAAAATATTACAAAAATGTAATATAATTGTAATATGGCTGTAATATTTTAAACATAAAATGAAAAAGATAGATCCGTAAGAAGTTTTTTCTAAGTTTTTCAATAGATGGAAAACAAGGAAAATATTGCTATTGACTTACGAAAAAAATGTAAGTACAATAGATAATATAGGATATTAAAAGGGTAAAAGGATGGTAATGAATATGAAACTTAAAAAACTAGCTTTAATAATCATACTAACATTATTAGCAATTATCTTAACAAGTGCTTTTAACATAGCAAAAGCAGCAACTGCAACAGAACCTAAATATCTTACAATAAAACAGTTAAGAAGTTCTGGCTATGGATATAAAGCATTAGAAAAAAATATTTGGAAAATTGTAGAAACAAATAGTAATGGAACAACTGCTAATTATGATAGCACAATTTATTGTTTAAAAGGCGGACCAGGATTTGGATCAAACGAATTTGGTAGTGGAACTCCAACAGTAAGAGCATACACAAGATATTTTGATATGAAAAATCCAAGTTCAATTGATAGTCCTTATGTAGATGCATTGCCAGACGTAAATAGTGATACATACAAAGCTTTGCTATGGCTACTTGAAAATGTATATGTAGTACCAAGAACAAATGCAAGTGATACAGAAAAACAAGAAGCAGCAGAGTATAGAGAATTATTATTAAATAATGCAGGAATTCAAGATAGCTATTTAACAGATGACGACATTGATGTTGTTCAACAATTAGCAGTATGGCATTTTACAAATAGTGGAGATAGCTTTGACGTAGAAAGAGATGGAACGCAAACTTTTGAATTGCTTGTAAACTTCTATAAAAATAATGATGATAATTACATTGCATTAAGTGATGAAGACTACTGGGGAGATGAAGGTTATTATAGAGCTGAAGAAGCAATTCAATTATACCAATACTTAGTAAATACAGCAGAAGCAAATGCACCAGACTATGAAGTAAAAACTGCAAGCCAACCTTATGAAATAGCAGATTTAACACAAACAGTAAAAGCAGAAGGAAATAACTATATTATAGGACCATTCAGAATAAATCAAATAAGTGATACAACAGGAACATTAGAAGGAACATTTACTGATGGAAATGGAGAGACAATCAGTAATTTAAGCTTGCAAAATGCAAGTGGAAGTACATTTAGCAACTTAGAAGACACAATCGGTCAAGATTTTTACATTGTTGTACCAAATACAACAAATATTGATAAAATAACATTTAGCATAAATGGAAGTTATTTTGATACTACTGTTACTTATTGGTCAGTAGAAGGAGCAGCAGCAATTGATCAACCAGTAGCAATCGTAGAAAGAGTAAAAAAAGATTATAGTGATTCAGAAGAATTTACAAAACCAGCAGAGGAAATATTTGATTTAGCATTAAGAAAATTTATCGTATCCATAAATAATGTTGAACCAACAACAAGTAGAGTACCAAGCATTAGTAATGACACATTAGAAGATTTAAGAGATGGAACAATAACAACAGCAGAAAAAGTACATCCTAAAAATCCTCTAACAGTTACAACAGGAGATACAGTATTATATACTATTAGAATATATAACGAAGGAGATATTGATGGGATTGTAACTGAAATTACCGATTACTTACCAGATGGTTTAAGCTTAAAAGAAGATAGTAGCATTAATACAGAAAATGGATGGATATCAGAAGATGGAAGAACTGTTACTACTAATAAACTTGCAGGGCAAGTAATACCAGCTTTTGATGGTACAACATTACATTATTTAGATGTACAAATTGAATGTATTGTAACTGCATCAGTAAGCGATACTGATACCAATTTGAAAAACATAGCAGAAATAACAGGAGCAACTGATTCAGAAGGAGAAGAAGTACCAGACAGAGATTCTACACCAGATAATGTAGATGTACCTGGATACGGAGATGAAAGTCAAGAAGATGATGACGACTTTGAAGATTTAGTAATCTTAGGACAATACTTTGACTTAAGTTTAAGAAAATTCATCATACAAGTAAATGATACCGAACTAAAAGATAATGATGGTAATTATTTAAGAGAGCCAGTAGTAGATACAACTCCACTTACTTCAGGAAGTTCAACAACAGCAATTTATAATCATCCAAAAGATCCTGTGGAAGTAGCAATTGGAGATGAAGTTATTTATACCATAAGAGTATATAATGAAGGTCAAATAGATGGTTATGTTTATGAAATAACAGATCACCTACCAGCAAACTTAGAATTTGTAAATGACGAATTTAATGCATCTTATGGATGGACAATAAGTGAAGATGGAAGAACAGTAACAACAAATATTACTTCACCAGACACTGAGTATTCTGCAAGTAGAGACACTATATATGAAGATAGAAAAGAAGGAGCAGATAAAGTAATATTAGAAGCCTTCGATGGCACAAACTTAGATTATATTGATGTACAAATTAAATGTAGAGTAAGAGATACAGCTACTGCTGAAGAAAAATTAACAAACATAGCAGAAGTTACAGATTCTAGAGATTCAGAAGGACAAGAGGTAACAGATAGAGATTCAACAGAAGATAATGTTACTTTACCATCTGATGAAACATTACCAAACTATAAAGATGATGAAATAAATAGAGGAGATGAATATATTCCTGGACAAGAAGATGATGATGACTTTGAAAAAGTAATTATCCAAAAATTTGACTTGGCATTAAGAAAATTCATCACAGGAGTAAATGATATAGTAATAACAGATAGAGAACCAGTATTTAGCATAGAAGATGGAGAATATGTATATGCTCACACAAAAGACCCAGTAGAAGTAGCAACAGGAGATACGGTTATCTACACATTAAGAATCTATAATGAAGGAGATATTGCAGGATATGCAGAAGAGGTAAAAGATGATATTCCAGAAGGATTAGAATTCTTACCAGAGAATACAACAAATATCAATTATAGATGGGTAATGTATGATGCAGAAGGAAATGTAACAGAAAATGTAGAAGATGCAGTAAGTATTAGAACAGATTATTTATCAAAAGCACAAGAAGAGGAAACAGGAAGAGATAATCTAATAGAAGCATTTGATCCAGAGACAATGGATGAACCAGATTACAAAGAAGTAAGAATTGCATTTAAAGTAACAATGCCAAATACATCAGATAGAGTTATAATCAATACAGCAGAAATTTCTGATGACGCTGATGAAGATGGAAATCCAGTAGAAGATGTAGACTCTACACCAGACAATAATGAAGAGGAAGAAGACGACCAAGATATTGAAAAAATAAAAGTAAAATATTTTGATTTAGCTTTAAGAAAATTTATTACTGGTGTAAATGATGAAGAAATAACAAACAGAGTACCAATATTTAGTATTGAGGATGGAGAGTATACTTATACACATCCAAAAGACCCAGTAGAAGTAGCAAATGGAGATATTGTAATCTATACATTAAGAATCTATAATGAAGGTACACAAGCAGGATATGCAGAAGAGGTAAAAGATGATTTACCAGAAGGTTTAGAATTCTTACCAGATAATAGTGTTAATACAGAATATAGATGGGTAATGTATGATGCAAATGGAAATGTAACAGAAAATGTAGAAGAAGCGGTAAGCATTAGAACAGATTACTTATCAAAAGCACAAGAAGATGCAACAGGAAGAGATAATCTATTAGATGCATTTGATCCAGAAACAATGACACAACCAGATTACAGAGATTTACAAATAGCCTTCCGTGTAACAGAACCAAATACATCGGACAGAATTTTAATTAATACAGCAGAAGTGTCAGAGGATAGCAACGAAAATGGTGAGCCAGTAGATGATATTGACTCTACTCCAGATAATGACCAAGAGGAAGAAGACGACATTGATATTGAAAAAGTAAAAGTAACTTACTTTGATTTAGCATTAAAGAAAATAATATCAAAAGTAACAATGACATTAGATGGAGAAACAACTGTGGAAGAAACTGGACACGATTTTGACGTAGTACCAGAACCACCAGTAAAAATCGAACTTGGAAACCATAAAATAAATGATGCTGTAATCAAATTCACATATCAAATTCGTATCACAAACGAAGGAAATAAAGCAGGATATGCATATGAAATAAAAGACTATATACCAGAAGGCCTAGAGTTTGTGGAAGAAGATAATGAAGGATGGGTACTATCCGATGATGGTAAAACAGTAACAACAACACAATTATCTGAAACATTATTAGAACCAGGAGACAGTGTTGTAATAGAAATAACATTTAGATGGATTAATGGACATAACAACCTAGGAGTAAAAACAAACTGGGCAGAAATCTCCGAAGATAGTGATGACGATATTGACTCTACACCAGACAACTTCGAAAAAGGCGAAGACGATATTGATGATGCTGAAGTAATATTATCTATCGTAACAGGTGTAGGAGAACATTTTATAGGAGTAATAGCAGCAGTACTTGTAATACTTGCAGGAGGAGTAATACTAATTAAGAAGTTTGTATTATAGAAAATATGAATTAAGTAATAATACTAGATTATTATGATAACAGAAAAAGAGCTCAAAGCTTAAGGAAACTTAAGGTTTGAGCTCTTTTTAAAAGGAAAAAATAGAAAAGAAAAGGGAAAAAGAAAGAAAGAGGAAAAACATTAAAAAGCCTAGAAATAGGAAAAAACGAAATGTACACTAAAAGCAAAGAAGAATTTTTTTAATAGGGTTGAAAGAAATATTACAATAAATAATAAAATTGTAATAAAATTGTAAAATTAAGTAAAATAAGCCCTAAATATAAAATCCGTAAGGAAAGAAAAAAGAACTTAAAAAAAGTGCTAAAAACTACCATTGACTTGTATTATTAAACTCAATAAAATATATATAATAATGGAAACTAGTGGGGGAATGAGAGAATGAAAGTCAAAGCGTTAAAAAAAGTATTAACAGTTTTAATGGTAACATTTATAGGAATACTATCTTTAAGTGTTTTTAACACAGTAAAAGCTGCAATATCAACAACACCTAAATATCTTACCATAAAACAATTAAGAAGTAGTGGCTATGGTTATCGTGCATTAGAAAAAAACATATGGAAAATTGTAGAAACAAACAATAGTGGAACAACAGCCAATTATAATAATACCATTTATTGTTTAAAAGCTGGACCAGGATTTGGATCTTCCGAATTTGGAAATGGAACGCCTACAGTAAGACCATATACTAGATATTTCGACATGACAGATTCTAGCTTTATTAATTCCAATGATATATATAGAAATGTACTACCAACCGATAGCACAACATATAACGCATTGCTATGGATTTTAGAGCATGCCTATGTACCAGGAAGTGACAACGCTGCAGAATATAAAACATCATTATTAAATGCAGCAGGCATAAGATATGAAGATTTAACAGATGACGATATAGATGTAGTACAACAATTAGCAATATGGCATTTTACCAATACAGGAAGTAGCTATGATGTAGAAATGGATGGAAGCAATACATTTGAGTTATATGTAAATTTAGATGCAGGAATAGATGATAACTACATTGCTTTAAGTGACGACTTCTATTGGGGAGATGAAGGAGTTTATCGTTCAGATGATGCTATAACACTATATAACTACTTAGTAGATACTGCATTGTCAGAAGCTGAATCAGGATATACACCAACAACCAATACAGGATACACATTAGCAAAAAATTTAGGAAGTACTTTGCAAGAGTCAGGAAACAACTATATAGTAGGACCATTTAAAATAGAAGGAACCAGAAATTCTAATGTTACATTAAATGGAACATTTACAAATGGAAGCGGAAGTCAAATAAATGTAATAAGATACCAAAATGCAGATGGCACTACAACTTATAATAGTTTAGAAGACACCATTGGAAATGAATTCTACATAGTGGTATCTAATACAACAAATATAGACACAGTAACATTAAACATAAGCGGAAGCTATTCTAATACCAACATTACTTTTTGGTCAGTAGAAGGAGCCGACACAGCAGATCAACCAGTAGCAATAGTAGAAAGAACAGAAGAAAACTATCAAGATAGTGTTACATACACAAGACCTCCAGAAGAAATATTTGATCTAGCATTAAGAAAATTTATAGCATCTATAACATCGGAAGGGGCAGTAACAACCCCAGAGAATAGAGTACCAACAATAAGTGATGCAGAAAAAGAAGCATTAGCAGATGGAGACAAAACAACAGCAAATAAAGTACATTCCAAAACTCCACTAGTTGTAAGTACAGGAGATACAGTACTATATACGATAAGAGTATATAATGAAGGAAATATTGACGGAATTGTAACAGAAATAACCGATTATTTACCAAATGGATTAGAACTAAAAGAAGGAAGCAGTATTAATACACAATATAATTGGCACGATAATGGAGACGGAACAGTAACCACTGATTATTTAGCAGGGCAAGTAATACCAGCATTTGATGGAAGTGACTCAGATGCACCACATTATTTAGACGTGCAAATAGAATGTGTAGTAACAGCAAGAGTACAATCAGAAGATACCAATTTAAAAAATATAGCAGAAATAACTGGAGCAACTAATGAAGAAGGAGAAGAAGTTCCAGATAGAGATTCCACACCAGATAATGTAGATGTTCCTGATTATGGAAATGAAAGCCAAGAAGATGATGACGACTTTGAAGATCTAGTAATACTAGGTAAATACTTTGATTTATCTTTAAGAAAATATATTACAAATATTGATGGAAAAGCAGTAACTAGTAGAGAACCAGTAGTAGATACTACTAGTCTTTCCTCTGGAACAACAGCTATTTATAATCATGACAAAACACCTTTAGGAGTAAAAGTAGGAGACGAAATTATTTATACCATAAGAGTATATAATGAAGGACAATTAGATGGATATGTAACTGAAATTACAGATCATTTACCAACAAACTTAGAATTTGTAAACGATAGCTTTAACACAGAAAGAGGATGGGTACTAGAATCTGATGGAAGAACTGTAAAAACACAAATACTAACAGATGAATTAATTAGAGCTTATGATGGAGGCTCAACCTTAGATTATGTAGAAGTGCGAATAAAATGTAGAGTAACCAGTGGCGTAACACCAGGAGAAAAACTAACCAACATTGCAGAAATTTCAGGGTTCACAGATGGAGATGGCTACCAAGTTACCGATAGAGATTCACAAGAAGATAATATAACACTGCCAAATGACAATACACTTCCAAACTATAAAGATACAGAAATAAACAGAGGAGACGAATATATACCAGGACAACAAGATGATGACGACTTTGAAAAAGTATATGTACAAAGTTTTGATTTAGCACTAAGAAAATTCATTACAGGAGTAAATGCAGATGTTATAAACTCAAGAGAACCAGTATTTAGTATAGATAATGGAGAATATACCTATACCCATACAAAAGACCCTGTAATGGTAAAATCAGGAGACACTGTTATTTATACATTAAGAATCTATAACGAAGGAGATATTGCAGGATATGCAGAAGAGGTAAAAGATGACATTCCAGAAGGATTAGAGTTTTTACCAGATAATACAACAAACATCAACTATAGATGGGTAATGTACGATGCTAATGGAAATGAGACAGAAAATGTAGAAGAAGCAGTAACAATAAGAACCGATTACTTATCTAAGGCACAGGAAGATGCAACAAGTAGAGATAATTTAATAGAAGCTTTTGACCCAGACACCATGAGTGAACCAGACTATAAAGAAGTAAGAGTAGCATTTAGAGTAACAGAACCAAACTCTTCTGATAGAGTAATTATTAATACAGCAGAAATTTCGGAAGATGCCGACGAAGCTGGAGAACCAATTGATGACGAAGATTCTACACCAGATAATGATGAGCCAGAAGAAGACGATATCGATATTGAAAAAGTAATTGTAGAAGAATTTGACTTAGCACTTAGAAAATTCATTACAACAATAACATCAGCAGATGGACAAACAGTAACAACGCCAGAAAATAGAGAACCACAAATAACCATTGATACAATAAATGACTTAGTAAATGGAAATACCACAACATTAGAAAAAACACACTCAAAAGACCCAATACAAGTAATGCCAGGAGATAAAGTAGTATATACCATAAGAATCTACAATGAAGGAACGATAGATGGATATGCTACCGAAATTACCGACTATTTACCAGATGGATTAAGATTTGTAGAGGACAGTAGTATAAATGCACAATATGGTTGGACCAATCCTAGTGGAGATGGTAAAACTATTATAACTACAACCTTAGCAGACAACTTATTAAATGGAGTAGAAGGAACAAATGTAACCTACATTGATGTACAGATAGAATGTGAAGTAATAGCAGAATATGGAAATACAGAAACCAGCTTAAAAAATGTAGCAGAAATAACAAAAGCAGCAGATGAAGATGGAAATGAACAAGTTGTAGATAGAGATTCCACACCAGATAATTTAACAGAAGAGCAAATAGATAATTATAATCCTACTCCATATCCAGACAAGTCTGAAAGTGGAGAAGGTTATGAAGATGATGATGACTACGAAGAATTAGTAATTCCAGCTGCAACAGGAGACTTTGAATTAAAACTAATAAAAGTAAATGGACTAGGAAATAGACTATCTGGAGCAACATTTAAAGTAGAAGAACTTAATGCAGAGGGAAATGTAATAAATACTTATGAAGGACTTACAACAGATGGAACTGGTGAAGTTGTAACAGATAGAATTGCTGTATCAGGAGTTGGAACCAGAATCTTTGTTATTACAGAAGAAAATGCCCCAGATGGTTACGAATTATTAGGAGAACCAATAAGACTTGAAGTAACAGTAGAATTAGTAGATGGAGTTTATACCGTTACAAATGTTAGTGCAACTAGACCAGAAGAAGTTATTAATGAAAGCAATTTACAAGGAGAAAACTTTAATGCAGCAGAAACTTTAACAACAACCATAAATCTTGAAACAAATAACTTAAATGTGGAAGAAACAGCACAATCAGTTAGTATAGAAAACGGAGCAGTAAAAAGTATAGAAGTAATAGATAATACAATTGAAATAACAATTGAAAATAGCTACTTTGATTTAGCATTAAGAAAATTCATTACACAAATAAATGAAACATCTGTAGAACCAAGCAGAGAACCACAAATAAGTGAAGAAACAAAGCAAAATGTATTTAATAGAACAACTACAACCTTAGAAAAAACACATACAAAAACACCATTACAAGTAAATACAGGAGATAGTGTAATTTATACAATAAGAGTATATAACGAAGGAGAAATAGCAGGATATGCAACCGAAATAACAGACTACTTACCAAATGGATTAGCTTTAAAAGCAGACAGTACAATAAATACACAATATGGATGGGTAGCAGGAGAAAACGGAGAAGTAACAACAGACATAACCTCACCAAATACAACAAATCCAAATAGAGACACAATATATGCAGACAGAAAAGAAGGAGACGATAAAGTAATAATTGATGCCTTTGATGGAAACAATGTAGACTACATTGATGTACAAATAGAGTGTGAGGTAGTAGCAAACAAAGGAGAAACAAACATAAGCTTAAAGAACGTAGCAGAAATAACAGGAGACTTAGATAAAGACAAAAACGAAGTAGAAGACAGAGATTCTACGCCAGATAATGTACCAGAAAAAGGAGAAAACTACAATCCAGGAGAATCCGAAAAAGGCTGGGGATACGAAGATGATGACGATTACGAAGAACTAGTATTGCCACCAGCAACAGGAGACTTTAAAATTAAGTTGATAAAAGTAAATGGACTAGGCAATAGATTACAAGATGCTGTATTTAAAGTAGAAGAAGTAAATACAGATGGAACAGTTATTAACACATATGATGATTTAAGAACAAATGAAAATGGAGAAATCCTAATTGAGAATTTAACAATAACAGGAGAAGGAACACGTAGATTTGTAATTAGTGAAAAAGAGGCACCAGAAGGATATACAGTATTAGAAGAATTTATTATAATTGATGTACAAATTACACTAGAAAATGGTGAATACACAATAACAGCAAATAGAGTAGTAATGGGTGCAGTTCCAAATGGAGAACAATTGGGAAATCTTGAGGAAGAAACTACAACAGAAGAGGTAGAAAAACTAGCTAGTGCAGAAGATAGTACAACAGAAAAAGCTACTAGTGCAGAAGAAAATACAAAAGAAGAAACAGAAAACTCTATTAGTAGAGAAAATACAAAAGAAAACACAGAAATGTTAACTAGTACAGCAATTAAGACAGAGCAAACATCAAGTAACAACACAAAATTAACAAATGAAAGTTCAATAATGGAAAGAACACAGCTAATAAATAAAATAACAAGAGAAACAAAAGAAAGTGTAGTTACTACAAACTTAACACAAACTTTATATGGGGCGCCAGAAGAAACAGAGGAAAATGCAACGAATACTACAGAAAATGATGGAAACTCAGCGAATACTACAGAAAATGATGGACCAGTAAAGAGCATTATAGTAAATGGAAATACCATAGAAATAACAATTGAGAACACATATTTCGACTTATCCTTAAGAAAATTCATTACAGGGGTAAATGACGAAGAAATAACAGGTAGAGTACCAATATTTAGTATAGTAGATGGAGAATATACTTATACACATCCAAAAGATCCCGTAGAAGTGGCAACAGAAGATACAGTAATTTACACTATAAGAGTTTACAATGAAGGAGAAATAGCAGGATATGCAGAGGAAGTAAAAGATGATCTACCAGAAGGATTAGAATTCTTGCCAGATAATGAAATAAATACAGAATACAGATGGATTATGTATGATGCCAATGGAAATGTAACAGAAAATGTAGAAGAAGCGGTAAGCATTAGAACAGATTATCTATCAAAAGCACAAGAAGATGCAACAGGAAGAGACAATTTATTAGATGCATTTGATCCAGAAACAATGACACAACCAGATTACAGAGATTTACAAATAGCCTTCCGTGTAACAGAACCAAATACATCGGACAGAATTTTAATTAATACAGCAGAAGTGTCAGAGGATAGCAACGAAAATGGTGAGCCAGTAGATGATATTGACTCTACTCCAGATAATGACCAAGAGGAAGAAGACGACATTGATATTGAAAAAGTAAAAGTAACTTACTTTGATTTAGCATTAAAGAAAATAATATCAAAAGTAACAATGACATTAGATGGAGAAACAACTGTGGAAGAAACTGGACACGATTTTGACGTAGTACCAGAACCACCAGTAAAAATCGAACTTGGAAACCATAAAATAAATGATGCTGTAATCAAATTCACATATCAAATTCGTATCACAAACGAAGGAAATAAAGCAGGATATGCATATGAAATAAAAGACTATATACCAGAAGGCCTAGAGTTTGTGGAAGAAGATAATGAAGGATGGGTACTATCCGATGATGGTAAAACAGTAACAACAACACAATTATCTGAAACATTATTAGAACCAGGAGACAGTGTTGTAATAGAAATAACATTTAGATGGATTAATGGACATAACAACCTAGGAGTAAAAACAAACTGGGCAGAAATCTCCGAAGATAGTGATGACGATATTGACTCTACACCAGACAACTTCGAAAAAGGCGAAGACGATATTGATGATGCTGAAGTAATATTATCTATCGTAACAGGTGTAGGAGAACATTTTATAGGAGTAATAGCAGCAGTACTTGTAATACTTGCAGGAGGAGTAATACTAATTAAGAAGTTTGTATTATAAAGAAGATAATACTTAAGTAAAGAAGAGAACTTCAGGTGAAGTTCTCTTTCGTTACCAATCACAGATTAACATTTTCGAGAAGAAGTATATATTTTTTTCTTTTTATTGGAGTGCTTAAGGTGGGGACCGACAAGCTTACAAAGTGTTTAACGAACGTTAGTGAGTTAATACAGTTTGTGCGATGTTGGGGGCCGAAAATAAAAATAAAAAAATATATACTTCTTCTCGAAATCAATATAATTGTGAATTCTAACTAGTTATTACAGAACTTGTAGATAATTTTTAAATTAATGTTTACAACCCAAAAACCGTATGATATAATTTCAAATGTAAAAGTGGAGGAAAACGAATGAATCAAATTTTAATGGTAGAGAATAAAAAGAAAAATAAAAAAACAAGGACAAGTTCAGGACCAATTGAAATAAAAAACATAGTCCGTTTTTTTGCAGTAGTCTTAATCCTATTTGCTCTATTTCTAATAGGGCATAGTTCGTATGCCATTTATATGGATGCAAGAGGAAATAGTACAGAAAACTTGCCAGAGATTTATATTTCAAGAGTAAATGATACTTTAATTGTAGATGTACAAAGCGTAAATGTAATCGATAGATTTAAATATAATTGGGAAAATTCGGAGCAAAGATCTATTCCAGAGGAGAAAACCAACTTCCAAGAAGAAATTACTTTGCCAAGTAGTAATAATACATTAACCATCATACTAGAAGATGAGACTGGAAGAGCGACGACTTTCACAAAAGAAATTATATTAGATGGAATTGACATTGCAAAACCAACCATAAGTATAACAAAGCAATCAACTAGCATAAGACTAGAAGCAGTAGATGAAACAGCAATTGAATATTTAACCTACCGAATTGATGATGGAGAAGAAATAAGAATTGATAAGAATAATGAAGAAGACACAAGAATAGAATATGCTTTAACAGATATTGGTAGAGGAGAACATACTATTTATGTAACAGCAGTAGACCAATCCGGTAATACGAATACAGAAGAGCAAACTATCATTGTATCTTCGGAAACACCTGAGATTACAGAACTAACAGTTGACCAAGAAAATGCAAAATTAATCATAGGAGTATCCGATGCTGATGGAATTCAATCCATAGAAGTAAACTTAAATGGTGCTGTATATGGAATGAATGATGTTAACCAAACAGAAGCAAGATTTTCTTTAGACTTAGTAGAAGGTACTAACACAATAAGTATAAAAATAACAAATGTTAATGGATTAACGGCAGAAGGAGCAACAGAATTTAATTATGCACGATAAAATGATATTTTACTTTATTTTATATTCCTTTTTAGGCTGGTGCTTAGAGTCAATTTATAAGTCAATACTACAAAGAAAGCCAGTAAATAGTGGCTTCCTTTATGGACCGTTTTGTCCAATGTATGGAATTGGTGCTGTACTTATGATTGCTTTAGGAGGAATCTCAGATAATATAGTAGTTATCTTTATTATGGCATTTCTACTATTTTCCATATGGGAATATATTGTAGCAGTAATTTTAGAGAAATTATTTAAAACCAAATATTGGGATTATTCACATCTTAAATTTAATATAAAAGGAAGAGTATGTTTAAAAAACTCAATCTATTGGGGAATATTAGGAGTATTACTAATATTTGTTATCCAACCATGGATTGAAAACCTTACAAATTTAATACCAACCAATATATTAGTTTATATAAACATTATATTAAGTATAGCAATAGGCGTAGATGCCGTAATTACGGTTGTAAAAATAATGGTAATCGATAAGAAAATTGCAGAAATATTTGAATTAGGCGAAACAATTAAAGAAAAACTAGTAGAACTAAAAAAATCAGAAACAATAGAAAAAGCGTATAAAGAAAATATACAAAAACTAGTAGAAGATTTAAAAGCAAAACAAACTATGTTAAAATTTAAAATCTATAAAAGAATTATAAGACTAAAAAAATCCTTCCCAGAGATGCATTCTGAAAACATAACTGAGTTTATGAAACAGAAAATCTCATTAGAAGAATTAAAAGAAAAAATTAAGAAAAATAAGGCAATTAAAACAAATAAAAAACATAAAGAGAAAAGAGGTTAAAGTATGGCACAAGAAGTATATATTATCGATAATAGCGATGAGTTAAAAGATATTATTTATCAGTTATTTAAACAGGAGAAAGATTGTAAAATTAAACTAAAAAAAGTAGATACCAATAACATTGATGTAGCGTTAAAAAATATACCAGCATTAATTATTATCAATGAAGATACCATTGACGAAAACATTATTGAAGTATGCAAAAAAATAAGATTGAATGAAGATAATAGCATTACACCAATTATTGTAGTATCTTCAAATCGAGAAAAGGAACACAGAGTAGAAGTATTAAAAGAATGTGTAGAACATTATATAAAAGCTCCTATTGATAAAGAATATCTATTTTATACCATTAAAAATGTTATTCGATTATTAGATACCAATAGAAGAGTAAGCCCACTTACCGGACTTCCAGGCAATGTACAAATCCAAGCAGAAATGAAAAAAAGACTATTAAATAAAGAAGATTTTGTTATGCTTTATTTAGACTTAGATAATTTTAAAGCCTATAATGATGTATATGGATTCTTAAATGGAGATGAAATAATTAAATTTACCTCTAGAACAATTATAAATAATATTGACAAACTATCTGTAAGTGGAAATACATTTGTAGGACATATTGGAGGAGATGACTTTGTAGCAATTGTTTCCGAAGAAGACGATTACGAAGCAATATGCCAAAACATTATAGCAGAGTTTGACAAAGGAGTTTTAAAATATTTTAACGAAGAAGATATTCAAAAAGGATATCTAGAAGTACCAAATAGAAAATGCGTAATAGAACAATTTCCATTAACTTCAATTTCAATTGGAGTTGTCGTAGCACATAAAGGCAGATTCCATAATGTATTAGAAATAGGAGAGGTAGGAGCACAAGTGAAACATCTAGCAAAAACAACATTAGGAAGTGCATACTCTATTGATAGAAGAAAAAAAGAAATGGTTTGTGAAGTGAAAAAATAAATTATAAAGTTATATAAAAATATAAAAAAGCATATACATATACGAAGAGAGGTATGTATATGCTTATTTTAATAAAAATATAAACAAGTGTTGACATAAAACTACAAAAGTAGTAAAATATAAATGTAACTTTGTAGAAAAGTAATTATTCTTTGCTAGTCGAAGAATGATTAGCCTGTATTAGTGACTGTTATCAGTCTACTAATAAATATTAAATCCAAAAGGAGGACTATTATGGATCTGAGAACAGCAGGCAACTAATATAGGTTGCAACAACGAATGAGGCTGACCATATTTGGTCAGCCATTATTTTAAATAAGGAGGTCTTTTTTATGAAAGATAAAAAGTACACATCAATACGGTTAGAAGTAACATCAGGCTGTAACTTAAAATGTAAATATTGTCATAATTCAGAATATATTAACCGGAAAGATGATATGACGACAGATGAAATATTGACACTTGTTTCTGAGACTAAAAAGGTATATGATATTAATAAAATTTTGTTGACAGGAGGAGAACCCCTTGTAAATAAAGATATCATATTGATAATAAAACATATCTCAGAATTAGGAATTAAAGCAGATATGGTAACAAATGCTACCTTGTTAACAAAAAGTCTTGCTAAAGAACTTGAAGAGGCAGGTTTAAAGAGGATAAGAATTAGCATTGACACTGTTACTGATGAAAACTCGTTGAGAGATGGAACTATTACTGAGAATCTCTGGAAGAAAGCTGAATGGATTGCAAAAAATACTGGAATAGAAGTTTGTATTCATACAGTTTGTAATCCGAGTAATGCAGATAAGCTTTTTGATGTATATCAAAAAGTTTGTGCTATTGGTGCATCAAGATGGAGAGTATTTGATATTGGTTTTCAGGGTGGAGCTTTAAAAAATATCGACTTCGAAGGCTATTACGAGAAAATGATGGACTCTTGTGTTAAAATTTTAAATCATTACATAGAAAATCACCTTGAAGATAAGCTGGATATTGAAATTAATAATATTTTTAGAACAATCATGTTAAAAGCAAAACCAAGTAATGTAGATTGTATGGAAATGTTAGATAAGCGTTTGAAATATTCTCCATGTGATTATGTAGCAGATCATCAAATCTCTGTAAGAAGTGATGGCACAGCAACTTTATGTCAATATTTTCACAATACTATTTTTGATTTTAAAGGTAATAACTTTGATATTAAGAAGACACTTGAAAACAAACACTTGAACCCAGAATATGTGATTCTTATGAAAGATTTAAGTTATTGTTCAAAGTGTAAGTATTGCCTAGTATGTAATAGTGGTTGTAGAGCAAGAGCGAACTTTCTTACTGGAGATATTACAGAGGCAGATCCAGGAGCATGTTTTATTTGTAGAAAAGTGATTGAAGACATTATCCCAATTCTTCCACGTAATACAAGAGAAGCATATATGGAATGTATAAATCCTAATGGATTAGAACCAAAATACAATATTGATGATCTAAGGCAAATAATGAAAGAAAAAGGGTTGACGGATGATAGGATTTAGAGTGCCAAGTGCAATGATAAGTTCATCATTTTTGCATCAATACTTCAAGTTGTTTGATTTCATTGAAATAAAGATAAAAAACGAGTATGATTTTTTGTCTGTACAAAAAAAATTAAACAGTGAATGCTTAGGCAAATGTTCAATACATTTGCCTAAGCGGATGTTATATGATGAATTTGAGCACAATAATGCAAAAAGGATTCTAGAATGTATTAATAATTGTGAAGTATATCCTGTAAATATTGTGATGCATTTTTACGGCTATGAAAATGAAATAATTTCTAAATTGAGAAAATTAAGAAAAGAGGTTCCAAAAGAAGTTTCGATATGTATAGAAAATATTCAGACTTATAGTACGAAGTATATTGATGAACTAGAATATGTTATTAAAAGATTGAAAAAGGATAATATTAGCATATGTATGGATTTAGGACATTTAATGTATGGAGGAATAAAGTTGGGATATACTCAAATAGAGTTGACTAGAATGTTAAAAAGTAAACGGTCAATTTGTCAAAGTATAAAAGAAATTCATATACATGATTTTAATGTTCAAACTGACCATATAATTTTATCAGAAGGTAAACTTGATAGAAAATCAGTATGTGAAATACTGCAATTCTTACCCATAGTTCCTATTATAATAGAAACGAATGTAAGAGAAGCAGAAAAAGATGGCTTGATGCAGGTTAATTGGGTAAAGGAGATTTTGAATTATGGAAATACGGAAAATTGAAGATGTAAATTCTATTTTGATTTTGCACAGTGAAATTTTTGGAAAAGATTTTCCAATGCAAAGCTATGAAAAAAAGAGGAAACAGAATGAATTATTAATTTTTGTATATAAAGAAGAACAACAATTAATAGGATATAGTATAATTGTTGTGCAGAAGGAAATTAATAATTTGTATGCTTGGTATGGAGGAGTGTTACCGAAATATCAGGGAAGAGGACTTAATAAACAGTTTTTAGAATTTCTTATAGAATATGCAAGAAACAAAAAATTTGATTCAGTAACGTTGGCAAGTAGTAATATGAGACCACATATGCTAAGATTGGCAATAAAACTTGGATTTGATATATATGATATTAAAAAAAGAAATTTTGGTGATGGAGACAAAATATATTTTAAATTTAAGATTTTGCCAGAGCATTCTCGGAAATTGTCATTAAAAACAAAAAAAGAGGATGCTACATATTTTGCGAATTTAGAGAGAACAGCTGTTGAGATGATGAAAACCAATTGTAGCAAAATAGCAATTGAAGATGTTAATGAAATGGGGTTAAAATACTTATTAAAATATCTTAATAGTTTTAGTAAATATCCAGAAGTAACAGTTTTTCTAGACTGTGAAGAGACATTCATAAAAGACATTAGTGCTATTTACAAAGGAAAGATACTTTTTATAAAAAAGACAAGTTAAAAGAAAAGGATGTAGAATTATTGAAATTCTACGTCCTTTTTGATATAATATAATCCTATTTATGGAGGAGGCAATATGGAAAGAACAATAGTTTATTTAATAAGGCATTCTGAACAGTATAGAGATTGTTGTAATTTTGGAGATATACAGTGTGAAAATGAGAAAATAATTTTGTCTATAGAAGGAGAACAGAAAGCGGAAGAGTTAAGTAATAATCCTGAATTATTAAATATAAATGAATTATGGAGTAGTAGTTATTCAAGAGCGATAGGAACTGCAAAGTATATTGCTAGAAAAAATAACATATTAATTAATATAGATAAAAGATTAAATGAAAGAATGTTGCGGAGATAGAGAAGAATTAAAAAAATTAGGAAAAATTAAGAAAAATTCATATACTATAGAACAGATGATAGATAATACATTAAAGTGCACAGGAGGAGAAAGTTTTTTAGAGGTAGAAACAAGAATGAATGAGGCTGTTGAGGATATAGTAAAAAATAATATTGGTAAGAATGTAGTAATAGTAAGTCATGGGGCAGCGATTAAATATTATTTGAAAAAATATTGCGATTTTAAGAATAATAAATTATTATACAAAGAAAAAGAGATTAATATTGCTTCTCCAAGTATTTTAAAGCTTGAGTTTGAAGAACTAAAATTAAAAGAAATTATATTTAGATAAAAAGCATCTTCAGAATTATCTGAAGATGCTTTTCGTTAACTATTTGTACCTAATATAAATGCTTCATAATTTTTACTAGAAGTAATTAATTCATGCCAGTTAAATTTTTCAAAATGTAAATACTTAACTAAAAAACCAAGAAGAATCATATTCTGAAATTTCTTTGGAATATTGTTTAGTGAAGAAATTTCAAATAAATTAATGTATATAAATTTACATTTACCGATTAAATTGTTAGGCTGCTTGATAGATATAATTGTTGTATTTGATGTACATTGAGACTCATATAAAATGTGTTCAGCACCATCAAAATCAACAATGTAATCGGCTTTCTCTACTACTGGTGAAAAGATAGTGGAAGTACTATACCTAATTTCGGATCTTACACTACCCCCTCGACGTGCTAATCCATGAATATCAGAAGACGAGACATAGAGAGAAGTGTTGAAAAAGATAGCTTTTACAAATATATTACTTGCATAGAGTATTCCTTGCCCACCTTTACCACAAAAGATAATATTTGTCATAATTTTACCTCTTATCTTTATTTGATTTTAAAATACATTTTCCACGGGCAATCAAAACTACAAGAGAAGAAATTTCTAAAGCCCAATTTAAAGCTTCTTGAGTAGATTGCTTACTAAATGGATTGAATTCAAGAATATTTTCAACATTTAATGCTTTCAATAATCCTTGTAATTCAATTTTAGAGGAAGGTTCTCCATTTAAGTTTTTCCCAGTTCCAGGGTTTTCTTGCAAACCAGTCATAGATGTACTTTGATTGTCTAAAATAACCAAAATTGGGTTACTATTATTATATACACAAGAAATTAAACTTGTAATTCCTGAATGAAAGAATGTTGAATCTCCCATAATACCAATCACTCGCTCTCTTCTAGAAAGTAGATTGTTACATTTTTGAATTCCATGTGCGATGGAAAAACCAGCTCCCATACAAATTGCAATATCCTTTGCATTAAATGGTGCCTCTCCACTCATTGAATAACATCCAATATCACTTGATATTATAATATTATTATATGTGGATAATACATCAAAAAAAGTGTTGTAGAAACATCCTTTACAAAATGAATTTGCTTGTCTTGAATGTTTATCGTTAGAAGAAACATACGGAACAGAAGGATTCGCAAGGCAAGTTTCAATAATATTTGCTGAAAGTTCACCAGTTTTAGGGAAAAGTTCTTTTCCTATGCAATGTACACCTAATTTCGAAATTTCTTCTTCTAGAAAACTATCTAATTCTTCAATTATAAATAATTGTTCAACAGCTTTTGAAAAATCCAAAATTACTTTAGAAGTAATAGGAAATAATAAATTAAGTTTTAATACTGAAAATTTATCTCCAAAGGCTTCTTTTACATAATTGTAAGACATTCCTGATGTAATAATTCCAATTTTATTAGAATTTTGTTCAATTTTAAAAAATCTACTATCATTCAAATTAGATATTTGAAGAAGTTTATTTTCTAAGTTAGAATGTAAAACTCTTGATATTGAAGGAATAGGATCAAAACGCCTACTTTTTTCAATTTGTAATTGAAAAGATGTTCTTGTTATAGAATGTTCAACTATTGTTTTTGAGTGACATATTCTAGTTGTTAATCGAATAAAAATTGGTAATTTAAGTTTTTCACTCAACTCAAAAGCAATTTGTATGAAATCTAGACATTCTTGAGAACTAGATGGCTCAAGCATTGGAATTTTAAGTAACCTAGAGTAATTTCTATTATCTTGCTCATTTTGAGAAGAATGAATACCAGGATCATCAGCTGTTACAATAATCATTCCTGCATTGACACCAGTATAAGCAACTGTTGCAAGAGGATCAGCTGCAACATTGACTCCAACATGTTTCATTGAAGCAAGAGATCTAATTCCAGAATAGGATGCACCAATTGCAGATTCGACTGCAACTTTTTCATTAGGTGCCCATTCAGTATAGACTTTATTTTGGTATTTGGTTAGATTTTCAATTATTTCAGTACTGGGTGTTCCTGGATAACCAGAGGCAAAGCTACCACCATTTAAGTAAAATCCTAAAGCAATAGCCTCGTTGCCAGTTAATAATGACCGCATAAAAATCTCCTTTCCATACAAATAGTATATACAAGAATTATATATATATAAACAAAAGTTACTACATTATTATACAGCAGTAAATAAATTATGTCAAATTCTAACTATACTAATTTCCGTATACAAATATTTCTTCTTCATAACAGCCCCATCTCTTTTATACATATAAGAAAAAACTACATATTGAACTAAATATTCATAAAACCTATCAAAAAGCATATACATATACGAAGAGAGGTATGTATATGCTTATTTTAAGTAAAAAAAGAATAACAATTATATTATGCATGATATGTTTATCGTTGTATGCATTTTCTTTTAAAATTGCGAATAATATGGGAAGTGCTGATCAAATAGAAAAAACAGTGGAAACAGTTGCTACTCCTGTTTCTAATAAAGTAGTAATTGTAGATGCAGGACATGGTACACCTGACGAAGGTGCAGAAAGTAATAATGGAACTACAGAAGCAGAAATAAATTTAAAAATTGCACTAAAATTACAAACTTTACTAGAACAAAGCGGATGTACGGTATTACTAACTCGCTCTGACGAAAACGAAATATATGATGCAGAAAGTAATACAATAAGAGAAAAGAAAGTATCGGATATGAAAAATAGAGTAAAAATTGGAAATGAATCTTCGGCAGATATTTTTGTATCGATTCATTTAAATAAAATAGCGGAATCTCAATACGATGGTTGGCAAACCTTTTATAAAACAGGGAGTGAAGAAAGTAAATTACTAGCAACAGAAATACAAAACAATTTAAATGATGCTATCCAAAAAGATAATAATAGACAACCAGCTAAATTAAATACGGTATATTTAATGAAATATGTGGAAATACCAATTACTATAGTAGAATGTGGATTTTTATCTAACCCAGAGGAAGAAGCCTTATTACAAACAGAGGAATATCAGGATAAATTGGCATGGGGAATTTATAATGGAATAGCAGATTATTTTTATGAGAATTAATGTGCAAAATATAATAAAAAACACTTATTTCTAAGAAATTGCATAAATTTAATAATGTTGGAATACTACCAATATTTCGTCCATTTTCAATATTTCTTAATAAATCGGGAGAAATATTGACATGTTCTGCAACATATTCTTGAGTATATTTTTTTTCATTTCTAGCTTTTTTTAAACGCAAACTTTTAAAAAACTATTGCAAAAAAAATTGGCTATGATAAAATAAACAAGAAAAAAGTAAAAAGGAGTGAAAAACAGATGAAAAATGTCAAAAAAGGACAAGAAGGAATCACACTAGTAGCATTGGTAATAACCATTATCATTCTAATTATCTTAGCAACAGTAGCAATAAATTTTGCATTTGGAGATAATGGGTTAAT
>CAMMEP010000014.1 GCA_946495905.1 uncultured Clostridium sp.
TAAGCCTCACCTCCTTGTTGGAGGCAAACCACATCTGCTTATTCTCATTTCCTATATTAATTAGTATAGTATATTTTTACTTTATTGTCTAGCGAATAAAACAAATTTTTTACAATTTTTTCTGTAATCTCAATGAAAAATTTTATAAACTAAAATTCATATATGATTTATCTATGTTATCTTGATTTATTCCTATGTATCTTAATGTAACTGATGGTGATGAATGATTAAAAATTTCTTGTGTAATTGTTAACCGTTGCTAAACTGACCTTTTTACCAAAATCTTGCCTATTTTGTAGATTATTAAATTTTTTTGAATTGTCATCTGCAACTACTGTGTATTTTCCTCTTTCTTTAATATTTGTTAAATAATCCTTAATAGTTTGTTCCTTTACATCTCCTGTATTTGTGATATTACACTCATCTTTTAAATATCGTATAAATAATCTCAATGTCTGTTCATAACTCTTCATACTCTTTGGTGATAGCCCTTTATAATCACAATAATTCATAAAGTCATCTACTTCATAATCAATTTTCTCCATACGAAAAAACCTCCAATTTTTTACTGATTAACATTTTAGATTAACCAATAAATCTTGGAAGTTTATTGCTTTATTCAATTTTCATTTATCGCTTTGGTTGCTGATTTTTTACTTAACCTATAACTATTTTAATAGAGTTTATAGCCTTGTAGGCAGATTACATAATTTTATGTGCTCTTACTCTTGCAATGTTTTTAAGTATATCCTATGCTGATTTTAGTTCAAGGCGTAGCTTATCAGCTATCATTGCTATAAACTCGCTGTTTGTTGGCTTTCCTTTGGCTGCGGATACGGTATAACCAAAGATATTTTCTACTACATCTTGTTTGCCTCTTCCCCACGCTACTTCAATTGCGTGACGAATTGCTCTTTCGACTCTGCTAGGGGTTGTATGGTATTTTCCAGCTATATCTGGATATAATTGCTTTGTAATTTGATTTATCATGTCAATATCTGTTACTGCCATAATAATTGCTTCACGTAAATACTGATATCCTTTAATATGTGCTGGTACACCTACTTCATGAATGACATTCGTTACTAATGCTTCTAAATTATCTTCTTTTTTCTGATTATTTGGGGATATATCTATATATTGTGTTCTTATTTCTTTACTTATAATATTAGATTTATTTTGTGATGGTTGGTAATATTTTAGCTCCTTTATTCTTTTTATTAAAATATTGATATCGAATGGTTTTACGATATAATATTGCGCCCCTAATTCAATGGCTTTTTGTGTGATTTTGTCTTGTCCTACTGCAGATAAAATGATGCATATAGGTCTTTTTTCTAAATCTGTAGTATTTAATTTTTCTAAAACACCTAATCCATCTAAATGTGGCATTATCACATCTAATAATGCTATGTCTGGTTTACTTTCTAATATTTTGTCATAAGCTTCTTGTCCATCTCTCGCTACACCTACTACTTCTAGGTCTTCATCTTTTGATAAATACGTTACTAACGTTTTTGCAAAGTCTTGATTGTCATCTGATACTAAAATCTTAATTTTTTCACTCAATTTTCTATCCCCCTAATCTAAATTTAAAATTGTAAAATTTTTACAGTTCCGATTATATATCTTTTTCCAATTTTTTACAATAGTTTTAAGGAATTTTTTTTATTTTTTTATATTTTTCTTTTTTATTAATTTAAATTCAAGAATATCTATCGTTCTTTCTTCTTGTTTATCATTATTAAATAATCTTTCTTTTTCTTCCTCTGTTACTTCAATTTTACAAATTACATTTTCTTGATATTGCATCTCTACTATTTTTATTTTATTTTTATTACAATAATATTTAAATTTCTCCATTTCTGGATAGGATATTAAAATCTCTATCTCATATCCTTCTTCCTCTTCCACAATATTCGCCGCTTCGACTGCTTTAGCAGCCGCTTCTGTATATGCTCTTACTAATCCACCAGTTCCTAGAAGTATACCACCAAAATATCTTGTAACAATAACTATTACATTGCAAAGATTATTTTTCTCTAACACATTCAAAATGGGAGAACCTGCCGTTCCACTTGGTTCTCCGTCATCACTTTCCTTTTTTACGATGTTATATTCCTTCACAATATAGGCATAACAATTATGTCTAGCATCATAGTACTTCTTCTTGGTTTGCTTTATGATATTTTCCGCTTCTTCTACCTTTTCAATATGAAATATATTCGCAATAAATTTAGAACGCTTTTCTTCTACTTCTACCATTGCATTATTTTCTATTGTTTTTAATTTCTCCATTCACTTTATCCTTTCCTAATTCATTCCAGCAGTATAACCTGTAGAATAAGCAATTTGTAAATTAAAACCACCTGTATAAGCATCTACATCTATTATTTCTCCTGCAAAATATAATCCTTTTACTAATTTCGATTCCATTGTTTTAGGATTTATTTCCTTTATATTTATACCTCCAGATGTTACAATTGCTTCTTCTATTGGTCTAAATCCGCTTATTCCTATTTCTAGATGTTTTAGTAAATGTACAAGTTCATTTCTTTCCTTCTTGGTAATTTCGTTTACTTTTTTATTTGGAGATATATTGGACAATTTAACAATAGTGTCTATCATTTTCTGAGGTAATAATTTATCAAGACTATTTTTGAAATCTTTATTTTTTTCTTCTCCAAAATCTCTTAAAATTCTTTCATCTAGTTTTTCTTCAGTAAGTGCTGGCTTTAAATCTATACTTAAAATAATCTTGCCATTATTTAATAGTTCATCCACATTTTTATATCGTAGTAAATGTGCTGACGAGCTTAAAATGGTAGGTCCTGATACTCCAAAATGTGTAAATAGCATTTCGCCAAAATCTTCATAAATTACTTTATTCTTTGTAATATCTTTTAATAGAATACCTACGTTTCTTAGGCTTAGACCTTGCATCTTTTGGCAAATTTCTAAACCATTATTTTTCGAAGCTACTAATGGAACTAAAGAAGGTCTTATTTTTGTTATACTGTGTCCCAGCTCTTTTGCAAGTCTATATCCATCTCCTGTTGAGCCTGTTCCAGGATAACTTTTTCCGCCAGTTGCTAAAATTATTTTGTCTGCTGAAATTGTCATTTCTTTTCCATCTAAATTGATTTTTACTCCATAGACTACTTTTTCATTTTTTATTTCATTATTATTTATTTCTTTGTCTTCTACTACATTTTGCTTATTATTTTCTCGTTCTTTATCCATTTTCTCGTTATTTACTAATATTTTTTCTACTTTTGCATTTAGAATAACCTTTACATTTAATTTTTTAATTGCCCTTATTAGTGCTTGTTGCACATCTATCGATTTATCTGAAACAGGAAATACTCTGTTACCACGCTCTACTTTTGTCTCTACTCCTTCTTTTTTCAATAGTTCTAAGATATCATTATTATTAAAATTATGAAAGGCACTATATAGAAACATACCGTTTCCTGGTATGTTTTTTATAAAATCTTCTATGGGAATACTACTTGTTATATTGCATCTTCCTTTTCCAGTTACAAGTAGTTTTTTCCCAAGCATATTCATTTTTTCAAGAATCGTTACCTCATTCCCATTTTGTGCAGAGGAAATAGCTGCTACCATTCCAGCAGGCCCTCCGCCAATTATTAGTACTTTCATTCTTAACTATATTCCTTTCTTAAGTCACAGATTGGTTGAAAAAGAATTAAACTTTTGAGCAGTCAAAACAGGTTATTACAATTCATATCTTAGTTTTTAGGGAAGACGTATATATAGCTGTGAATTGTAACAGTTATTTTTCAAACTACTCCATATTCTGTATTGCTTTCAATACCCCTAATTTTCCATACTCATAGGTAAGTCCTCCTTGCATAAATGCTGTATATGGAAGTCTTATTGGACCGTCACACGAAAGCTCTATTGATGAGCCTTGTGTAAATGCTCCTGCTGCCATTATAACTTGATCTGTATAACCAGGCATATCCCAAGGCTCTGGAACCACATTGGAATCTATTGGTGAACCCATTTGTATTCCTTGACAATATTTAATAAGCTTATCTTTATCATTAAAATTAATTGTTTGAACTATATCGGCTCTTTGCTCATTGTACTTTGGTTCTACATCATAGCCCAATCTTTCTAGCATTCTACTTGCAAATACTGCAGTTTTTAAGCTACTTGCTACAACAGATGGTGCCATAAATAGCCCCTGTAAAATTGATTTTGTAATGCCAAGTGATGGTCCTACTTCTTTTCCTTCTCCTGGAACAGTTAGTCTTTCCGCTGCTAGTTTTATTAAATCTTTTCTTCCTGCTATATACGCTCCGTTCGGTGCAATACCTCCACCAAGATTTTTTATAAGTGAACCTACTATTATGTCCGCTCCTACTTCTAGTGGCTCTTTTTCAGTTACAAATTCGCAATAACAATTATCAATCATTATTATTACATCTTTATCAAATTTCCTTATATATTCTATTACTTTCTCTAATTTATCTATTGTAATGCTTTTCCTTGTGCTATATCCTTTAGAACGCTGAATTTCTATTACTTTTACTTTGTCTGCTTTTAATATATTTTCAATTGCTTCATAATCGAATTCATCATTCACTAACTCAATTTTTTCAAAATTAATTCCATAAGATTTCAAAGAACTTTGATTATCTGTTATCCCTATTACTTCATCCAAAGTATCGTATGGTTTTCCAGTAATACTTAAAAGAGTATCTCCTGGTCTTAAGAATGCAAATAGCGCAACAGTTAACGCATGTGTTCCAGAAATGAATTGTCCTCTTACTAAGCTATCCTCTGCTCCTAATACTTCTGCAAATACTTTTTCACAAGTATCTCTTCCAATATCGCCATACCCATAACCTGTTGTTTGATTAAAATGCATGTCAGAAATATTATTATTTTGAAATGCTTTTAATACCTTTAAAGAATTATATTCACATACTTCTTCGATTTTTTCAAATACTGGTCTAATTTCTTTTTCTACATCTTTTGCTAACTCTGCAATTTTATCATCTATTTCAAACTCTTTATATTGATTCATTTTAATTTTCATTCCTTTCTCTAACCCCAATTTTAGTTTAAAAGACTTTACTATAAACTAAGATTGAAAATACATATCTATTTTAACATATTTTGTAAAGAATGTGTACTATTTCCTGTATTTTATCTCAAAAGAGGATGCAAGCGCATCCTCTTTTTACTCCTCATTTATTACTGCATCCGTATAATAATCATTGCCATACCATTCATCTGCTTTATAATATTTACCAATAAAGGTTGGGCTAATATTATCTAATTCATAAATTGGTTCTTGCACTATTTCTCCATTTTCGTTTATTACTCCCCATTTGCCATCTACTTTTATTCCTGCAAATCCATAGCTATTAAACTCTGTTACCATGTCATACTCATTTTGTACTACCAAGTTTCCATCTTTATCTGCAAATCCCCATTTATCATTTATCTTCTTAGCATAAAGTTTATTGTCTGGGAATAATTCTTGTGCTGTTAGTTCGTTTCCTGAATAATTAAAATATCTATTTTCTGTTTCCGAATATAAACGAACATAATTATCTTTTACTTCAATAGAAGCATTGTCCATCGTCGCTACTATTTCCATATTGCTATTAATTAGACTGATGGTATTAGTAGAAGATATATTTGCTTGTAATAAACCTGTATTATCTAATTTAAAAATACTACTGTATTTTAAATCTACCAAAGATTTTCCTGTCAAGTCCACAATTCCATTATTATTATAGTTTGCTACTATAAAATAATTATTGTCTAATTCTTCTATATACGTATAATTCTTATCAATAATAATATTTCCGCTATTATCAATTATTTTATATATTTCATCTTCTCCATAAACAATGCTATGCTCTCCATCTTTGGTAGGCATTTTCGAAATATATCCATCCGTCATTTCATTGCCATTCAAGTCTAGTACTTTTTCCGTTTCTTCTTCTGTTACATTAATATATACTCCCCCAAAAGTAAGATTCGTATATTTAGTATCTATTTTTATATTTCCATCTCTATCTGCAATTCCTTGCTTTCCATTTCTTTGAATAACAAATACATCATTATAGGAATTATACGTTATATTTTCATACTCATGATTTAATATTATCTTCTTATTTCTTAATAGCCCTGCCTGACCATCTTTATAAGCAATAAGATAAATAGCATTGTCCTCTTCCATCTCTGTTACTCTTGCTAATTCTGTATATTCTGCATCTAAAATAATATCTCCTTGATAATCGATATAGCCATAGCGATATCCATTTTCTCCTCTTTTACATACGATAAATCCAGTTCTTTCATATTTGGTATCCACATTATAATAATTATCTACCGTAATACTATCATATTCTACTTTAATTACTTGCATACCATTAATATTGATAACCCCTACTTTTCCATCTTGCTCTACTAATAGCATACCTTCTTTATAATTTACTGCTGAAATATCATCATAGACTGGATCTGTTATTTCTTTTCCATCCATACTAATTAAGCCATATTTTCCATCTTTAAGATATTTTAATACTGTTTTTTCAAAAGGGATTCCATCTGCTGTTGTTTCTGTTGGAATTGCCTGTACATTATCGTATCCGGTAATTATTTGCTCTTTTTTATCATTTAATACTTTTGTTTGATATTGCTTCGTTTCTGTATTATAATCCGACATACAAATAAATACTGGTTTTGATGGGTTTGGTATCTGTATTACATCATAAGTTGGCTCTATTACTACATTTCCATTACCATCAATTACTCCATATCTGTTATCAACATTTATGGTATTGTATTCTCTCTGTGTAACTACTTCTATGTCATAAACATATTTTGCTCTCTTTCTAAAATACATGGTTAATGTTACAGCAATTGCTATAACTACTATTAATACTACTACTAAAATTATTATTTTCTTTTTCTTCATCCAACTTCTCTCCTTTATCTATTCTTTTTCCCCTCGTTTTTCTTCCTTTTCCTCCATATTCCTGCAAACCTTAACATATTTAATTCTCTTGTCTTCAATTTCTTCTACTTTATAAGTTAATTTTTCATCTTCTATGACAGGATGTTCATTTTCATCTGGTATTCTTCCTAGTCTATCAATCAGATATCCTGATAGTGTTTCGTAATCTCCTTCTGGTATTTCTATCCCCAAAATTTTCTTTAAGTCATAAGAAGTAATTGTTCCGCTTAATATATATGTATTATCATCTATCTTTTTTACATCTAATTCCTCGTCATCATATTCATCAAATATGTTTCCAACCAGTTCTTCAATAATATCTTCCATTGTGATTAAGCCAGCTGTTCCACCATATTCGTCAATTGCAATTGCCATTTGCACTTTATTTTGCTGCATTTCTTTAAAGAGTTCATCAATGTCTTTCGATTCTGGAACAAAATATGGTTCTCGCATTAAATCTTTGATATTTATTTTTTTATTATCCTTTAAAGGTTTTAAAATATCTTTTACAAATAAAATTCCCTTAATATCATCTATATCTTCATCATATACTGGAATTCTACTGTATTTAAACTCATCAATTTCCTCTAATAATTCGCTTAAATCATCTTTAATATCAATTGCATACATTTCTGTTCTTGGAGTCATTACTTCAGAAACGATAATATCATTAAATTCAAAAACATTGTTTAATAACAGTTTTTCTCCTCTTTCGATGGTTCCCTTTTCTTCTCCCTCATCAATCATCATTCGGATTTCTTCTTCGGTAACCACTTCCTCTTCTGCTTCTCCTACTCCAAATATTTTAGATACCATATTGGTAGAAGCTGTTAATAATTTTACAAATGGAGCTGTTATTACCGATATTCCTCGAATAACCCCAATCGTCGCATACGATATTTTTTCATAATATTTCATTGCCAATCGTTTTGGCACCAATTCTCCAAAAACTAAGGTGAAGAAAGATAGAATAATGGTAATAATAACGATGGAAATTGCTCTCCATACTTCCAAGCTAATGAATGGCATCCAGGTATTTAAAACCGGTGCTAATTTGTCGGCAAATGCATCAGATGCAAACGCACTCGATAAAAATCCTGCCAGTGTAATTCCTATCTGTATAGTTGCTAAAAATTTGCTAGGAGACTTTAACATTTTTAGAATTTGTTTTGCTTTTTTATTGCCTCCTTTGGCATCTCTTTCTATTTTTGAATCATTTAAAGATATAAATGCTATCTCTGTTGCTGCAAAATAAGCATTTAGCAGAATTAAAATTACTAAAACTAGAATTTGTCCTATCATCAAAAATTTTCCTCTCTTTTTTAACTGGATATATTATACACTATTTTTTTATTTTTTTACATATATAATGATAATTTATTTATATTTTGATGTCAATAAAAAATATCTTAAATCTATTTTTATTTAGATTCAAGATATTTTTTATTGACTAGCAACATCTATTAATTATAAATAGTTTGACGAACTAATTTCTTAAAAACCTGTTCTTGGTAAATTTACCACTTTTTCTCCTGTTACTCTTGTTTCTTCATCTTCTACTTGTTTTTCCTCATCTTCTGGCTTTTTGTAATTATTTACATATACTGTATGTTTCTGATTTAGCTCAACAGTAATTTCTATCTGTAAGTCAAACATATTATAACCATTTGGAGACCTTACCTCTTGGATATAGTATTTTCCAGGCATTATATTTTCTACTGTTGCAATTCCTTCTTCATTTGTTGTTACATCGGAATATACAATATTTTTATTTTCATCTAAAATATTAAATTTTGCATTTTTTAATGGTTCTTCTGTTTCTGCATCTTGTTTAATGATTTCAATATTTGTAGTATTCGGAAAATATTTTACTTTTGTTTTAGTATTCTCAAATTCATAATCTCCTCCTACTAAGGCATAACTTTGCATCGAGCTATCTGGTGATTTTCCATACAAAATTGGTTTTGTTTTTGCATCAGTCGTAACTTCTAGTTCGAATTCTCCTTCTTTTTCTAATTTAGAAATAGGTATTAATATTTTAAAATTTTCTCTGGCTTTAAATGTGCTCTTTTCGTTATTCGCTTCGTCTGTTATCTTTATACCTTCTATTTCCGCATTATTTAATTTTACAGTATATTCTGTGCTTTCCGTATTATTCCTTACCAAAAAAGTTTTGCTTGCATATTCTTTATCTATGGAATCCATAACCCATTCATCTACTACAGTTTCAATATTTACATCACTAATTGGTTTTGTACTATTTGAGTTTCTAGCAGCTTTTGCTATGTTAATTGCTGCATTTAAAACTCTTGTTCCTTGTGCGTCCATTCCCTCAAAATCATCCCAATCATAATTATACATCATATCATATACTGCCATTTTAGTTGCTGCAAATGCTTCTATATCACTATTACAACCTAATTCTTTTGCAGTTTTATATGGATAGCCATTTGTTACTGCTCTCCATATTTTATTATCTGTTACTAATCCATCTATTTTTACCGTATATTCCACATCTTCCGTTACTCCTGGTAAGTTCCTATTTAAACAATATGCTGGATATTCTATTCCATCTTTTTCATATACCACAAATTCAACTCCTACAACAATACTTCCTTGATATCTTAAGCAAACTAGTTCTCCTTTGGAATATAAATCCGCTTCATCTACTATAAAAGTAGCTGCATTTGATTTATTTTGAAATATACCCATTGTTGTAATTATTGTAATTAAAACTAATATAATTGATACTATTTTCTTTGTTTTCATCTTTCATCATCCTTTCTAATTTTTTTAACTAGTTAAGAAATAATTAAATTTTGGCAAGGAAAATTTTATTTAAAAGGCAAAGGCGCATACTTTGTGTATGTAACTGCGTTTTAAATGAAATTTGACACAGCCAAAATTGTAATTATTTCTTAACTAATTTCAACTGCTTGAATACATCTCCTATACTCATACATATTTTCCACACATGTTATTAATGTAATCCTATTATCTTCCGTATCTTCAATATAGCTCCAGTCTGTTTGTTTTATAATTTTATTTACAACAACTTCATATTCTCTAGTTCCTTGATCTGTATGATAAATTATTTTATCCCCCATTTCTAAGTTTTTAATATTCTGAAAGAAATTACAGTTGTATCCTCTATTATGACCTGCTAATGCTACATTTCCGTTCCATTTGTTGCTCTCATTAAAATGTCCAACAGCCACAGCTAAAACATCCTGTGTAGTTCCAGCTTTAATTGGTGCATTTACATTTATCTTTGGTATTTCTATCCTCCAATTCGTTTTTATGTTTGTTTGATTTATTAAATTTGCATCTTCAGTTTCTTTCTCTTTAACTACTCCTTCGTTTTCAATCTCTTCTATTTTTGTATTTTCATCATATATATCTGCAATTTGCATTAACTCTAAATAAGTATCTGGCAAATCTATTGCATCTTTATTTTGATTTTTTCTCTTTACACTGCTATACTCTTGATAATTCAAATAAATATTTTCATTATTCTTTGCTTCAGATGCTTTTAAAAAACATACATCTAGTAATATAAAAAGAAGAATGCAAACAGTTAATGTAATGCAAAATGTAATGATATTTAAATTTTTTTTCGAATAATTTAGCACATAAAAACACCTCCATTCGAATATCTTAACATCAATTAAATTTGCTTTTAAAAAAATAAGATATTAATTCATGAATAAAAAACTTTGAATTTCTTTAGAATTTTTTTAATTAATTTTGATTTTAAAACATACGAAAAAATTTTTTTGATTTTGTTGATTAAAACATTTTTGATTTAAAAATTGCAATTTTTATATGTAATTATATTAGCATAATTTCCATAAAATGTAAAGAAAAACTCGTCGACATTTTTCGACAAATGTGACGAGTGATTTTTTCCTAATTGGGGACAGGCACCAATTAGGAAAATCCGGACAAAAAAGCCTGTCCCCTTTTAGGAATCTAATTCAAAATAAAATTCTACTCCGTTTTCTTTATTAATTACACCATAATCATTTTGGTAATTGTTCATAATTGCTTTTACTAGAGCCAAGCCTATTCCAGTTCCTCCATCGTTTCTATTTCTTGAAGTGTCTTCTTTATAGAATCTGCCCCAAATTTTATTAAGATGTTCTTCTGCAATATTGTCTCCAGTATTAAATACAGAAATTCTTATTTTGTTAGTTTCTTTATTCTTTTCTATTTTAATTTTTATTTGCTTTATTCCATTTACTTCTTTTGCATGTTTAATTGCATTAGTAAAATAATTAGTTACTACTTGTTCTATATAAAAATCATCTGCATTGACTATAACTGGACTATTTTCTTCAAATTTAATAGTAATATTCTTTTCCTCTATCATTACCTTACATTTTCGAATTACTTCATTGATTAATTCTACAATATCAAATTCTTCATTATTAAATTCTCTTTTACCATACTCTAATTTCATTAATTCTAATAATTGTTTTACAAGAGTATCCATTTTATTAGATTCATCTAAAATAACTTCTGCATAAAATTTTCTAGATTCATCATCTGTATTTACATTTTCAATTAGTCCTTCTGCATATCCTTGTATAAGAGCAATCGGTGTTTTTAATTCATGTGATACATCAGAGATAAATTGTTTTCTCATTTCGTCTATCTTGGATTTTTCTTCAATATCCTTTTCTAACTCTGAATTATTTTCTCTTAATTGTTTAATGGTTCTTTCCAATTTATCTGACATAGTATTAATATTTTTTCCTAGCTCATTAATTTCATCGTCTGTATCTACAATTCTATATTTTTGGCTAAAATCAAATTTTGCCATTTTATTCGTAATATCATTTAATTGTAGAATTGGTGCTGTAAATTTCTTTGATACATAAGATGCAATAAACGCAGATATAATTACAATAATAAAGCCAATTAAAATTAAAGCTTGATTTGAAATTCTAACACTTTGTTCGATTGGTACTGCTGGAATTCGTATGTATAAGCTATACCCATTGTCTAATGTTCCAGCTAGTAAAATATAATTAATATTATTTTCCGTATCATCAATTCTTCTAATTTCCACTTTATCATCTGAATAGATTAGGTTTCGGTTATTTTCAAAATTTTGGTTATCTACTACCATATTTATGGTAGAAATAAAATCCCTATCTGTACTAAAAATAATAATATTTTGATCAGTTTCTATAAATATATCAAAACTGTTATTAAATGCTATTCTTTTTAGTTCTTCTTCAATGCTACTGGTACTATTACTATTATAATAATCATTTATTTTATCATAAACATCTCTTACAGTATTTGTCTTCGAATATAAATAAAATGATTCTAAAACCACATTATTAATACCAATAAGGCATAAAACTATAACAGCAATAATAATACACATCGTAAAAAAAAGTTTGAATCGTACTGACTTAAAATTGTTTTTTGTTTTTGCCATTTTTACTAACATTCCTTTCTCCTACTTTACTTCAAACTTGTACCCAATGCCTCTTATTGTTTCAATATATTTTCCTTTCTTTCCTAATTTATGTCTGATTTTCTTAATATGGCTATCTATTGTTCTGGAATCTCCATAATAATCATAATTCCATACATTATTCAAAATTTTATCTCTGGATAGTGCAATATTTGCATTATCTACTAAATATTTTAAAAGCTCATATTCTCTTAAGCTCAATTCTATTAGTTTGCCATCCACTGTTACTGTTCTTCCTTCTGAATCAATAACAATTCCGCCATAATCTTTTAGCTCTTTTTCCGCTGGGTTTGTCCTCTTTAAAATTGCTTCTACTCTAGCAACTAAAATTTTAGGACTAAAAGGTTTTGAAATATATTCATCTACTCCAAGTTCAAATCCAAAAAGCTCGTCTTGTTCTTCTCCTCTTGCTGTTAGCATAATTATTGGTACTCTGGAAGTTTGACGTATTTGACGAAGTACTGACCAACCATCTAATTTTGGCATCATAACATCCAAAAGTATTAAGTTAATCTTATTTTGGTTTTCTTCAAATACTTGTAACGCTTCTTCTCCATCTCCTGCTTCTAATATACTATAACCTTTTTGCATTAAGAAATCTTTAATCAATTTTCTCATTCTTGATTCATCATCTACAATTAGAATCGTAGTATCTCCCATTACCTTCACAATCCTTTCTTATTACAACTTTTTACCTATTACAATTCACAGCTTTATTTCTTAGCAAACAATGTATGTTTTAAGTTTTTATTTGAGTGCTTAAGGTGGGGACCGACAAGTTTACAAACTGTTAAACGAAGTTTATACAGTTTGTACGATGTTGGGGGCCGAAAATAAAAACTTAAAACATACATTGTTTGCTTTTATTTTAGGCTGTAAATTGTAACTTTCATTCTAATACACATTATTTATAATTATATAACAAAATTATGTCCATTGTATGAATATTTTTTAAGCTAGACTTTTTATCGTCTAGCAATTAATTTTATTTATAAATTCAATTAATGTTAATAACCTGTTACAGACTTTAGTACGTTCTATATATTTTCGTCTATCTCTTCTTCTACTTGATGAACATACACATTCTGTCCAGGATATGCAATACTTATTTTCTCAGATTCTAATATTTTTAGTATATCCTCATTTACTTTTTGTCTAAAAGCAAGATAATCATTATAATTAATAATTTCTGTATACATATAAATAGTTAAATTAACACCATCTAATTCTATCGTATTAAAATACACTTGTGCAGATTCTTCCACAATATCCTTATTATTTGCTAAGACGAATTTAATTCTATTTACTATTTTTTCTATCTTATCAGAATTCGTTTCTAATGGTAATTTTATATTCATAGTATATCTTCTTTGTTTCATTCTAGACCAATTGATTATATTGTTTGTAGTAAATAATGAATTTTGTATAGTTACGATACTGTTATCCGAAGTCTTTATTTTGGTACATCTGAAAGATATTTCTATTACTTCTCCTTCATTTAACCCTACTGCTATCCAATCACCTACTAAAAAAGGCTTATCTGACATGATTGAAAATCCAGAAATTAAATTCTTTACAAAGTCTTGTGCTGCTAATGCAACCACGGCACTTCCTATTCCAAGTCCTGCAATAAGGCTAGATGGATTAATGCCAAATACTGCTAATATTAAAAGCCCTGCTCCTATATAAATTACATATTTTAAGATTTTACTTGTAAAACTTGCCACTGTTTTATTTCCGTCTGGCATATCATCATTTCTAAGTTTTTTTACAATTCCTTTTTTCGGATCTACAAAATTAACAAGACCTTTTGCTATAATGCATATAATTGAAATATCTAGTATTTGCTTGCAAATTGTTAAAACTCCTGCTGGTGGATTTATAACTAAAACTCCAATATATACCCCTATGCAAATAAACAAAGCTTTTAATGGCTTATAAAAAGGGCTGTTTTTTATTTTTTTCTTATCTTTTTCTTTAAACTTAACCATCTTAATTATTAGATATGAAAGTATTGGGCTTAACATGACAAAAATTCCAATAATTATAAGTGCAATTCCAACATCTAATATTTGTTCTTGTGTTATATTTTTAAAGAAGTCTATAATATTATTTATTTGCTCCATTAAAATTTTCAATCCTTTCTTATATATTTGCAATAAGCGCTTTTATTTTTATTCCTTGTTCTTTAAACATTTTTTCATGCTCTGTTTCGATATTATCCCAGAAATCTACTTCATTTTCTAAATCGTATGTCATTTTTTCAATTGTAAATCCACTTTCTTCAAAATAGTGAATACTATCCTTAAATAAGTCATCATCATCAGTTTTAAAGTATACTTTTGCTCCCTCTTTTAGAAACTCTTTATATTTTTCTAACTGTCTTGTATGAGTAAGCCTTTTCTTTCTATGCTTTCCACGTGGCCATGGGTTACAAAAATTAATATAAATTCTTTCAATTCCATCTTCTTTGGATAAAATATTATTAATCCTTTCAATATCATATCTAGTAATATAAATATTATCTATTTCCCTATTTGCCATTTTATACTCTGATTCTATTTTTCTTTTGGCTAATCCGAGCATAGCATCTACTAAATCGATAGCAATATAATTAGTATCTGGATTATATACAGCAAGCTGAGAAATAAATCCCCCTTTTCCACATCCTAATTCGATATGAATAAGATTATTATTTTTAAATAATTCTCTCCATTTTCCTTTCTGTTCTTCTGGATTATCTATGTAAAATTTACTAGCTTCTAACTCTGGCCTAGCCCAGGGTTTAAATCGTATTCGCATTTCATTTTTCCTCCTTGTAGCCAACAATATTATACCATTAAAAACTCTATCGAACAATAGCTTTTTTGTGAATTTATGGTAAATTGCCAACAAAAAAACACGTAGCATTACGTGTTTTTTTTATAAATATAAGCATTTTATTCAGCTGTATATGGTAATACTGCTATTTGTCTTGCTCTTTTTACTGCTAATGTTATATCTCTTTGATGTTTTGCACAAGCACCTGTTGCTCTTCTTGGAAGTATTTTTCCTTTATCATTAACAAATTTTCTTATTTGATCTGCATTTTTATAATCTAATACTAAGTTTTTGTCTGCACATAAAGGACATACTTTCTTTCTCATTTTTCTAAATTTTGGATTATAATCATTATCAGCATTATTATTTCTGTTATTTCTCTTATTCTTTTTATTGTCAGCCATTCTTCTTACCCCCTTACCTGACTAATTAAGGTTTCTATAAGTTTCTTAAGATAATTTTTACTTAATATGTAATTCCATTCTTTAGAATGGTAAATCATCTCCTGAAGATATTTCAAAATCAGAACTTGTTCCTGCGCTTGGCATTGCTCCAAAAGTTGCATCGAAATTAGAAGATGTACTATCTCCATCTCTTTTGCTATCCGCAAAATAAGCTTCTTCTGCCACAACTTCTGTTACATAATGTTTTTGACCTTGATCATCATCCCAAGTTCTAGTTTGAATTCTTCCTATAATTCCTACTTGTTGACCTTTTTTAAAATATTTACTACAAAATTCTCCTAATTTTCCCCAAGCAACGATATTAATAAAATCGGCTTGTCTTTCTTCTCCTTGTCTTACAAATCTTCTATTAACTGCTAAGCTAAAAGAAGCAACAAGTGTGTTACTTGTTTGTGTATATCTAACTTCTGGATCTCTTGTTAATCTTCCCATTAAAATTACTTTGTTCATATTTTTCACCTTTTACCTTTCTATATTAAAGGCCCCCGAATGGGTATAGTAATTAGTTCTACTTTTTAACTACTATAAATTTAATTACTTCATCTGTGATTCTGTAATTTCTTTCAAGTTCTGCAATTAAACTTGGATTAGCTTCAAAGTCATATACTACATAGTATCCTTCTTTGTTTTTCTTAATTTCATAAGCTAATTTCTTTTTGCCTAATTCATTTACTTGCTCTACTTTTCCGTCAGTATTAATTAATGTTTGAAATCTTTCAATTAACTCTTTTAATGCATTCTCTTCAACATTAGGATTAATAATGACAACACTTTCGTATTTATTCATTACCGTTCACCTCCTCTTGGATATATAACCTATGAACATTTCTGTCATAAGTAAGGAAAAAATAGCAGTGCTATTTTTTAACACTACTATTTTAGCATAAGTTTATTGGGATTTCAAGTGTTTTATGTAAATTTATAGTTTTTATTTTGTCTACGATTAAATGCATTATTCTTATGTTAATCGTGCATTTAACTTTTTATTTAACTAAATGTAATACTCCTGTAATTTATTTGTAATATTTAAGATAAATATCTTTTTTCAACAACTTTCCGAAACATTTTACGTACTTCAAACTTAGTTATATCAACTATTTGAAGTACGTATCTCCATTATTTTACTGTCAAACTCAGAATATATTATCTATTAATATAGTACACTATTTCATTTACATATCACAAACTAAATGTAAGAGCAAGATCTATAGAAGTTCTATCATTTCCGCCTGTTCCTCCCTGACATTCTATTGTTAATACATCTCCAGCATTTAAATTACATGTTGTGTTTACTGTTGTATCATTCAAATTGTCCTGTCCATTTCCCGCATAAGCACCTGTATACCAAAGATTACGTTGTTCAACACCATTTATGCATAGAATAACTTTACCTTCATACCAAGTCCATCCATCAACTGCTCCTAAATTAATACTTCCTGTTATTTTAAGTCCTGTAATTGGTATATTAGCTTTTATACCGTATCCAGATTTACTAAGTGCTGTTCCACTAACAGACCAGCCGGTTCCCCATGATGCTGTACCTTCACCATTATTATGTGGCTTTGAGGCTGGCACTTTACCTGTAGCACTAACATAATGTCCACTCCAATTAAGAGTTGCAGTACTTGTAGCATATACCCAAGTAGCATAAAATGTTGTACTTGATGATAGTGTAACAGATGCTCCCGCATTATATTTTGTTCCACTAGCACTTCCCATTGCCCAATTTTGAAATGCGTAATTGGTTCTTGTAAATCCATTACTTCGTAAACTAAAACTTGGATTTACTGCATTTCCATTGTTATAATATCTTGTTCCGCTTTGGTTTGCTGTACTTCCTCCTGTTGCTCCATTTCCATTATAGGTTAATGTTATAGTTTGACTAAATACTGCATATAATGTTATATTACTTGTTCCCATTGTTTTTGAACTTAATACACTTGAACTTGCTGTTGTATCTTCTCTCCATCCTACAAATGTATATCCGCTTTTACTTGGTGTAAAGTTTAGTCCATTTAAAACAGATTCTCCTGGTGCAAAAGCTTGTGTCTGCGTACTATTTGTATCAATGTAATAGGTTACAATATAGTTTTGTGTCGCTATTTCTTTTCCTGCACTTATATTTCCTGCTTCATCTTTTACCCATACATAATAAGTAGTTCCTACACTTAAATCACTTATTGTTGTAGATAAACTTGCTGTGTTAGTTACTGTTGTAAACTCTGTTGGCTCTGTGTTACTTGTTGTTACTGCATATCCTATTATTCCACTTGCTTCATCTGTTGCTCCTATTGTTATTGTTGTCTGGGTCGATGTTACTGTATTTATTACTGGTTTTGTTTTGTCTATCTTACTCACTTGTGCTACTGCATAATTACTTTCATTCGTTCCATCATATAGTCTTACATACATTTCTCCATTTTCACTAAAGGTTTGACTATTTCCGTCTTCCCATTGGCTTGCATCTTTACTTGTTTGTACTCTTGCTCCTGATGGTATTGTTATCTTACTCATATCTGCTGTTACTACTACGTTTCCATTTGTCCATCCATCTGGTTCATATGTAAATATTATATCTTGTTCTTCTATTTCTCCTATTGTTGTAGTTTCTATTATTCCACTCTCTTTTACATCTGTTCCATTTGGATTTGTTGCTTCTACTTTTATTTGATATTGGTTCTTCTCTTCTAATCCTTCGAAAGTATATTCACTTGTTTTACTCGTTTCTTTTAATGTATACTCTTCTTCTCCTTTTGTTATATTCTTAATATAATATTTATATTCTCCACTTGCCATTGCACTTGCATTTGCTTTTACTGTAATACTACTTGTTGTTACATTTGTTATTTCTATCTGCAAGTTTGGTAGCAAATTACCTGCTGTTCCTTGATATATTATTTCTACGTCTCCATCATTTTTATCTCTTACTAAGAATACATACTCATCTTCTACTGTTATGTATTTTTCATCCTCATTATCTGTATCTTGTATGTCCTCGTCACCTATAATACCTTCATCTTTTATATGATTCAAATAATCTTCTATGGTTATATGGCCTTCTTCATCAATTAAAGATTCCATTTTTTCCATATCTAGCATTTCTTGCAAATCTGCTATTTTTTGCTGTAACTTTGCTTCTTCTGCTCTTGTTATTAGCCCATTGCTTCCAAATGCCATATTAATACTAATTGCTGCTAATATAATCAATACTACAATAGTTATTACTAATGCAATTAACGTTATTCCTTTTTCCTCATAATACCTTCTGTTCCTTCCCTTCATTTTTATCCCCCTTTTTTACTTTCGTTCTAATCTCCTTTATATATAAATCTGAAGTACAAGAAAATAGGCTATTAATTCTATATGTCTTGAATTTCTTTATAGCCTATCTCTTCGTTAATTATATTATAGCTTTTCACACATCCTTAGTCAATATCTTTCTCTATTGTAATATAAACGTAATATTTTTGTAATTGATTTGTAATAATACAAACAATTTACTCTAGTATTAATCCCACTATTCCGCCAAATAATTCTTATATTATTTTGATAATGGAGAAAGCAAGAAGATTGCAATGCTCTCTCCTTGCTTATTTTTTGCTACTCCCATGTTTCAGGAAGGATTCCAAAGAATTGGTTACCAATTGTTTCTATCACTTCTCCTTGCTTTTTTTCTGACTGGAAGATAAGCTTTTCCGAAACAACAGGACCATTTTGTAAAACATCCTCTGCAATTTCATAGATTCTGTCATAAACATAATCTTCTTTCACAGAGGTTATTTTATCTCTGGACTCATATTGGTTAGAGTACACTTGCTCCGCTATCGTTGTTCCAAGCCCAATATAGTTCATCTTTGCTCGGTTTACTAAGCACGAAGCTGTAAGGTAAGCTGCTCTTTCCGCTTCTTCCTCTGATAACTCTTCGAAGAATACTCCTACTTCATAGAATACCGTATTTCCTACTAAGTAGATATCTGTATCGGTATATGGAAAATAGGGCTCTTCGTTAGAATCTGTACTAACAGAATAGGATACATTTTGTACTTGTGGTACATCAATAACCGCTTCTGTTAAATACTCCGTTTTTTCCACGGTTTCTGTGCTTTCTTCCTCTTCAGGAATTGAATCTTCTGCCTCTAGCTCTGGAGTAGTTGTTATTTCTTGCCGAACTTCTATTGGCTTCTCATCCTGTTTCGTCCAAGCGGGTATTAATCCAAAGATTGCTACCAATAATGCCAGTACACCTCCTATTATTGCAGAGAATATGTTCTCTGCTAATGTGTGTTTCTTTTTTCTCATTTGTTCTTTCTCCTTTTTTGCTATCCTGCTTAATTGTACAGGATTATTTTACTTTTACTATACTATATATTTTAGCACAATTTACATAATTTTTCAAATTTATCATGCCTCCCTAAGCTAGTAGCTAGCACATTTCTGTTAAAATCTTCAAATATATTTGACACATTTTCTAATTTATAGTAATATACTACCATAACTTAAGAATAGCTTTACAAATTTATTTTTAATAGAAAGGAGTTTTAGTTTAAATGTAAGCGCCTGGAAATAGAAATACTATGTTGACGAGGTAGAAACTTATCGAAAGATTCGGCGGGTGGTTTCTTGGCATTTGATTACTGCCATAAATATTAGTTAAAGCCTGATAGTAATATCAGTATACAAAGCTAATAGGGTAATCTTTATTTGTAATGCTTTCTTAAAACAACACACTTTTAAAAAGGTTTACTTATTTTAAAATTAGCAATAAACCTTTACTATAAATTTTAAGGAGGTATTTTTTTATGTGTGGTATTGTTGGATATATTGGTAACCAAAAAGCTACACCAATATTAATTGATGGACTTTTAAGCTTAGAATATAGAGGATACGATTCTGCGGGAATTGCAACTATTGAAAAGGATGGTATCCAAGTAATGAAGGATAAAGGAAGAGTTAAAAATTTATATGAGTTAGAAGGTATTAATAATTTAATGGGAACTGTTGGTATTGCTCATACTAGATGGGCAACACACGGTAAACCTTCTAAGGAAAATTCACATCCTCATATGGATAATAGTGGAAAGTTTGCCGTAGTTCATAATGGAATTATTGAAAATTATGCTGAACTAAAGGAATTTTTAGTTTCCAAAGGATATACTTTTTTATCTCAAACCGATACTGAAGTCATTCCTAATTTAATTGATTATTACTATAATTATGGTGCTGTATCAGTACTTACAGACAATAAAGAACGTTTTTTAGGGGCTTTAAAATCTGCTGTTTATGATTTAAAAGGAAGTTATGCTATTGAGGCTATTTCTCCTATTTGCCCAGATGAAATAATTGTTGTTCGAAAAGATAGCCCACTTGTTATTGGAAAAGGTAATGGCGAAAACTACATTGCTTCTGACATTCCTGCTATTTTAAAATATACAAAAGATTTCTATTTATTAGAGGATAATGAATTTGCCGTAGTAACAAGAGAAAATGTTCGCTTTTTTGATAATAGTTTAGAAGAACATAACAAAGCCCTTAAAAATATTGATTGGGATGCTAATGCAGCTGGAAAAGATGGTTATGAGGACTATATGTTAAAGGAAATCTTTGAGCAACCAACTGCCATTCGCGAAACCATTGGTTCTCGATTCCGTTTAGGCGAAAAATGTTCTTTTGATGACATCGAGATAACAAAAGAATATTTAAGCACCATAAACAAAATTTATATTGTTGCTTGTGGCACAGCAATGCATGCTGGTTTAGTTGGAAAAAATCTAATTGAAAAACTTTGTAAAATTAATACAGAAGTAGATATTGCATCTGAATTTCGATATAGAGATCCTTTAATTGATGAACATACACTTTGCATATATATTAGTCAATCTGGAGAAACAGCAGACACGATTGCAGCTTTAAAACTTGCTAAATCTAAAGGAGCTAAGACTCTTGCTATTTCTAATGTGATTGGAAGCTCTATTACTAGAGAAGCAGATTACTCTATTTATACCCATGCTGGTCCTGAAATTGCTGTTGCTTCTACAAAGGCATATACTTCCCAAGTAGTTCTTATAGCAATCCTCGCTATGTATTTTGCTGAAGTACTAGGAAGTTGTGAAAAAGATGAAATTGAAACATTAAAAAATGATATGATTGATTTACCTGCAAAAATAGAGCAAATATTAGATAATACAAAACCTATTGAAGAATTTGCCAAAAAAGTATATACAGAAAAAGATATGTTCTTCTTAGGACGTGGAATAGATTATAGTGTTTCTTTAGAAGGCTCACTTAAATTAAAAGAAATTTCTTACATTCATTCTGAAGCATATGCTGCTGGCGAATTAAAACATGGACCTATTGCTTTAATTGAAAATGGTGTTACTGTAATTGGTATTATAACTAACCCTAAATTAGTAGAAAAATCAATTAGTAATATGCAAGAAGTTATTACTAGAGGAGCAAAAACATTAATAATAACAAATCAAATACTACCAAATAGCCATTTTGATTCTGTTATTAATATACCAGAAACAAATCCACTTATCTCCCCTATTTTATCGGTAATACCAATGCAACTTCTTTCTTACTACATTTCTAAATATAAAGGATTAGATGTAGATAAGCCAAGAAATCTTGCTAAATCTGTAACAGTAGAATAAGATTTTCTCCTCTTGATAAAAAATCAAGAGGAGTTTTCTAACCGCAGAATTATTTTTAATACAATTAACAATGCTGCACCTGGAATTCCCAGTATACCAACTAATATTGCGGTAAGTAAATTTAAGCCAATATGAAAATTAAAATTCATTCCAATGATGTTTATTACATAAATAAGTACTCCTCCTAAAATGGAGTTTATGATTAATTTAAAAATGCTTTTTAGTGGCCATACAAATATTTTTCCAAATATAAATAGCAAAACAATACAAGCTAAAAAAGGTACTACAACATTAAAGTCCAATTTAAATCACCCCAAATGATAAGTATTCTTATTCATTTGTATGATTAAAATTGGACAAATATGCATAGCATTGAACTTTTAAGAGTATCCCTAAAGTTTAGGAGTTCGCCTCAAGCTTTATTCTTCCTAATATAAATTTCGTTTATCATGTCTAGTACAATTCCTTTCTTTTGAGCTTTTTTCATTAAATAATCCAGTTTTGTTTGATTCGCTTTTATCTGATAAGAATAATAATCAATCAAGCCTTCTTCTGCATATTCAAAATTTTTAGTAGCAGCATCTAGTTCATTTTTTGTTTTAATAATACTAACAATTAATTCTAAGTTTTTTTCATCTTCTGACTTGTCCTCTATTTTATTTTCTCTTACATATTCTTCATAAGACATCGTTTTCCTCCATTCTTAAATAATAATTACCTATTATTACCATTATATGTAAGGAATGTTGAATTTATACATAAAATTTCTGGTTTGTTTATTATTTTATATAGAATTTTACATAATTTTCTTGATATTTTTTTTATTTAGTGGTACAATACTATCATTATATTGAAAGCGTTTGATAAAAGACTAGTAACATGCTTCATTTTATCCAGAGAGACTATGGTTGGTGAAAATAGTTTAAAATAGTATGCGAATCTACTTTTAGAGCTTTTTATGAAAATAAAACCGAGTGATGCCAGGTTATAGGTATTTTGAGTTGTCAATTAATTTTGAATAATTAAGGTGGTACCGCGTAAATAGATTTCGCCCTTATGCTTTATGCATAAGGGTATTTTTTCTTATATATTACTGCCCCACTTGATTTATGAAATTAATGTAAACTTAAAATATTATAAAAATGATTAATTTATATTTTAGAACTTTTTAAGTTCTAGTAGGAGGTATAATATGATAGATATTAAATTTTTAAGAGAAAACCCTGATGTGGTAAAAGAAAACATCAAGAAAAAATTTCAAGATTACAAACTAGTTTTAGTAGATGAAGTTTTAGAACTAGATAAGAAAAACAGAGAAGCTAAACTAAAAGGGGACGATTTAAGAGCTAAAAGAAATTCTTTAAGTTCTGAAATTGGTAACCTTATGAAAAATGGTAAAAAGGAAGAAGCTGAAGAAATAAAAGTAACTGTACAAGAAATAAATAAGGAATTAGAAGAAAATGAAAAACTAGAAACAGAATATTCCGAAGCAATAACAGAAAGAATGATGAAAATTCCAAATATTATTCATGAATCTGTTCCTATTGGAGAAGATGATAGTAAAAATGTTGAGATAGAAAAATTTGGAGAGCCAGTTGTTCCAAATTATGAAATTCCATATCATGCAGATATCATGGAAAGTTTAAATGGCCTTGACTTAGACTCTGCTAGAAGAGTGGCAGGAAACGGATTCTATTATTTAATGGGAGATGTTGCAAGACTTCATTCCGCAATTCTTTCTTATGCAAGAGATTTCATGATAAATAAAGGATTTACGTATTGCATACCACCATTCATGATTCGTAGTGATGTTGTTACAGGCGTTATGAGCTTTGAAGAAATGGATGCTATGATGTATAAAATAGAAGGTGAAGATTTATACTTAATTGGAACTAGTGAACACTCTATGATAGGAAAGTTCAAAGGGCAAATCTTGCAAAAAGCAGATATGCCATATACTATGACATCATATTCTCCATGTTTTAGAAAAGAAAAAGGTGCTCATGGTATCGAAGAACGTGGTGTATATAGAATCCATCAATTTGAAAAACAAGAAATGATAGTTGTATGCGAACCAGAAGATAGCTGGAAATGGTATGATAAATTGTGGTCCTATACGGTTGAACTATTTAGAAGTATGGATATTCCAGTTCGTACCCTTGAATGTTGTAGTGGAGACTTAGCAGACTTAAAAGCTAAAAGCTGTGATGTTGAAGCTTGGAGCCCAAGACAAAAGAAATATTTTGAAGTTGGTAGCTGCTCTAACTTAACCGATGCACAAGCAAGACGTTTAGGAATTCGAATTAAAGGTGAAAAAGGTAACTATTATGCACATACTTTAAACAATACTGTTGTTGCCCCACCTCGTATGTTAATTGCATTTTTAGAAAACAATTACAATGAAGATGGAAGTATTAATATTCCAGAAGTTCTTCGCCCATACATGGGAGGAACAGAAAAATTAGTACCTAAAAAGTAGCAACAAGCAATTGGGGACAGTCCCCAATTGCTTGTCGGATTTGCATAAATAAGGAGAATATGAATTATGATAATTAAAAATCCAGAATTTAAGATTTCTGCAGTTAGTCCAAAACAATATCCTGACGACGGACTACCTCAAATTGTATTAGTTGGAAAATCAAATGTTGGTAAATCTTCATTTATAAATACTATGGTTAATAGAAAAAAACTTGCTAGAACTAGTAGTGAGCCTGGCAAAACTAGACAAATTAATTTTTATAATATGGATAATAAATTTTATTTTGTAGATTTGCCTGGTTATGGGTATAGTAAAATGTCTAAACAAGAACAAACTAAGGTTGGTACTTTCATTGAAGAATATTTATCTAAGAGTAAAAATATAGCTTTAATAATGTTTTTAATAGATATTAGGCATTCTCCAACTGAAAATGATAGACTAATGTACCGCTATGTTATTGATAGTGAAAGACCATGCATTATTATAGCCAATAAAGCTGATAAAATTGCCGTTACAAAAGTAGATAACCAAGTTAAAAATTTACAGAATGAACTAAATCCATTAAAAGATTTGATTTTCTTGCCATTTTCTTCCGAAAGAAAAATATATGCTGATAATGTTTGGAATGAAATTGAAAAGTATATATAAAAATAAAAAAGTATGGAAATTAGATTAACTAACATATTTTCATACTTTTTTATTTTTTATAATTATTCAGTAAAAGATTATTTTTCTTCTTTTTCTATCTTTTTAGTTATCATTTTCAGTGCTTTTGGTCTTTCTACCATTATAGTATGTCCACAACCTAAGCATTTCAATTTAAAATCTACACCTACTCTAGTTATTTCCCAAAGTTTACTACCACAAGGGTGTTGTTTTTTTGTTTTAACAATATCTCCAACTTGAAATTCCATTTTCGTTTCCTTTCTCTATTTATTCTATTACACCTAATTTTTAGAATATATTTTATCTTTGAAGTGGTTACAATTCACGATTGCTCCGACATTTTAGAACCAACTATGAATTGTAACTTGAAGTGGAATCCTAT
>CAMMEP010000015.1 GCA_946495905.1 uncultured Clostridium sp.
AACTTTTCATAAATTAATTTTACAGGGTGATCATATCACAAGTTATTCATAATTTGGAGCCAGAATACTTGACAGACGGGCGGGTTTATGGTAAAATTATTACTCGTAAGCCGCCTGAGTCGGGCAACTAAATGTTAGGTAAACTAACTGCCTTGTATTTTATGCTTAGCGAGTATACATATAAGAGGAGGTGTACATATAATGTACGCAATAATTGAAAGCTGTGGAAAGCAATACAAAGTAGCAGAAGGAGATGTAGTATTCTTCGAAAAATTAGATGTAGAAGAAGGTAAAAAAGTTACATTCGATAATGTAGTTTTAGTATCTGATGACAAAAAAGTAGAAGTAGGAGCTCCTTATGTAAAAGGTGTTAAAGTTGAGGGAAAAGTAGTTTCTCATGGAAAAGGAAAGAAAATTTTAGTGTATAAATACAAAGCTAAAAAGAACTACAGAAGAACTCAAGGACATAGACAACCATATACAAAGGTTGAAATTACAAAAATAAAAACAGCTGCTGAAAAAGCGGAAGCTAAGACAGAAGCAAAAACAACTGCTAAAGCAGAAACAAAACCAGCAGAAAAGAAAACAGCTACAAAGACAGCTACAACAGCAAAAAAAGAAACTGTTAAAGAATAATTTTGTAGAAAAATTGTTAATAAAGTAAAGTACAATATTAAAAAAGGTATAAATATTTTATTAATTCATAGAAGAAAAATAGAGAAAAGTAAAAATAAAAAATCAGAAACCGAAGGGAGTTGAGATAAATGGCTCATAAAAAAGGTCAAGGTAGTGTTAAGAACGGTAGAGATAGTGAATCAAAACGTTTAGGTCTTAAAAGAGCAGATGGACAAATCGTTCCAGCTGGTAACATCTTAGTAAGACAAAGAGGCACAAAATTTCATCCAGGAACAAATGTTGGCATTGGTAGTGATGATACTCTATATGCTAAAATAACTGGAAGAGTTAAATTCGAGAGATTAGGAAGAGACAAAAAACAAGTTAGCGTTTATCCAGTAGAGGAAACAGCTAATAAATAAGAAAGACGATACTGAAATATCAAGGAAAAGGTCGATTTTTCTATACAATAAAAATAGAAAAACTTGAACAAAAAGTAAACAATTTTGTTCAAGTTTTTTTGTGGTTTAATAACTATCAAGAAATTTTAAATTTTTCTGTCATAGGACCAAGTAGGTCTGTTATATCAATTCCAAGTGCTACAGATAATGCACAAATCTCATAATCTCTAACAGTTCTTTGATTATTTTCAATACGATGTAAACTAGTTACTGGAATATTAACACCAAGCAATAACAATTTAGAAGATAGAGCCTAAAGAGAAATACTTTTTTCTTTTCGCTTTTGTCTTAAAATGGGACCAATAATGTTAAGATTATCTTCATATTTACCACAATTTTTCATTAAAAAAGTTCAATCCTTTCTATGGTTGTATTAGCAAAATGTGTTTTTGATAGCAAATTCCTAAATTTTAACTATTGCAATAAATTATATCGATAATCTAAAAAATGTTATTGACACCAGTGTGAAAAAAATGATACCATATGGTTTAGAAAGTAGTATAAAAATACAAAAATTACAAAAGATATAGTATAAAAAATAGGAGGGAATCAGATGAAGAAAGAAAAAGTATTAGCAAGATATTTAGAAAAAGGAAAGAATAAGGAGAGAGGTATCACATTAGTAGCACTTGTTATAACCATTATTATTTTAATAATTTTAGCTACAGTAACTATAAACTTTGCATTTGGAAATAATGGATTAATACAAAGAGCAGAAGATGCAAGAGACTATTATGCAAATGATACATCATATACAGACGAATCCATAACCAATGTAGAAAGTTATTTAGACGAAATAATAAATGGAGTAGGAAGCGGAAGTGGTGGTTCTGGTGAAGATGGAATACCAGAAATACCAATGTCAGAAGCAAAAGGACAAGACGACGGATTTACAGAAAAAACGATAGTAGTGGATAATCAAAACAATAAAATAGTAGTGCCAGAAGGATTTAAAATAGCAGATGATTCAGGAGATACCGTGCAGTAAGGAATCGTAATAGAGGACGTTTCAGCTTCAGATGACCCAGCAGTGCAAGGAAGTCAATATGTGTGGATACCAGTAGGAAGTTTTGTAAATGATGTTGGAGAGACAAAAGAAGTAACATTAGGAAGATATACATTTGCAGATGATGAAAATGGAACACCTACATTAGTGCAAGATGCAGCAAATTATACAGACCAATCGGATGATGTTGTAATTGATTCGTGTTATAAAGAATTAATAGATTATCGAGAAGGAGTAGTAAGTAAGGGACTTGATGGAGAAAATGCCACAGCAAAAGATTTAGCAGGATTCTTAAATAGTGCAAAAAATAATGGAGGATATTATATAGGAAGATATGAAGCTAGTTTTGCAAGTGGAAGTAGTACAGCGGATTATAAAGCAGCATCAAAAATTTCAAATGGATATTCAGAAGATAGTATGATATATAGTACTGGTACTTTGTGGAATTATGTCACACAACCGGAAGCATCAAAGATAGCAATTAATACTTATGCAGGAAGTAACAGTGTAGCAAGTGATTTAATAAATAGCTATGCATGGGATACTGCAATCGTGTATATACAACAGGCTGGAAATACAAATTATGCAAATCAAGATGGCTATTTGATTAATAGTAGTTTAGCAAATACAGGAGAAAATGGAGATGAAGTATGTAAAATAAATGATATAGCTTCAAATATACAGGAATGGACAACAGAATACTCTAGTTACACGTATAGCAGTAATGCTTTTCCTTGCATGAGTAGGGGAGGTTGTTACAAAATTAGCGGTACTTACACGGATATTCGTAGCCTCAGCTACGCGACTGGTAGCAACAACGGCATCGGTTTCCGCCTCAGCTTGTACGTCAAGTAAAAAAATAATGGAAAATGCAAATAATAAAAAAATCATGTAAAATGTTAAACGAATAGCATTACATGATTTTTCTTGCTTTTTTCCAGCATTTTCTTGCTAGTAGCTACATAAAATGATATAATCGTATAGGAGAAGTAAAAATAGATACCTTTTTTGCTTAGAGTAAAATTTGCTCAAATGGAGGAAATAGAATGAATTTAGAAAAAACAACAAAAGTATATGCTTTTGTAGGACCATCTGGAACAGGAAAAAGTTATAGAGCGCAATTAGTTGCAAATGAAAACAATATACATTATATTATAGATGATGGGCTTTTAATACATGATAATGATGTAGTAGCAGGAAATTCTGCAAAAAAAGCGCCGACAAAGATAGAAACCGTAAAAAAAGCAATTTTTATTGATAAAAAAGATAGAGATGAAATGCGAATTGCTTTAAAGAAAATAAAACCAGAATCAATTTTGATTTTGGGAACTTCAGATGGAATGGTAGAAAAAATAACAGATAATCTAGGATTGTCACATCCAGAAAAAACAATATATATTAATGAAGTAGCAACAGAAACAGAAATGGAAACTGCAAAACGAATTCGTACTACGGAAGGAAAACATGTTATTCCAGTTCCAACTTTTGAAATAAAAAGAGATTTTGCAGGATATATTTTGGACCCACTTCAAATATTTAAGTATCGAAGAAATGATACTCCGTATATTTCCGAAAAATCAATTATAAGACCTACTTTTAGTTATTTGGGAAAATTTACAATATCGGATACTGTATTTCGACAAATAACAGAATATGTAGCCAAAAAAACAGAAGGAATTCACAGGGTATCTAAGGTAAGAGTAGAAAATACAGTAGGAGCTACAAATATTTATGTGGAAGTTTATGTGATTTTTGGGTATAATATAGTAGATGTGTTAAGAAACTTTAAACAAAAAGTAAAAAAAGAAATTGAAAGATTAACCACCATGAATGTACAAGAAGTCTCAGTAATGGCAAAGGGAATACATATGCCAGAAGAAAATAAATAAAAAGTGTATACAAAAATCAAAATAGTAATAAAAATTTAGAAGAAAGGAGCGTATGGTTATTACATAATCATACAAGAAAAAAATGTCATTTATAGTAGCAATTGATGGACCAGCAGGGACTGGAAAAGGAACAGTAACCAAGATTTTGGCTAAAAAATTTAATTTAATTAATATAGATACAGGAGCAATGTATCGATGTGTAACATTGGACATGCTAAATAAAAATGTTAAGCTAGAAGAATTAGATAAGATAAAAGAAATTTTAGAAACAATTCAAATAGAAATGAAAAAAGACGGAGATAAAGACTTAGTTTTCTTAAATGGAGAAGATGTTACTGAAAAAATAAGAAGTAAAGAAGTATCTAGCTTAGTATCACAAGTTTCTAGTATAAAAGAAGTACGCTTTAGTATGGTAGGACTTCAAAGAAAAATGGCAGAAGGAAAAGAAGTTATCATGGAAGGAAGAGATATTGGCACCTATGTATTTCCAGCTGCAGATGTAAAAATCTATTTGGATGCAGACCTAGAGGAAAGAGCAAAAAGAAGATTTAAACAAAATAAAGAAAAAGGAATTAATATGCCTTATGTAGAAGTGCTAGAAAATATTAAAATGCGAGATGAAAACGATAAAGCAAAAGAAATAGGAGCTTTAAAGCTTGCTCATGATGCAGAGGTAGTAGATACTACAAGTATGAGTATTAATCAAGTAGTTCGAGAAATAAGTAGTATTATTGCAAAAAAGAAAAAAGAAATAAAATTACAATCAAAAATATATAAACCACGTAAAGAAAATGCTTGGAAAAGATTTGTAAGAAAAGTAGTAAAAATAATACTTAGTACAGCTTATCGAATTGCCTATCGTGTAAAAATTACAGGAGATGTTCCAAAAGAAGGTGCATATATTTTATGTTGTAACCATATCAATTATTTAGACGCTGCTGCAATTGTACTATTTAATAAGAGAAAAGTAAATTTTGTAGCAAAGGAAGATTTATTTACTCATGGTATATTAATGTGGCTTGGTCATTTATTTGATGCGATTCCGATCAAAAGAGATATGCAAGATATAGAAGCTATGAAAAGATTCTTAAAAGTATTAAAAAATGGAGAACTTCTTGGTATATTCCCAGAAGGAACACGTAAAGGAATGGAAAAGAACATGAAAGCAAAAAATGGAGCAGCATATATGGCAATTAAGTCAAACGTAAAAGTAATACCAATAGGAATTCATGGAACATTTAAACCATTTAGTAAAGTGTATTTGAATTATGGAGAACCAATTGATTTAAGTGAATATAAGAACCAAAAAGATAAATTAGATGAGGCAACAGAGTTAATTATGGAACAAATCGTTATGTTGACAAAAAAAGAGGATTAGAGTATAATAGAAGGTGGATTAATTCACAAAAAAACAGGTTAATATAGGGGTAGATTATATATTTTTTATTTTTATTTCTGGTCCCCACCTTAAGACTTCAATAAAAAGAAAAAATATATAATCTACCTTATAATATGTAAAAATTAAAAAATAAAATCATAAAAGAATAGGGGTAATAAAAATGAACAACGAAAAAATAAGAAATGTAGCAATTATAGCACACGTTGACCATGGAAAAACAACATTAGTTGATGCTTTGTTAAAACAAAGCCATGTTTTTAGAGCAAATGAGCAAGTAGATGAAAGAATAATGGATTCCAATGATCTTGAAAAAGAAAGAGGAATTACTATTTTATCAAAAAACACATCTGTTATGTATAATGGTGTGAAAATTAATATTGTAGATACTCCAGGACATGCAGACTTCGGAGGAGAAGTAGAGCGTGTTTTAAAAATGGTAGATGGAGTACTTCTATTAGTAGATGCTTTCGAGGGACCAATGCCTCAAACTAGAGAGGTTTTGAAAAAATCTCTTGCATTAAATCTAAAACCAATCGTTATTATTAATAAAATTGATAGACCAGGTGCAGAACCACTTAAAGTAGTGGATAAAGTGTTAGAACTATTTATCGAATTAGATGCAAATGACGAACAATTAGATTTCCCAGTAATTTATGCATCTGCAAAAAATGGAATTGCTAAAATGCATCTAGAAGATGAGAGCGATAATGTAAATTGCATTTTTGATACAATTATTAGCAATATTGAAGCACCAAAATGCGATGTTGATGGAACTATGCAAATGTTAGTTTCTAACATCGATTATGATGATTATCTAGGAAGAATAGCAGTAGGTAGAGTAGAACGTGGAACAATTAACTCTGGAATGAGTGTTGCAGTATGCAAAAACGATAAAAATGAAAATGGAAAAATAGCAAAACTATTTACATATGAAGGATTAAAAAGAGTGGAAACAGAATCTGTTTCAGCAGGAGATATCGTATGTTTATCTGGTATTGCAGATATTAACATAGGAGATACTATTTGCGATATAAATAATCCAGAAAAAATACCTTTTGTAGATATTGATGAACCAACAGTATCTATGACATTTAGTGTAAATAATGGACCTTTTGCAGGAAAAGAAGGACAATTTGTAACTTCAAGACATATTCGTGATCGATTAATGAAAGAACTAGAAAGAAATGTAAGTTTACGTGTAAAAGAAACAGATTCTGCAGATAGTTTTGAAGTATGTGGACGTGGAGAATTACACTTATCTGTATTAATTGAGACAATGAGAAGAGAAGGTTTTGAACTTTTAGTTTCTCGTCCAAAAGTTATTTTCAAAGAAATTGATGGTGTAAAATGTGAGCCAATTGAAAGATTAGTAGTAAATGTACCAGATGATTGTATTGGAAATGTAATAGAAAAGCTAGGAAGACGTAAAGCTGAAATGGTAAATATGGAACCAGCTGAAGCAGGACATACAAAAGTAGAATTTAAAATACCAGCAAGAGGATTAATTGGTTATAGAACAGAATTCTTAACAGATACCAAGGGCGAAGGAACCATGAATAGTATTTTTGATTGCTATGAACCATATAAAGGTGAGATTCAAGCTCGTACAAGAGGAGTGCTTGTAGCATTTGAACAAGGTACTTCAGTAACATATGGACTATATAATGCACAAGAAAGAGGAGAACTATTCATTGGTGCAGGTGTAGAAGTATATGAAGGAATGATTGTAGGAATTAATTCTAGAAATGAAGATATTTCTATTAATGTATGTAAAGAAAAACATTTAACAAATACAAGAGCATCTGGATCTGATGAAGCATTAAGATTAGTACCACCAATTCAACTTTCATTAGAAAAAGCAATTGAATTTATTCAAGATGATGAATTGGTAGAGGTTACACCAAAAAATATTCGTTTAAGAAAGAAAATTTTAGATAGTAAGACAAGAGAAAGAGAAGCTAGAAGAAAATAGAACCGAGAGTATCTGAAAGCGGTAGACATGTAAATCTTGCATGTGTTGAAAGTGATAGACAACAGAAACAAGAAGAAAAGCAGGAAGAAAGAGAAGGAAAACGAAAGTTATGAATAAAATAGAATTAGCAAAAATAAAAGAAAAAGCATTAGAAGAGCATATTCCAATTATCATGGACGATACTTTAGAGGTTATTGCAAAAGAATTAAAAGAGCTAAAGCCAAAACGAATTTTAGAAATAGGAACTGCTGTGGGATATTCTGCTATTTGCTTTTCAGAATTTTTGGCAGAAGATGGAACAATTGATACCATTGAAAGAGAACATGATAGAGTTTTAGAGGCTAAAGAAAATATAAAAAGAGCTGAGGTAGAAGATGAAATTAATATTTTAGAAGGAGATGCAGTAGAAATTCTTCCAACATTAAATGGCATGTATGATATGGTATTTATTGATGCATCAAAAGGAAAATATCCATTTTTCTTAAAAGAAGCACTAAGAATGTTAGCACCAAAAGGAATTATATTTGCAGATAATGTGTTATATAAAGGATATGTTATGAGCGATTATAATAAACATAAACAACGAACAGCAGTAAGAAATTTAAGAGAATTCTTAGCAGAATTACAAGAAAATGAAACTTTAGAAACTGAAATATTAGAAGTTGGAGATGGACTAGCCATCGCTAGAAAAAATCGATAAAATACCAAGATATCAAGAAATAAGTTAATCTTTCTTATACAATAAAGTAAGGAACTAGTTCGACATAGCAATCAAAGATTGTAGCCTAAGTACCACAGAACATTGTTGTCTTCAATAATAATATAAACCCCACCTTAAATGAATAGGTGGGGTTTTAAGAAGGTCTCCATCTGATGATAAACACTCACATACAATGAGAATATCGCTCTATGATGGATTGGGCGACTGGGTCGGAAACGTCAGGAATTTCATAGCCTTCGCGAAGTCCATCTATGATAAGTTCTTCGAGCCACAGATAGTCTTCTCTATCTATGGCACCTTCAACGAGATTTTGCCAATCCCTTTCGTCTTTTTCGTCTTTTTTCCGTTCCCATTCTGCTACATTCTGTCCCTGTGTTGTCCGTTTTCTCATAGTATTACCCTCCTTAAAATGTATTTTGCTACATAATACTATTATACCCCATTTTAAGGAATTTGTCCATTATTACATCAAATAACGTATACATGATAAAACAGTGTCCGTAATAAGTATAATTCCAAAACCATATACAATTGTTGTTTGTATTCCATAAGGAATTTTTGATAATACAATATTTATTTTTTTCTTAAAGAATGGATATACAAAATTAATAAAAAGAATAGCTATTATTCCCCATGCAAAGGAATAAAATATGCTAATACGTCCATTTAAGTTTAAAAAGTCTTCTGTATAATCCCACCATTTTAAACTAAACAATGCTTCCATACCAAAGCTTACTAAATATTCAAATAAGGAAAAGATTAAAGCTGCATAGATAAATAATTTTAAATTATGTTTTTTGTATGTGCTAAAAAACATAATCAAAATTAAGGCACCCCATCCATAAATAGGACAAAGTGGACCAAAAAGAAATCCTCTTTTCGTAAAATGCCCCAAAGAATAAAAACTAAAGCATGTCTCTAAAATCCAACCTATCACAGCAAAAATTAAAAAATATAAAAAATATAAATAAACTCTTGGTAGTTTTTTCTTTTGCAATTTATTTTTATCTTTATTATTTTTTACATCTGTTACTTCACTTTTGGTATTATTTATACTATTTGTATTATCAATATTCTTAGTATTATCTATACTTTCTCCCATATAATATTACATCCCTTTCATAAAAATACAATATATATAATAGCAAATTTATGAAAAAAAGTAAATCATATTAAGAAAAGTTTAAGTAAATGAAATAGTGTCACAGTTCACAGCTATATTGATATCGAGAAGAAACATGTATTTTTTTCTTTTTATTTTCGGCCCCCAACATCGTACAAACTGTAATAGCTTCGCTTAACAGTTTGTAAACTTGTCGGTCCCCACCTTAAGCACTCCAATAAAAAGAAAAAAATACATGCTTCTTCTCTAAAAACTAAGCTGTGAATCGTAATGAAATAATAACGAGTATCATTGTAATTTTAAAGAAAATGTAGTATAATAGGAATGCTTGAAATCTAGGAAAAAGACTAAAAAATAATTATAATGATAAGCAGAAGTATGTTTTTAGAAAGGAATACAAGTAAAAATGAAACTAAATATTGTGTTAGTAGAACCAGAAATACCACAAAACACAGGAAATATAGCAAGAACTTGTGCTGCAATTGGAGCAAAACTCCATTTAGTTTATCCCTTAGGATTTAATATATCAGAAAAAGCAGTAAAAAGAGCAGGATTAGATTATTGGGATAAATTAGACATTGAAGAACATTTATCTTTTGAAAAATTTTTAGAAAAATATAAACCAGAAGAAAACAACATGTTTTTTGTAACCACAAAAGGGAAACATGTTTATTCAGAACCTAATTATGAGCAAATGGAGGAAGTATTTGCTTTATTTGGAAAAGAAACAAAAGGATTACCAGAAGATGTTTTACTAAAATATATTGACAAGACGATAAGAATACCAATGAGGCCAACTCTTCGATCTTTAAATTTAGCAAATTCAGTTGCCATAGTAGCATATGAAATAGTAAGACAACAACATTTTGCAGGATTAGAAGAGATAAGTAAATATTTTTGCTAATTGGGGACAGTCCCCTTTTAGCAAAAACGGGACAAAAAAGCCTGTCCCCATTTAGGAAAGGAGATTATGATGAAAAAACCAGAGTTATTAGCACCAGCAGGGTCATTTGAAAAAGCAAAAACAGCATTTATGTATGGAGCAGATGCTGTTTATTGTGGAACCGGATCGTTATCATTAAGAAGTAGAGCAGAAGTAGATGATGACGATTTAGCAAGAACAATAGAGTATGCACATAGCATAGGAAAAAAAGTATATGCTACCATAAATATTTATGCTTGGGATGAATACTATGAAAAAATAAAGAAACAAGCAAAAATGTTAAATGATATAAAAGTAGATGGAATTATTGCATCAGATGGAGGCGTTATTGAAATTTTAAAAGAATATGCTCCTGATGTAGATATTCACGTTAGCACGCAGGCAAATACTGTAAGTTACCATTCTGCTAATTTTTGGTATAAGAATGGGGCAAAAAGAGTAATCTTAGGTAGAGAAATGAATAAAGAGCAAATAAAAGAAATAATGGATAAGAAGCCAAAGGATTTAGAAGTAGAAATGTTTATCCATGGTGCTATTTGTTTTGGATATTCGGGAAGATGCTTCTTAAGTGATTTTCTAGCGTCCAGAAGTGCTAATTTAGGAGATTGTGCACAAAGTTGCAGATGGGCATATAATGTGTATGTAGAAGAACATAATAAACCAGGCAACTTAATGCCAGTTGAGTATGACGAAAATGGTACTTATATTTTTTCTTCTAAAGACTTATGCTTAATAAAAGAAATTCCAGAAATTATTGAGATGGGAATTGACAGCTTGAAAATTGAGGGAAGATTAAAAACGGAATATTATTTAGCTTCTGTTGTGAATAGCTATCGAAATGCTATTGATGACTATTTAAAAGAGCCAGACAAATATGATTATACCAAATATTTAAAAGAACTTGAAAAAACAAAAACAAGAGGTCTAACTACATTTTACTTTAATGATAGAAATAATAAAGATTTTCAAGAATATGATGGAAAACAATATAATCCAAACTATGAATTTGGAGGAAAAGTAGTAGAGTATCATAAAGAAAAATCTATTATAGAAATAAGAAATAAATTAAAAGTGGGGGATACTATGGAAATATTGATTCCAGGAAATATCACACCACAAGAGTTTAAAATAGAAAAGCTTTGGGATACAGATACGGACGAAGAAGTAGAATTTGTAAATCCAGGAAAGTTTGGACAAAGTATAAAAATGCATCTTCCAATGGAATGTGAAAATGGTTGGATATTGAGAAGGAAAAAGTAAAATTTATACTTTTTCCAACTTTCCAGCAATTTTAAACCCAACAAAGAAAAGAAGGATGGAAATAAAGCCAGTAAAATCAAACGAAATTGGATGATACAAGACAAGAACACTTCCTAGCGTAAATCCTATAATACAATAATAAGTTTCCATATAGAAATGTTTTAGTAGTAATTTTATTATTACTAAAAACACAAAACATCCTAGTACGAGACCTATTCCCATTGGAAGTAATATGCTTAAATTCATACTGGCAATGCTATTTAAGTAGGTAGGGTAAACACCGCATACACATTAAAATAAGAGTATTGCTCACTCCAGGAAAAACAACTCCAATGGACATAAGAAAGCCAGATAATACTAAAAAGGAAAAAGAAAATTCAGTTACTGTATTAGAGAGGTTTAAAGTATTTTCTAAAAAAACAAAAAAGCAGCCAACAATAAAAGTAGCAATAGCCAAAAATAGATATCTTAATTTAAAAGAATATTCGGAATTTATTTTTTTAACAAGAATAGGAATGCTTCCTAGAATTAGTCCAATAAAACAATAACTAGTTTGGACGGGAAAACGCTGAAATAACTTTTCCAATAGATTTCCAAATAGAAATACGCCAACAATACCACCAAGAAAAATGGGTAATAAATAGAAGGCATTCTTTTTGAAATTTTTAAATAGTCCTAGAACAGAATTAATTAATTTGTCATACATCCCAAAAATAACACAAAGGACACCACTGCTTATTCCAGGAAGGATGGCACCAGCGCCAAGCAATATTCCAATAAGAAACTGTTTAACATTTTTCAAAAGAATCACCAATAAATGTATATGCAGTAAAAAAAAATTTATTATTAATAAAGAAAAAGTGGAGAAATAGGACAGTCCCCATTTTGGGAAAAAGTGGACAAAAAGGCCTGTCCTCATTTTGGAATTTTGAATATTTTTTAAGGTCATGCACTTTCAAGGTTTCCTCACATATAATTTATGTATAAGGAAAACGGAGGTGCATTTATGTTTACTGCATTTTGTGGAAGTATAGGAGCCATTACTTTTATTGAATTCTTAAAATCGGCGGTATTTTTGCTAGGATATATATCAAGTAACAATTTGTTTCCAGAACCATTATCGGCAGAGGAAGAAAAGGAATATTTAGAACAAATGAAAAAGGGAGATGAAGAGGCAAGAAATATTTTAATAGAGAGAAATTTAAGACTAGTTGCACACATTTGCAAAAAATATAGCACGGTAAAAACAGAGCAGGAGGATTTAATTTCAATTGGTACCATAGGATTAATTAAAGGAATTAATAGTTTTGAATCTTCTAAAGGAGTAAGACTTGCTACCTATGTTGCAAGATGCATTGATAATGAAATTTTAATGTATTTACGAAGTACAAAAAAATTGAATGCAGAAGTATATTTAGAAGATCCAATCGGAAAAGATAAAGACGACAATACGGTAACTTTGCAAGAAGTTTTAGAAAATGAAGAGCGTAGTATTGAAGAAGAAGTGGATTTAAAATTTAAAATAAAAAAATTGTATCAAAAAATAAAAGATGTTTTAAAAGATAGAGAAAAATCAATTATCGAATTACGATTTGGATTAAATGGAAAAAAGCCAAAAACACAACACGAAATAGCAGAAATGATGGGGATTTCACGTAGTTATGTATCAAGGATTGAAACAAAAGCAATTGGAAAATTGGCAAAAGAATTTAAAGAATAAAATAGAAAAATAATTGTAAAAAAATAATAAATATGTTAAAATAGGATTTATTCAAATAAAGAAATGGAGAAACAAATGTATAATAAATATATTTTTATTAATAATAATAGAAGAAAAAAACAAAAAGAATTAGAAGAAAAGAAAAAAGAGGAAAGTGCTCAAATAACATTTGATATGTTAGAAAAGCAAGTGCAAACAAAGAAAGCTGAAAAAACATCTAATAATGTAACAACAGATGCAACATCTAATAAAACAGATGTGAAAACAAGTAGTTCTAGTACGCAGCTTCGGAACAAATTCGGTGTCGACAATTAAGCCAAAAACTCCTAATCATAAAAGCAAAAATTTAATGCGATTTGTAGATGATTATGTACTAGTAGATATCGAGACTACTGGATTATCTCCAATTGAGGACGAAATTATTGAAATTGGAGCTATAAAAGTTGAAAATAATTTAATTGTAGACAGTTACAGTCAATTAATAAAAATAAATAGAAGTTTGTCACCTTTCATTACGAATTTAACAGGAATTACCAATGATATGTTAAAAACAGGAAAAATACCAACAGAAGTGTATCAAGAATTTGTAAAATTTGTTGGCGAAAATATTATCATAGGGCATAATGTAAACTTTGATTTAGGATTTTTATCAAATAAATGCAAAAAATATATCAATTACAATCTTACCAACGATTATATCGATACTTTATATATGGCAAGAAGATTAGTCCCTAATAGTGTTAATTATAAATTAGGAACTCTTGCAAAATTATTCAACATTAGTTATGAAGGAGCACACAGAGGATTAAAAGATGTTGAAATTACGTATGAGGTATATAATAATTTGAGAAAATTAAAATAAGATTTTGTAATTTTGGGTTACTATTCACAAGCTAGTAGGAAAATGCTTGCGAATAGTAATTTTTTTTCAAAAAATGGAAAAATAAAAATAAAATAAAATCACATAATAATATTGAAAAAAATATAGGTTCCATTAAACCAATTTTTTCAATATTAAAATTAATGGAGAAAGGTGATTTTATGACAAAGAAAATATTAAGTATCATAGCAATTTTAGCATTGTTATTTCTTACCTTACAAATAAATGTATTTGCTGCATCTGTTCCTTTGGGTTCGGTAACGGTAGATGTTAGTAAAGAAAAAATAGCGCCAGGAGAAGAAGTTACAGTAACAATCAATTTTGGAACTGATCTGGGAGCATATACATTCGACGTAGCATATGATAATAACATTTTTGAATATGTACGTTCAGAAGGAGGAACAGAAAATGATAATGGCACACGTGTAAGAGTGACTTTCTATGATGGTACTGGAGGAACAAATCCACGTACTAATATGAGTGTTACATTTAAGGCAAAGGAAGCGATAACAACAACAAATCCAACTGATTTTTCTGTTACTGGTGAAGGTTTAGCGAATGCAGATGCCTCTCAAGAATATGATGATATTACTACACCAATAAAGAAGGATGTAACCGTAGAACCAAATTACGTAGATTATACCATTCGTTTAAATTATTCTGGTAAAGTTCTTGTAGATGAAGAAAAGGATATGGAATTGATTACAGAATCTAGTATGGGTAGAAATTATGACCATGTTAAACTTACGGTAGAGGTTACGAAAAAACCATCCGATAATGCAACCGTAAAACTATTGGCTACAACAAATACAAGACAAGAAGTAGATTTAATTCAAGATGGTTATGGAGATCCTGATGGTTATGCATTAGGTGGAAAAGATGTAAGTCAAGTATTAGATATTAGAGGATTATTTAGTGAAATAGGAGAGTATGGACTAAAAGTAAGCTTGTTAGATAAAGATTCTGGAGATGCTGTTATTGCTTCACAAGATTTTAATATTAATGTAGAAGAAACAGCTACTGAAGTACCAGGAGAAGGTAATAATGAAGAAAACAATGATGTAACAGGAGGAATAACAAATGAGGAAAACCCAGGAGAAAATATAACAGGAGAAAATAATCAAAACAACACTATTGGAAATGAAGAAGAAAATTTACCAGAAAATTTACCAAAAACAGGTATGACACAGTATGTATATATTATCACAGCAATAGCTGTTTTAGGTTCTGGATATATTGCACTTAAAAATACAAAGAAAGAATAAAAGGCAGTATTTGCATAAAAATTAGAATGGACAATGAAAAATAATTTATTTTGCAAAATAATGCCAGAAAGGGCGATGTATTATAGTAAACATCGCTTTTTTTATTACATAGGTAGTTACTAGATAATAGCATTAGAACATCCCTGCGTGGACTTAATATTTCATACAAACCATTATCTAGTAAAATTTCCGCAGTAGCAAGTTTAGGCTTCCTTACATAAGTAGACACTAATAATAAAGAAAGGAATAAAAAATGTTTAGAAAAATTTTAAAATTATTAATTGTTCTAATCTTATCTATATTAATTGGCAATATGGCTTATGGCATGTATCAAGAATTTAATCTAAAAGATGGACCAAATGTAAGTAGTTTAGCAAATACAGAGTGGACGCAAGGAACTCTAAATACAGAAAAAGAAGAGAAAGAAATCAAAGTAATAGAAAAAATACAAGAGCAGTATAAAGGGTATGAAGTTTCTGCAAAACTTACCATACCTAAAATAGAGTTGGATACTTATGTGTTAGAAAAATATAGCACAGAAACAATGGATTTATGTCCTACGAAATATTTTGGACCAGAGCCAAATGAAGTAGGAAATTTTTGCATAGCGGCACATAATTATAATAAAGAAAATATGTTTAATCATATCATAGAATTGGAAATTGGGGACACAATAATATTATCAGACAACAAAAATGGAAAAGTAGAATATGAAGTTTATGATGTATACAAGGTAAAGCCAGAGGAAACAGAACCATTGTCGCAAAAAGCAGAAGGAAGAACAGAACTTACCTTAATAACTTGTAGTGATTATTCTAGTAAGAGAATTATTGTAAAAGCTAGAAAAATTTAATTTGAGCAAATGGGGACGGGCTTATTTTGCACAAGTCTAATTACTAGTTCTTATAGTAGATTATATATTTTTTATTTTTTTCTCTACGGCCCCCAACTGCATAACAGTCTGTAGTAAAAATTACATTGGTTTTCGCTTATACTCTACCTTGAAGAAAAAACAAGTTTTTTCTTCAAGAGTAATTTTTCCACAGACTGTAACTTGTCGGTCCCCACCTTAAGCCTTCGCTAAAAAAAGAAAAAATATATAATCTACTATACAAATAATTAAATTTTGAAGTTTGTGCAAAATAAGCCCGTCCCCATTTGCTCAGAAAAGGAGGAGACATTTTTGAAGAAAAAAATAATCATAATAGCTAGTATCATAATTGTATTTATTATTGTTTTTATTGTACTATTTACTATTTGGGGTTCTAGTAAAGAGGAAAATGCACTAGAAGGAACAAGGCTTGCAAATGGAATGCTACTTTCTGCTAGTTTTCCAGATACGTATCAACCCTATATTGATGAACTGAAAAAGAAATATCCTAATTGGGAATTTAAAGCACTATATACAAATTTAGATTGGAATTATGTCATTAATAATGAAAATATATTTGGCAAAAATTTAGTGCCTAAATCGTATAGTGATAATTGGAAGAATACAAATCCAGGAGAGTACAATGTAGAAGTGGATAGTGGATGGGTAGATTCTTCTAGGCAAGCGGTAGAATTTGCAATGGATCCAAGGAATTTCTTGAATTATGTTAGAATTTTTCAATTTGAAGAATTATCATATAATGCCAATACAAATACTACTTCTAGTATCGAAAAGATTTTATATGGTACAGAATTTTATAATAAAATTGTTGAATATAAAAATAGCAGTGGTACCAATATTGTAACAAATAAAAAGTATTCAGACCTTATTTTATCAGCAGCAAAAACTTCTGGAGTTAGTAGCTTTCACCTAGCTTCCAGAATTAAGCAAGAAGTGGGACCTTTTTTATCCCATAGTTCCATTAGTGGAACAGTGGAAGGCTATGAAGGATATTATAACTTCTATAATATTGGAGCAACAAGTTCCTCTGAACCAATGGGAGCAATAAAAAACGGGTTGCAGTATGCAAAAGATGGAAAAGGGGCCTCGACCGAAATAAAAAACAAATATCTAATCCCTTGGAATACCAAGGAAAGAGCAATTACGGGTGGAGCTATTTTTATTGGTTCAAGTTATATTAATCGAGGGCAAAATTCTATTTATCTTCAAAAATTTCATGTGTATGATACAAGCAGTAATGAGCTATTTTGGCATCAATACATGACAAATGTATTAGCACCATATAGTGAGTCGAAATTAATCTACAACGGATATGCGAATAGCAATATGTTAAGTTCTTCTATGTCTTTTGTCATACCAGTTTATGAAAATATGCCAGATTTACCTTGTACAAGTCCTGCCATATCAGCAAGTGATTTTTCATCTGATAATACGCAAGTATTTGCAAATGTAGAAACTAGTTTAAATGTAAGGTCAGGTCCAGGCACTTCCTATGAAGTACTAACAAGTATACAATCTGGAACACAAATGACAAGGATTGCAAAAGGAAAGCAAAAGGGGGAATTATGGGATAGAGTTATTTTACAAAATGGAATGGTTGGATATGTTTTTCAAAATTATTTAGAAGAAGTACCAGATGTAGAAGTAGAAAAAATAGAATTATCTTTAGAGAAAACTACAATAAATAAAGGAGATAGAATTCAGCTAAAATCTACCATTATTCCAACAGATGCGGTAGATAAAACACTGGAATTTTCATCGAATAATACAAAGGTTGCTACGGTAAGTAGTGATGGTTATATATTAGGAGTAGGCTCTGGTACAGCTAAAATAACGGCTACTGCAAAAAATGGAGTAAGTAGTGATATTGAAATAAAGGTATATAGTCCTGTTACAGATTTAATCGTAAATACAGAGAGTATTGTACTTCAAGTAGAGGAAGAATTTAAGCTGAATGCTACGGTTATGCCAGAAGATGCGGATAATAAAAAGGTTACGTATCAATCGGAAAATGTAGGAATTGTAAAAGTAGATGGAGACGGTAATGTGACTGGTATTGCAGAAGGAAAAACCAATATTATTGTTACAGCAGAAGATACGAAGATTTCCAAAACAGTTCCTGTAACTGTCATACGAAAATTGGCAGAGGGAGAAATTATATTTGATGAAAGTTTACAAGTAAATGCAAATGAAATAACAGGATTGGAAAATAAGAATAATACGGTAGATAGTTTATTACAAAAAATAAAAACAAATTATACGGTGGAAATATATAATGCAAATGGAGAAAAAATAGAAGGTAATTCATTAGTGGGGACTGGTTGCAGCATTAAGATTTTAGACAATAATGCTTTAGTAATTGAATATAATGTAATAATGTATGGAGATGTGAACGGAGATGGAAAAATTAATAGTATCGATTTACTTGTTCTACAAAGGCATATTTTAGAGATTAAAAAATTAGATGGTGTATTTGTAAAAGCAGGGAATGTAAGGAAAAATAGTAAAAATCCAAGTTCAGTAGATTGTTTATTAATACAAAGGCATATTCTTGGACTTCAAAGTTTGGAACAGTAAGAAAAGTAGAGATAAGAAAAACTTTATTATAGATGAGGATAAAGTATATGTTTCTTTACAAAAAACTGAGCTGCAAATTGTAACAAAATAGAATAATAGAAAGAATATAATTTGATTATAAAATGGAAAGGATTGAATCAACCATGAAAAAGAAAATAATAATATTGGTTAATTTAATAGGAATATTGCTTATTACCATGCTATGCACCAAAAGTTTAGCTAGTACGGAAGTAGATTTGGTGTCTAGCAAGAATAAAGTTGAAATAAAAGAAGAGTTTAGCATAACGGTAAATGCAAACAATACAGACATTGCAGCATATACTATTTGGCTATATTTCGATTCAGATAAAGTAGAGTGTATATCTACAGATGAAAATATAAATGTGGCAGATAATAGAGTAATCTATACGTGGATTTCAGATACTGGGACAAATATAGCATTAAACCGATTAATAAAATTTAATTTTAAAGCAAAACAGAATGGAATAGCATCTTTTGCTATCATAGGAGAATTCTATAATCAAAAAGGAGAAAAAATAGACATAAAATATAATCAGGCAGAAGTAGAAATTGGAGAAAATAATACATTGGTGCAAAGTGAAGCAGAAGGGTTAGAAAATACAAACGATGATACTAATCAAATAGGAGAGCAAAATACAGAAAGTTCTGTGGCATTGAGTGCAGACAATGCAAAACTTAGAATAATGAGATTAAATGAAGAAGGCGTAAATCCAAATTTTGACCCTAGCATAAAGGAATATTATTTAGTGGTAGGAGAAGATACCCAGAAACTAGAAATAACAGCTATTCCGGAGAATACGGAGGCAGAGGTAGTTATAACAGGAAATGAGAATTTAAAGAGTGGATTAAATCAGATAAAAATTGCAGTTACTTCGAAAGATAAATCAAATACAGAAGAGTATACGATTAATGTTACTAGAACAAATAATGAAGAAGCGGCTAATGCAGATTTAGAAACATTAGCAGTTGCGGATTATACGTTATCTCCAGAATATCAAGCTAATATCACAAATTATGAGATAGAAGTTTCTAATTCAACGGAAGAATTAACTATTTTAGCTATTCCACAGAATGAAAAAGCTACTGTAGAAGTAGCTGGAAATACAAATTTAAAAATAGGACAAAATCAAATTGTTGTTACTGTTACTGCTGAAGATGGAGTTACAAGCAAGAAATATCTTCTTAATGTGTATCGAAGAAATCAAGAAGAAGAAATACAAAATGCAGAGGAGGAACAAAATAGAATAGAAGAAGCAAATGAGGTAGTAGAAGAAAAAGAAAATGAAAATATGGTAGGAGAAGCGGAGAAACAAAATGAAGAAAAGGTAGTAAATACTGTATTTAGTATTGTTGGAACACTGCTAGGAATTGTTGTAATTGGAATTGTAGTTATTAGAATACGAAAGAAAATATAGAAACTTTCCTAATTAGGGACAGGCGTATTTGTCCACTTTTTTCCACAAATACGCCTGTCCCTAATTAGGAAAGTTCACATAATTGATAATTATTGACTATTTTTCCAATTTGTGTTATAATTAATAAGTCAGTGAGAGAAAAAATGGATAAAAAAACGGGGGTAAAATAATATGGATAAAATGAATTTTGTTTTTGGACATCAAAAGCCAGATACAGACTCAATAGCTTCTGCAATAGCAATGGCAAACTTACAAACAAATATTGGAGATTATTCAGAAAGCTTTAGATTAGGAAATGTAAATAGAGAAACTGAATTCGCATTAAAAACATTCGGAGTAAAAACACCAGAATTATTAGAAAAAGTAGATGAAAATAGCAATGTAATTATGGTAGATTCTAACGAATTTGACCAAAGTGCGAAAGGAATAGAAAATGCTAATATAAAAATGATAGTAGATCACCACAGATTAAACTTACAAACATCAAACCCAGTATTCTGTATGGTTGAGCCTGTTGGATGTACTTCTACTATTTTATATAAATTATATAAACAAAACGATATTGATATTAAACCAGAAATGGCTGGTATGATGCTTAGCGCTATTGTATCTGACACGTTATTATTTAAATCACCAACTTGTACAGAACAAGATAAATTAGTTGCAAGTAGATTATCTAGTATAGCTGGATTAAGCATGTATGATTATGGTCTTAATATGTTAAAAGCTGGTACAAATTTAGATGGATATACAGCTGAAGAAATAATCAATACAGATTCAAAGCCATTCGAGAAAAATGGTGTTAAGTTTGTAATATCACAAATAAATAGTGCAGATGTTGCTAGTGTACTAGACAAACAAAAAGATCTAGAGCATGCTATCGAAAATGAAATTTTATTAAACAACTTAGATTGTTATATATTTATGGTAACAGATATATTAGAAGCTTCTTCACAAGCAATTGTACTAGGAAATAGAAGAGATATTTTCGAAAAAGCTTATGAAACAAAATTATGCAACAACCTTGCAATTCTAAATGGTGTAGTATCAAGAAAGAAACAAGTACTTCCAAAAGTTTTAGATGCCATTATATAGAATAAAGAGAGAAATTTTCTGTGAGAGAAAAAATATAATAAAAAATGAACTAAAATACTTGAATTTTAGTTCATTTTTTGGTAATATAAATAAGTCGAAAGTAACAAATGCCGATGTGGCGGAACTGGCAGACGCACCAGACTCAAAATCTAAATGGATTTTTTTTAATAGCAATTCTTAAAAGTATTGATAAATATACAGGTTTAGGTTTTGGTAGAATTTAATTTTTACTAAATATCTAACCAAAATCTAACCAAATGTATTTTTATATAAATTTTAATTAAATATGCAGGTATGCTGGAACTGGTAGACAGGATGGTCTCAAAAACCATTGTCAGAAATGGCGTGTGGGTTCGAGTCCCACTACCTGCACCAAAATTAGTTTGCACAAGCCACTAATTTATTAGAAGAAGTTGAAGAGTCGCATTCCTCAATTTCTTTTTTTGTTTCAAAAGCACTTGTAATTGCTTGAGCTGAAAGCTGTTTTGAATTACTATCTAAATGAGCATAAATATTTGCAGTAGTAGAAAAATTAGAATGTCCTAACCATTCTTGTATTGCTTTCATAGGAATACCTTTAGCTAGTAACAAACTTGCACAAGAATGTCTTAAATCGTGAAAACGAATATGTCTTAATCCTAATTTTTTTAATAAGTTTTTAAAATGTTCTGATACATAGTCAGGTCTTGTTAATTTTCCATCAGGTTTAACGAATACATATTCTTTATCTTTTTTGTAATAAGATTTTCCAAAAGCCTTTTTAAAATATTCTTGTTGTTCCTTTAATTCCAATAGTCTATCAGCAATATCATCAATTAATGGTAATGTCCTATAACTTGATTTATTCTTTGTTCTATCTTTAGAGTAAATTTGTCTTTTCCCGTCTATTTTTCCAATAGTTACGGTGTGCTTAATAGTAATTGTTTTATTATCAAAATCAAAAGCATCCCATTTTAAACCTAAAACTTCACTTCTCCTTAAGCCATAATATGAAGCAACTCTTATCATAAGATTTAATGGATCATCTTTGGACTTTTCAAACAACTCATTCAATTCATTTTCATTATAGAAACTACCAATATATTGCTCTTTTTTAGGTTTTTGTACTTTATCAGCAGGATTATTTTGTATAATATCCATTTTATAAGCATAATCCAAAGCTTTTCTTATAATAGCGTGATGATGAATAACAGTATTTGCAGAAAGTCCATCACTAAACAAAGTATTATAATATTCTTGAATATCCATTGCTTGAATATCGATTAATTTAATTTTATTTTTTGTAAAATATTTTGTTATTCTATCATTTACTATTTGCTCATAAGAATTATAAGTTGAATGCTCAATAGTTTTCTTTACAATTTTTAACCATTCATTTAAAAAATCTAAAAATAATACATCAGTTTTTACAATATTATTTTTTCTTTTTTGAGTAGAATTAAGTTTGTTTTCAAATTCTTGCCTAATTTCTTCAGCTTTTGCTTGAGCTTGTTTCTTATTTCCTCTTACTTTTAATTTTGTAGAAAACCATTTTTGTTTTCTTTTTCCATTATCATCTTTATAATTTACTACGGCATGATAAAAACCGTTTTTTTCTTGTAGGCTTACTGTTACCATTTTTTAACTCCTTTCTTTTAATAACAGACTTAATTTAACCTACTATTAATATTGATAATATAATACCATCATAATAGTTTAAAATCTAGTCTTTAGTCATTTTTTGTTAGATATGCTATAACATTTCTTTTTGGTATTTTATATTCTCTACCTACTTTAATTGATGGAATAGTATTAGTTCTTACTAATCTATATGCAAGATTTACACCAATTCCAAGCATTTGTTTTAATTCTTGAATGTTTACTAAATCAGGGTATGTAGTAAACATCATTTGATAGTTTTCTTTAATAGTACCCATTTTGATAATCCTCCTTTCTTAAAATTTGCAAAATAAAAAAGACCTACTACTCAAGTAAATCCTTTGTTTACATACTATAACATCTATATTTATATTTTTGTGTTGGCACTTTGATATTCATATTTATTGATTTTGGAACATCACTACCAACTTTTATACCTCTGTTAAGTTTTAAATTTCCGTTCTTATCTCTGTGATAAATACTTAAATTATATTTAGCAAAAGCATAGTCATTTATATTGCTACTAGAATAAGATAATTCTAATGAATCTTGATATAATAATGCTTGTAGTTGTTCATAAGAATTATCTTCTTTCTTTGGTCTATCATAATTCTTGTAATATTCTTTTAAATAATCTTTTCGTTTAATAGCATTTTCATCTTTACGGGTTTGTTTTTCTTCTTTACATCTGCTATCAGCTTTTATTACTTTTGAAATATATTGTTTAGAAACACCAACTATTGTAGCAATTTCTTTTTGTTTTAGATGTTTATTAAAGTATAAGTCTAAAATATTTTTTCGATTTTCCAACTTTAAATATCTCCTTTCAAATTTGGTTGACTTTTTGTTTGCAAGATTTTGAACATAAAAATCCTATTGCCTATTCTTTTGAAATAGTCAATTTAATATTCACTTGCTGTCATTTGATATTGACTGTTATCTGTAGTAACTCTTTATCGTGAACAATAGTACAATATCACTTGACATTGTTATTATACTATGATATAATTTAATTGTCAATACAATTTGAAATATTTTTATAGAATTGTTCATATTTATTTTTGAAAGGGGAATATTTATGAGAGAATTACCTCGTGTAAACATATATGATGACTTCTATATATGGTTTGATTTAGAGGAAAAGAAAGAGCATTATGCAACACCATTATATTTATATAATGTAAAAAGAGATAGAATAGATCCAGATGATGAAACAAGACTATTCTTAAAACTAGAAAAAGATATATCTAAAACAAAATTAAATAAGAAGAAAGAAATAATAAGACAACCTTCTACGATATATATTCACTATGTAGAAAGCATAGGAGCGATTTTAATAAACTTTCTAAATGCAGATTTTACTACTTATGAAACTGCATATAATACTTTCTTTTATGCTTATGGCTATGAACTAGTAAAAGATTATGTGCCATATAGTTATACTCAAAACGATAAATTTATTGATGATGCGGAATTTAAAAGAATTATAAAAGATATATATGACACAGGTAGCGACAGGTTTATTGAATGGCAAGAAAATTTTAGAAAATGTGTAGATTTTGTTTATAATTTGAATGGAAATGAAGAACTAAAAGAAGAAGATAAACTAGCAAAATTTGTTGCTTATACAATAAAAGATAATGATTTTTATACATATTCACAAGAAATTGAAATTATAACAGATACATATATAAACATACATAACAAATATCAAAATGAAACTTTAAAAAATTTAATAGATAGAATAAAAAATAAAGACCAAGAATTAGAATTACACAATGTATATACAAGTAAAAAACTAACAAGTATATGTTTTGCAGTATTAGACCAAATTGTAAGACACGAAAATTTACAAATTAAAACTTGTTTAAATTGTGGTAGATACTTCATACCTAGTTATAGACAAAATGAGATATATTGCGATTTAGCAAATGTAGACCAAAGTCCAACTTGTAAAGAAAAAGGAGCAAATGAGCAATATAAGAAAAATTTAGAAAACAATAAAGCACAAGCACTTTATAGAAGAATTTACAGGCAAAAATTCATGATAGCACAAAGAAACAAAGACAGTAAAACAATTCAAAAAGAATTTGAACAATGGAAAAGAGAGGCTAAAGATAAAGTTAATAAAATGAAAAAAGGTAAACTTACAGAAGATGAAGTTTATAAATGGTTAGTAGAAAGTAAACAAAAATAATAATAGTTTGTGTTATATTAAAAAGTTTGTGATATAATACATATATGATTGGAGGTTTCAAATGGAAATAAATTACCCACCATATACAATAACTGATAAAATGTTAAATTATGT
>CAMMEP010000016.1 GCA_946495905.1 uncultured Clostridium sp.
ATTTTGAATTTTTAAGAAATAATGATAGTAATGGCTTAGCTGAATGGCTAAAAGATTTATCTCTTAGAGAAGAAGAAAGAATGGAGAAATTTGGGTATAAGGATTAATAAGATATGTTAGATGTAGAAGATATGTACAATCATTTCGATGATTTAAAATTTAACAATATAGATAATATTAGGGATACAATTTATAATTTGTCAGAGAAGGAGTTACAAGGTTTTGTACTATATTTGAGTGCATCCACAATAGTCATGTATCAGGAGATTCTTTGTTTAATTTTTCAACTAATGCAAGTCTATCAGGAAGTGCATTTCCTTGCTCATGTATTGATTGCAAGCTGAAAAATTTAAGTGAACTGTCTTTTTTCGCAACACTTTATGCAGAGAAAGTAATAATTCCTTCTCCAATAGACTATCATTATCAACAGTATACACACTATAATTTGCCTATAAATAGATACAGATTATTTACAGATATTATATTATTATTGTATATAAAACCGCTAGTTCTAAGAAGAATTATTGGATTTTATACATTCTATATGGGTCTTTGTGAAGAATGCTTAAAAAAAGAAATAGAAAAAGAAAATAAATTATTAGGACAAGCAAAACAGATAAAAGAATATATAACAAATGAAATGAAAAAAGATTTTAAAATCTCTACCGATAATAAACTTGGAGATTTATACATACATGTAGAACCAAAATCTAACTTAATACTACCTAGCGAAACTTTTTATAGAATAGAAGACAATCCAAAATGCTTAGAAAAATATCTAAAAACCCCAAATGCATCTTTACCCTTTGAAACTTTAAAAGAATTGGGACTTGTAGACTATATATTAGATCCAATTATTAATGACTTTATTTTGCATAATGTTTGGAACGAATCTTTAAAAACAACTTATTTAACTAATAGACCTATAGATACTTTAATAATGAAAAAATTAGGCCAAGATAATACATCTAATAAAGCAACATTGAATTATATAAAACCAGTTCTTCCACTAATCCAAAACGTAAATCTTGAAAATCTACTAAAAATAAGAGATACTGATTATGATTCTTTTCTTGTATATAGAGATAAACTACGAGAAATCATAAAAATTAATGATTTAAAAACGGAAAAAGATTATCAAAATGCTTATAATGATTTAATTCAACCAGAAATAAATAGAATGAACAATGTATTGCGAAAAAACAGAAAGCATTTAATAAAGAGAATTGGAATAGATGTAGGATTAACTTCTATAATATGTTCAATTGGTATGTATAATCATTTTTCGTTTGATGGAATAACTGGATTAATGTCTTTATTAGGAATAAGTACAGGAATAAAAGATATAGTTGAATTGTCAAGTAAAGAATCCATTGAAGAAAATGAATTATATTTTTTATGGAAAGTTAATGAGAAAAACAAAAAATTAATCTAACTGCATTCAAACTACATTATAAAATGCCTAAAACACTACAAAATAAAGAATTTAAACAAATAAGCCAAGGTCACCTCACCATACGATAGCAATTTTGAGAGAACTCAAGGAAATTGCAAAAGTCTGAAAGGGTATTAATCAATGAATTTTGGCTAATACTCTTTTTCTATACAGTTCTCAAAAAGTTCTAAAATTTATGTTAAAAAAATTTTAAATGCATAAAAAATGTTTTAATAAGTTTTAAAAAACTTCATAGAACTTAAATATGCTCTTTCATCAAAAATTAAAGACAATGGAATTCTTGGAAAGGATGAAAGATGAACGAAATAGATTTTTATAAAATAAATGAAATATTGAATAATAAATATTATCAATATCAGAAGATTATAAATAAATTGGAAAAAGAAAATAACTATTTAAAGAAAGTTATTGATAGATTTAAAATTACAGTTCAAAAGTTTATTAGTTGGGTTTGTCATAAGTTTTCTGCTCCATCTGAGGAAGATTTAATAAGAGATTTTGAAAAAGAGACATATATGGACTTTGATATTGAAAGGCAAATGGATATAAAAAATTCTGAAATAGAAAAACAAGAAGATGAGTTAGAATATTATTAGATATAAAAATTGCCACCAATGGTGGCAGAATTTATTTATGTATTTCTTACAAATTAAGATAAATGGAGAATATTTTTAATTTTATTGCTGAACTTTTTTAAAATGGATTCTTTATATTCTACCATAGCAACTTCTTTTGTTATACTGGATTCTTTTTGCTCTGAAGACTGTCTTTTAAATAAATTGTCAGGATTATATTTTCGTCTTAACTCCGTCTGATATTTGGTTTCATTATCTTTAAAAATCGTTCTTAAATTTTCTTTTTCTTCGTTAGAACAACACCAATAATTTAGGTGAAATAATGCTATCATAGAAATAGATTCTCTTCTTATATTCTGCTCTTCCAAAGAAACCTCAGAATCATATTTAGGATTATATTCATTTGATTTTTCCTCTTCAATCATTTTATATAAACTTGATGGCAGTTTCATTATATAATTATTACCAAGCATATTTAATATTCCATAAACTTCTGAATATATTTCTTTTGTTTTAATATCCATTTCTATCCTCCAATTTCGTAACCCTGTTCTTTTGGTTTGTTTTGGTTTTCTCTTTCCTCTCTTGTTCTACTTATTATTGAGTAGGATTCACTTAAATCACTATCCTTTATTCCCATGTTTTGATATGCTGACATAAGTTCACTTAGGCTTTTCTCATTAACAGGATTTAATATTGCCCCAGTTTCTTCTGTATCAATTTGTTCTTCTGCAACTTCAACACTTTCTGGCTCATCATTTGATATTTCAACACCAGTATCTACCGATTCTATTTCAGTCCCATTTTTTTCGGAAACCTCCAGTATATCTTCCAATTCGCCAATTATTTCTCTATAACTATCTACTCCATCGAAGTGATCCAGCTTTCCATCTAAAAATTTTCTTACATTAAATATTCCTGCATTACCAAGTCTTTCTCCATAAATTTGATTTATTTTTTCGGATAAATATGCCTCTAAATACTCATTACCAATTTCATCATTATAAAACTCTTGTAATTCTCTTTCTACATCAGAATTTGTTATTAAAGTAGTTTTGTCTGTTTCTCCATTAATTTCCATATCTGACATTTCTTCTATCTCTCTATAATCTATTTCTGTAGTAGTTTGTCTATCTGTTATAATGTTAGATAATGGAAATTTTTCTCTTAATTCAGGAGACATTACTAATGACATTTGCATTAACAAGTTCATTTTTTTATCGATATCTGTTTCTTTATTAAAATTATCCATTAAATCTTGGCATTGAGTATCTAATATTTGTCTTTTATCTTCTGGTAACATTCGTAATATTTCTGGAATACCTTTAATTTCAGTTCTCTTTCCATATATTTTATTGAAATATTCCATAGCCGATTCATAAGTATCACCGAATTCCTGCATATTATAGTCTAGATATGATAATTCTTTTTCTTTCATTACGGCGAATACTTCATCTGGAGTTATATCTAATCCCATCTCTTGAAAAAAAATTACAGTTTCTTCTAGTGAAGTTTTCATAGCATCAACTTCAATCATAGATTCCTCATAATTAAATCTGTTTCTAAATCCATAAAATGATTCATTTACAATATTTTCTCTAGTCATATTTAAAGTCTCTTCATTAACTATTGGATGATCTTGTATATTATCATTTTGCTTAACATGTCTTAATTCATGGAAAGTTTGTAATATTAATTCTATAAATTCTTTTCTTTCATCTATAGGATTAGTTTGAACTCCTAATTCTTTATCACTTTTTATAGAAGCAAGAGACCATTCTCCTATTTCAACATCTTGTAATCCCTCTTGTGTTCTTTCAGGCTTAACTCTACCACCATCGTCATAAACCGTTTTAAATTCAAAGTCTATTCCGAGTTCTTCTCTTTTTCTATCTGCTATAAAATTTAATATTTCATCAATTTCTTCTATTGAACAATCTGTAAAATTTAGCACTTTATTTTTTATTGATTTCATATCCATTTCAATATCATCAAATCCACCAACTTTACTTGCTTCTCTTTCAGTTTCTCTACGTTGTTCTAATGAGCTATTACCTCCAGTATTTCTATATTTATGATCATCTGGTCTAATCTTTCCACCATCGCTCATTTCATTTTTTACTTCAAATGTCTCTCTAAATCTTTTTCTTGGCATTTGTATATTTCCTTTCAAAATAACTTTAATAATATTTTAACATAGTAGATTATTTTGTCAATGTTATTAGCTTTATTAGAGATAATTTCTGAAAGCAAAAATAGTACGATTAATTCGTTAATAAAGCGAATGAGGTATAATATGAAAATAACAAAAGATTAGTACAAGATTTTGAATTATTTGCTTTTGCCAAGATATTTAGAGTATCAGCAGATGAGTTTAATACTAAAAATAAGTAAAAAAATTCAGATTTTCTGAAAAATTTTCTGAAAATACTGTACCCTTTTCAAAATTTCTCTATATTTGTATTACTGCATTCAATGTTGCATTCAGTGAAAATATTTTGAATTTAATAATTACATTTAAATTAATATATCGATAGAATATGATGCTTTCATACTCTATCGATACAAAATTTACTCAACAACAACTTTGTGCTTTACAGATTTTTTCTTTCCGGTTGGATAATACATACCACCACATTCATTTAAATACCCATCAGATATAAATTTATCTAAACAATCGCTTAAATCAGTTAATGCTATGAGTGGCATTTCTTTATTTAATGCTGCAAATTTTTCAGCAACTTCATGATAAATTTCCTCATAAGAAAATTTACCTTTTCGACACCTTCTAACAAGCATTAAATTAATTAATGGTGAGTAATCTCCATTCTTAAATTGACGTTCAAGAAATTCTTCATTTAGTTGTGTCATAGTAAAACCTCCTTAACTAATCAGTTTGCGAGTTACCTGCAATTTCATAAAAAACCTAAACAATATGATAAAATTATATTCCAACAGTTTTATCATGTTCTTCTTCCCAAGAAGCTATAAGTTCTCTATGATTCTGCCTAATAATGGGTTCAAGAGTGCGATTTAACTCTACCACTTCAGCACGATTCACTTTTTTTATAATTTTTTTTGAACGCTTTACAGAAGTTCCAGGTATTGCTTTTTTCTTCATTAACTCTGCCATTCCCATTAAAAATTCCTCCTTAAATATTCATTTGGATGTTTACTGTTTCTATATGTTCACTCCATAAGGAGATAATAAAATTAATTAGCTTATTAGCTAAATTTGTATTAATAATATACCATATTTTTAGCGAAAATTCAAGGATTACAGCTCCCTCAAATAAAGTCGGTATCTGTTAAGTAGCGTTAAATGATTTTTTCTTTACAGAACAATTACTTTATTATATAATATACTAGATACTATAAATATTTATTTGTTGAAGGAGGATTAGTTTTATGGAAAAACATTTTTTCTATAATGCGACACCAGAACCTGGAAACTTTGGAGATTTGATACGGCAAGCTCGAATAGACAAGAAATTGTCTTATGAAGATGTCGCCAAAAAAATCCAAGTAACTGCAGAAGAAGTTGAGAAACTCGAAAAAATGGAGATAATACCAAATGATGAAATTTTACGAAAACTTTCTGGAAATCTAGGTATTACTTATCGACGTCTTAGGATAGGAGCAGGTTACAATATGATGGGAAGCTATTCTGATTACTATCTATCTGATGGTACGGCAATTGATATTGAAGAAATACTGTCTAAAATTTACTATAAATATCCTGCTTCATTATCTAGACTGTATGAACTAATTGAAGTACTTTTAGAAAAGTGATACATCAACTTATTTTCAAAGTAACAAAAAACTAGTGGAACAATTGCACCACTAGTTTTTTGTCATAGCAAATTCTCTTTATTAATACATTTCTTCCTCATCTTCAAATAAAAACAAGGTGGTACTAAAAATTAGTTCCACCTTGTTCTAGTTCTTAATTTGTGCTGCTATCTGACTTTTTATGCCTTCTTGCAAACTTAAAATTCGCAAGGAACATAACGCAAGCACCAAATAAGAAACTAATCACCCAGTCTAATGGAAAGTCAGTTATTGCTTTCCAAATTTCACTTTTGTAGATAATAATCAATACGAAAGCAAACAATAAGACTGATAACACTAAAAACTTTACCCAATTCCGTACACCCATAATGTATTCCTCCTTATAGTATTTATTGGGCTTTTGGGAAATTTTCCCTATGTGAATATTATACTAAAAATATCACAAAAAATCAACTTATGTAAAGTATAACAGAAAATTAAAATCTGAATACAATATATTAGGTGATTTTATGGAAGAAGAAAATATAATTGTTCCTACAACAATAGCGTATACTTCTTGTTTATTGCAAAGTAATATAGAACAGTTAAGAAAAAAATATCCGTTCTTACGAACAGGTAACATAGGATATAGTGTGCTAGGAAAACCAATACCATATATTCAAATAGGCAATGGACCAAAAGAAGTAATGTATAGTGCCTCCATTCATGCAAATGAATGGATAACGTCTGTACTTCTCATGAAATTTGTAGAAGATTTTTCGAAAAGTTATCAAAATAATGAGTTTATCTATGGATATAGTGCAAGAGAAATCTTTAATAATACAACCATATACATTGTACCAATGGTCAATCCAGATGGTGTAGATTTAGTAACAGGAGTGATACCAGAAAATACAGGGATATATAATCAATTTAGAGATATAGCTTTAAATTTCCCCAATATTCCATTTCCTTCTGGCTGGAAAGCAAATTTTAATGGTGTGGACTTGAATTTACAATTTCCAGCAGGATGGTTAAATGCAAGAGAAATTAAGTTTGCTCAAGGATATACAATGCCAGCTCCTAGAGATTTTGTGGGAGAAGGACCATTAACAGAACCGGAAGCCTTAGCATTATATAATTTTACTCTAATTCATAATTTTAGATTAATATTAGCATATCATACACAAGGGGAAGTTATTTATTGGAAGTATGCAAATTATTTACCAGAAGGGTCGCAAGAAATAGGGGAAAGATTTGCAGAAACAAGTGGATATACTCTTGATATTACCCCGCCAGAATCAGCATTTGCTGGATATAAAGACTGGTTTATTCAAGAGTACAACAAACCAGGATATACAATAGAAGCAGGTCTTGGTGAAAATCCACTACCAATTTCTCAATTTGACCAAATCTATAAAGATAATATTGGAATATTAGTTCTAGGAGCAGTATTATAAGAAACTAAAGCTGAACCAAAATCGTGCAACATTTTGGTTCAGCTTTAATAATATCACTTTGGGTTATATATTCTAACAATAAATATCAATATTAAAAAATCTTAACACTAGTACAACCGCAAAGTAAATTGCCATTGTAATTAAAAATGTTCTTTGCGCTTTATTATCATCTTCTTCGTTATATAATGCTTTTATTGCAAAATAAACTAAAACTGTAGAAATAACTAAACAAAAATCTGAAAAAGAATTTGTTATTATTCTAACTTGACTATTAATATATCCTAATAAAGATAAGAAACTTGCAATAACAACAGGGATTTTTGCAACAACAATTGTTGTAACTATTGTTAAATAATTTTTCTTTTTATCTTTCATTAGCAAATAGATAATGAAAGATAGTGCAGCAACAGATGCTACAGGAATTAAAATTGCAATAAATACTTCAAAGAAATCAGAAATAGAGTTTCTCATAAACATACTAAACGTATAATAAGGGCTATAAGTATAAGATTTTGCAATACTAATAATACTTCCCAAACATTCAAATATTACCCAAGCAATTAAAATAATAAGAACTATTTTAAAAACGGATTTTGGTGTAGTTACTATTTTCTTCATCTCTGATAATGGTTCTTTAAAGAAACGAACAAAGAAGTTTTTTGCTTCATTTGCCTCTTTTTTGATATCGACATTTTTAGTAGATTCCTTGGTTTCTTTTTTTGCGTTTGATTGTTCCTGTGTTGGTTCTACATTTGTATTTGTTACATTTTCTTCATTTGGCTTATTTGTTTCTTCTACATTTGTGTTAGGTTTATTTTCATTATTTTCTTCCATATAAACACATCCTTCCTTCTTTTCATACATATATTAAACAACAAAAAATTAAATTTGTAAATAGCTATTTATCTAATATATATTAAAATTTTGGGTATTATATTAATAATTTTTCACAATTTATCTGTACAATACAAATAAAATTGAAAAAAATATTTAAAAAAAGAAATATCAATGTTATAATATTACACGTGTAAGGTTTATAGGTATATCCTTTATTGAAAACCTAAATAATATAAAAGGAGCGATACTATGACAGAAAAAGAAATTGGCGAACAATTAAAAGGAAAACTCTTTAATAAAAAAGAGAATGGTTGGAGAAGTGTACAGGATAAAACAGATATTTTCAATTATGCAAATGGTTATATCCAATTTATGAATGCTTCAAAAACAGAAAGAGAAATTATTAAGAGTAGTAAAAAGATGGCAGAAGAGAACGGTTTTAAAGACATAAGAGAATATAGTTCTTTAAAAGCGGGAGATAAGGTATATTATATTAATAGAGAAAAAAGTATGTATTTAGCAATCATCGGAAAAGAAGAAATAGAAAAGGGAGTAAATATTATTGGAGCCCATGCGGATTCACCAAGACTTGATCTAAAACCAAACCCATTATATGAAGATGGAGAATTAGCATATTTAAAAACACATTACTATGGTGGAATAAAAAAATATCAATGGACAACAATTCCACTAAGTATTCATGGAGTTTTTGTAAAAGCAAATGGTGAGAAGGTAGAAATTAGTATTGGAGAAGATGAAAATGACCCAATATTTACTATTACAGATTTATTACCACATCTAGCACAAGACCAAATGGAGAAGAAATTGAAAAATGGAATTGATGGGGAAGACCTAAATCTTTTAATAGGAAGTATTCCATATAATGCAGAAGTACCAGAAGCAGTAAAATTAAATATATTAGATATATTAAATAAGAAATATGGAATTACAGAAGTAGATTTCTTGAGTTCAGAAATAGAGCTAGTGCCAGCAATGAAATGCAGAAGCATGGGATTTGATGAAAGTATGGTAGCTGGATATGGCCAAGATGATAAAATATGTGTATATGCAGAATTAACAGCTTTAGTAGATCAAAAAGAAATTCCAAATAAAACAGCAGTATGTATTATTTCAGATAAAGAAGAAATAGGAAGTATGGGTAATACAGGAATGGAATCTCATGTATTTGATACTTTTATGTCTGAAATACTAAACAAATTAGGCGTAAACAAACCAAATTTATTAGACAAAGTATTCTGCAATTCAAAAATGTTATCTGCAGACGTAGATGCAGCGTTAGATCCTATCTATGCAAATGTATCAGAAAAGAATAATGCAGGACATTTAGGAAGAGGAATATCATTAAATAAATATACAGGTTCAAGAGGAAAGTCAGGTGCCTCAGATGCCAATGCAGAATTTGTAGCAGAAGTTAGAAACATCTTTGAAGCAAATGATATAAGATATCAAATAGGAGAACTTGGAAAGGTAGATGTTGGAGGAGGAGGTACCATAGCGTACATCTTAGCAAACAAAGGAATTGATGTAATCGATTGCGGTGTGCCAGTACTTTCAATGCATGCTCCTTATGAAGTAACAAGTAAATTTGATTTATATGAAGCATATAGAGGATATAAAGCATTTTGGGAAAGATAAAAAAGTGCCATTGGGATATACCCCAATGGCAATAATAAATAAAAAACATTATCATTTTAAAATTGATAATGTTTTTTTTCATATATGGTGAGCCAGGAGGGATTCGAACCCCCGACCCTGCGCTTAGAAGGCGCATGCTCTATCCAACTGAGCTACTGACCCATTTGCAAATGCAATAAATATAATAGCACCTTTTTAGGAAAAAGTCAATATAAAAGCTTAAAATTTGCGAAAAAAAGTGAATTTTCATTTGGAATTCCGGTATAAAAGAAATTTTTATTTATTTCTATTGCGAAGCATACAACCTTATAGTATAATTCCAATATAAAAATATGGAGTAATTTATAAAGGGGATTTTATAAGTGAAAAGTAAGAAAAAAGAAGTAGCATTAATAATAATTTTTTTAATAATACAATCCATAATGTATGTATTAGTAGGAATGAACAAATCTTATATCCATATCGATGAGGCATATTCTTATGGCCTATCAAACTATAATAGAGTAGAAATAGAGGATAATGCAGATTTTTTCAATAACTGGCATAATAAAGAATATTATGAAGATTACCTATCCGTTCAAAAAAAGGAAGCGGGAAATTTTGCACCTGTTTATGAAAATCAAAAAAACGATGTGCATCCACCACTTTATTATGTGTTTCTTAGAATCGCTATGGAATTTACTATAGGACATTTTTCAAAATGGACAGGTATTACTTTAAATATTATCATTTATGCTTTTATTACTGTTTTTATGTATGTCATTTTAAAGAAATTATTACAGAATGAAGATAATTTTAAGATAAAATCTATGATATTAGCATTTATGTCATCTATTATATTGGCTTCTTTAAGCAATGTAATTTATATAAGAATGTATGCACTTTTAACATTGGAAATACTAATAACCATTCTCTTACATATTAAATTATTAGAAAGTGAAAAAATAAATTTTAAACTATTATTAGGTATTGGGCTAGCTGTATTAACAGGGATACTTACCCATTATTACTATTTATTATATTTAGTAATTGTATATTTTATATTCTTCATAAAATTGATAAAAGAAAAGAAGCTAAAAGAACTAGGTTACTATACGGCAACCATAATAATTTCAGGCATCCTTTCTCTAATAATATTTCCATATTCAATTGAACATATTTTCTTTGGATATAGAGGACAAGGTGCACTTAGCAATTTTAGTAACATAAAGGAAATTTTACCAGGTATTAAAGAACAGATACGCAACTTAAATTATTATGTATTTCATAAGTTAATGTACGTGATTTTAGGAATTATGCTAGCTGTTTTTGTATATAACAAAATACGTAAAAAAAGCATGTGCAAATTGAGTAAAATGGAAAAAGAAATTTTAATGATAATTATTCTACCATCGTTATTTTTCTTTTTCGTTTCTACAATTGCATCTCCATGGAAAGTATTACGATATTTTGTACCTATTTGTGGATTAGTATTTGTCTTTGTAATTTATTGGTTCTATCGATTATTGCGAACTGCATTTAATGAAAAAATAACCAATATAGTAATGTGCATTTTGTTTTGTGGCATTTTAGTTGCACCATTTACTTTTAAACTAGAACCAGAACTTTTATATAAAGATAATAAAGAATTAGTGCAAGAGCTAGAGGGTGAGCTAAATTTACCAACGATTTATTTATACAATTCGCAAAATGGTGGATTTTTAAATGATATTTTACTATTTTCTAAGATAGATGAATCCTATATTGCAAAGGATATGGAATGTACAGAAGAAAATATACAAGGAATTGTCAAAGATAAAGATATTACGAAAGGAATAATACTTTTTATCAATGATGAACAAGATAAAGAAACATTAACAGAAACGGTGAAAGAAGCATTAGACTTTACAAATTATGAACATTTACAAAGATTATTTAATTGTGATGTATATTATATATACTAAAAAATGTTGAATAATTAGAGAAAAATTCATAAAAAGAAAAATAAAAAATTGATTAACGAATAAAATGTACTAAATTAAAAATAATAATGTATATAGTAATGAAAGGAAAATTATATGGAAAAAAAAGAAAAAATAACAATTCATCATTTGTTTTGGTACTTTCTAATTTTTAGTATATTAGGATTAATTATTGAAACATTATACTGTTTCGCAACTTCAGGAGTTATAGAAAGTAGGAAAGGTTTAATTTGGGGACCGTTTTGCCCTGTTTATGGTGTATGCGGAGCATTTTTAATCTATGTATTAGATAAATTTGATTGCAAAAGTGCTATTAAATTATTTATATTAGGATTTATAGGAGGTTCAATTGCAGAATATATATTAAGTTATGGCCTTGAAGCAATTTATGGAATGAAATTTTGGAATTATGAATATTTACAATATAATATAAATGGAAGAATAAGTTTACTATTTTCTTTCTACTGGGGAATTTTATCTATTATACTGATAAAATTTGTAAAACCAGGAATCGACAAGGTAATAGGTAAAATAAAACCACATACAAGAAACATAATAGAATTAGGAGTATTTATTTTCTTATGTGTTGACTGTTTGGTAACAATATGGGGAATTCAAACGTATCAAAACAGAGTTGTTTTTAATAAAGAATTTAAAACAGATTCGAATAATATCTTTTTAAAAGTACGAGAAAAAATAGAAAATGATTATTTCACGAACGAAAGAATGTCCACAACTTTTCCAAACCTAAGAATAAAAGACGAAGAGGGAAAAGAAGTGTGGATAAAAACATTAATTTAAATATTTAAAAAATAAATCCAGCAATTCCAAAGATTAAAAATAAAATTCCAGAGAATTTTTGCATTTTTTCTTCGGATATATATTGGCTTAAAAATTTACCAGAAATAATAGCAATAGAATCACTTGCAACCATACCAAGTATACTACCTAAAATAAGCATCAATTTGTAATTGGGGTATTGAATACCAAAGCCAAGAGAGGCTAAAAAGGTTTTATCCCCAATTTCCCCAACTAAAATAGAAATAGCAATAATAAAAGTATAATTTATTTGTAATTTAGATATTTTATTTAAAATAGAAGTTTTTTTATCTGTACTAGAATGAATTTTCTCTTTTTTAGGAAGCAAGGATATGATTCCCATTAAAATAAAAGAAGAGTAAGTAATAATCTCAATAATAGTATGAATAGATTCATTTTCTAATAAACCAATTTTACTTCCAAAAAGAATTGCAATACCATGACTAAGAAAAGAGCCGAATAGCAATTCCTAAAATTATATTTTTGGTCTTTACTCCTCCAGAAAAAGATAACACTAAAAGCTGTGTTTTATCTCCTAGTTCTGCAATAAAAACCATAATAAATGCAATAAAAAAGGGATACAAGAACTCCATGATATTCTCCTATTAACAATTTATACATCATATGCTCATTAAAGTTTGTACTATTACAACAAAATGTGAAAATTATGTGAAATATATTGCATCTGTAAAAGTTTAATGATAATATGGAAGCGTAAAAAACATACGGAAATAAGAGATTGGAGGAAAAAGCAGTGATAGAAGTAAAAAATGTCACAAAAAAGTATGGGTCTACCATAGCTGTTGATAACATTAGTTTCGAAGTTAAAGACGGTGAAGTGGTAGGATTTTTAGGACCAAATGGCGCTGGAAAAAGTACAACAATGAACATGATTACTGGATTTATTGAGCCAAGCAAAGGTCAGATTATTATTAATGGAAATGATATTTCCAAAAGGCCAAGAAAGGCAAAAAAAGAAATTGGCTATATGCCAGAAACGGTTCCATTATATTACGAATTAACACCAAAAGAATTTATTTCGTATATGGCTGAATTAAAATTAGTTAAGAGAAGCGAAAGAAAACAAGAAGTAGAAAAAGTATTAAAAGAAATGGGACTAGAAGAAGTAAAAAATAAGTTAATAAGAAATTTATCTAGAGGGTTCAAGCAAAGAGTAAGTATGGCGGGAGCTCTAGTAGGTAATCCAGATGTTATTATTTTAGATGAGCCAACCGTAGGACTAGATCCAAAACAAATAACTGAAATAAGAAATTTAATAAAAGAGCTTGGAAAAAAACATACTGTTATATTAAGCACACATATATTATCAGAAGCAAGCCAAATATGTGAAAGAGTAATTATTATTAACAAAGGAAAAATAGTGGCAGTAGATACTCCAGAAAATCTAGAGAAATCTACTAAAGAGAAAAATGGTATTTCACTAATTGTAGAAGATCCGAAAGGAAATATGAAGAAATTAAAAGAAATAATAAAAGAAATAGATAGTGTGGAATTTGTAAAAGACCACGAAGATGGTACAAAGCAATATGTGGTTACTACTTCCGCAGATATTGATTTAAGGAAAAAACTATTTGAAGTATTACCAAAAGAAGAAATAGTAATATTTGAACTTAAAAAGACAGAAACAACATTAGAAGATGCATTTATGAAATTAATTGATGCTTCAAAATCAAATAAGTCTATGCCAGAAAAAAAGGATAAAGTAGAAAATAAGAAAGAAAAAGAAGCGAAAACAAAAGAAAACAAAAATGATAAAGCAGAAAAATCTCAAAAAAAAGAGGAGAATAAAAAAGTAGAAAAAAATATGAAGGAGGAGAAAAAATAATGTGGGCAGTATTTAAAAAAGAATTAAAAACATATTTTTTATCCCCAATAGGATATATATCAATAGGTATTTTTATGCTTATGTATAGTATATTTTTCTATCTTACCACAATATCCTATGGAACAGTAGGTATGGGAGATTTGTATTATGCAACAGCTAGATATGGTCTATTATTAATGGTTCCATTATTAACGATGAGAATGTTCGCAGAAGAGAGAAAAAATGGAACAGAGCAATTATTACTTACATCTCCAAGAAGTGTAACTTCTATTGTACTTGGTAAATTCTTTGCAGCAGTAGCAGTAATTTTAATAACTTTAGTACTTTCTATTATATATGCTGTTATCGTCAGCTTTTTTGGAAATGTAAATATACCAACATTAATTGTAACAATGGTAGGATTTTTACTAGTAGCTATGGCAGCAATTTCAATTGGAATGCTTACCTCTAGTATAACAGAAAATCAAATAATATCTGCTATTTTAACAATAGTAATATTGGTAGCACCTTGGTTTTTAGTAGACATGAGCAGTATTTTTTCAAGTATTGATCTAATAGATAAATTTTCAAAATTCCCATCTGGATTAGTATCAATAGCAGACACAGTATGCCTATTATCTATTACGGTAATGTGTATATTAATTACCATCATTTTAATAAAAAGAAGAAAAGCAGTAAAGTAGAAAAGGGGTGAAAGAAGTGAAAAAAAATGAGAAAAAAGATTTATTAAACCAAAAAGAAGAAAAAAAGACAGATGAAACAGTAAAAGAGAAAAAAGATTTAGTAGTGAAGAAAGAAAAACCATTTAAAGAGAAAAAAGCAAAATGGCTAAGACAAACATCGTTAACAGTACTACTAATTCTTATAATTGTTGCAGCTTGTATCGGAATAAATATCTTAGTAGAAGAACAAAATTGGGCGGATTTTGATTTTACTCAAGATAAAATATATAGTTTATCTGATATGTCAAAACAAATAGCAGAATCTATTGATACAGATGTCGAAATAATTTTGATAAATATGGAAAGCTATGAAGAATTTGCACAAAAATACAATAGTGTAAATGATAGAATAACAGTAGAAGTTATTGACGATGTTACTGCAAGAACAGATTTAACGGATGAATATGGACTTACAGCAGATAGTTATGCAATCATTGTTAGAAGCGGAGAGAAATACAAAATGTTATCTTCTTATGATTTATACACCATGGATTATTCTACCTATGAATATAAAGATAGAACAGAAGAAGCTTTAACAAATGCAATAATAGATGTAACAACAGAAGAAAAACCAAAAATATATAATTTAACAGGACATAACAAATATGCATTTGACTACTTATATTATTTTAGTGCAGATTTAGTAGAAGAAGCTTATGAATTCGAAGATTTGAATTTACTAACAACTGGTTCTATACCAGAGGATTGCTCTGTATTAATGATAACAACTTTAGCAGAAGATATTACAGAAGCAGAAAGAGATGCTATACTAGATTACATTCAAAAAGGTGGAAAAATAATAATCTTCTCAGATCCAAACTCTACGGGTAAAGAAATGCCTAATTTCCAAGAAGTATTAGATGAATATGGTATTAGCATTTCAGAAGGTGTTATGCTAGAACAAGATGCTGACAAAATGCTTTATAGTACACCATCAGCAATAATTGTAACAGTAAGTCCATACACAAGTGTAACATCTGCGGCAAATATGAATATGAATGCTTGTTTCATGACAGCAGGAAGAATTGATATTGCAGATAGTGAAAAATTAGAAGAATTAGGAATAGAGGTAGAAACATTAGCAACTACTGGTTCAAACTCTTTTTATAGAACAGATTATTCAATAGAATCTTCTTCTAAAACAGATGCGGATGAAGATGCAGGAAATGCTACCGTAGGAGCATTATTGAAGAAAACAATCGATGAAGAAACTACTTCAGAGCTAATTGTATATTCTAATAATATATTTATAACAAATCTTCAAATAGCAATTAGTGAGCAATATTATTCTTATGCATTAGATTTCTATAACAATGAAGATTTAGCAATGAATTCTATTGCATACTTAACAGGAAGAGACAATATGATTACAATAAGAAAAGATGTAGAACAATCTACTTATACAGTTACACAAGAACAAAATACAATTATACTTTGTATCATCTTTGCTATACCAGTAATAATCATAATAATAGGTATTATTATATGGCAAGTTAGAAGAAGAAAGAAGTAATAAACAAGAAAACCTTCTCATAAATTTTATGGGGAGGTTTTTAGTTTGAAAAATAGTATAAAAACAGTATTTGTAATTATTGGCACCCTTATTGGTGCTGGGTTTGCATCAGGTCAAGAAATATATAGCTTTTTTAATCGATATCAAGAAAATGGAATACTTGGAATTATAGTAGCTTGCTTAATAACAGGATTTGTAATTTATCGAGTACTAAAAATATCCAACAAAGAAAACATAAAATCATATCACGAATTCCTAGAAAGAAAAAATAATTTTAAAATCTTAAAATATAGTATAAATATAATTATTAATCTCTTTTTGTTAATGTCTTTTTATATTATGGCTTCAGGATTTACAGCATATTTTAAGCAAGAATTCAATATACCTACTATTGTTACTACAATAATAGTATTACTACTTTGTTATGCTACATTTATGAAAAATATTGAAGGAATAGCCAAAATAAATAGCATCATGATTCCAATCTTAATTGTAATAGTATTATTAATTGGAATGAAAACAAATATAATAGAAACTGCCAAGAATTTGAATTTAAATAACATAGAATTATCTGGAAACTGGATCTTAAAAAGTGTGGAATATGCGAGCTATAACAGTATTTTATTAATTCCAATTTTAATTAGTCTAAAAAATTATGCAAAAAATAATGAAAAAAGAATTAGCATACTAGCTACCAGCATATTTTTTATTTTATCAATGATTGTATACCTAATAATGTTTCAATTTGAAAATGTAGGAAATATCGAAATACCAATGGTACATATTGCTAGTAAATTTGGCAGTGTATTTAAATATGGATATGGAATAGTAATCATTTTTGCCATTTATTCTACGATGATATCCGCTGGATTTGGATTTTTACAAAACTGTACCAAAAGTAAAAAAACATATAAAGTTTTAGCTATGGTAATGTGTATCTTTATTATTTTTATTTCTAATCTTAGTTTTTCTAATTTAGTAAACTTAACATATCCTGTTTTTGGAGTGTTAGGATTAGTACAATTTATTTATATGAGATAGCAAAATACGCAATAGTAAAGTAAGTTAATGATATTAATGTTAGATATGTCCTGCAACGTGAGGTCTTAATAAAAAAACTTCGCTTCGTCCCGACGGAGCTCCCTGCTTCGCTCAATTTTTTTATTAAGACCTCACTGCGCGGACTCTAAATGCAAATTATCATTAACTTACTTTACTATTGCGTATTTTTATAGGTTAGGATAATTTTACAAAAAGTATTGAAAAAAATAGCAAAAACTGGTATAAATAATACATAGCAAAGGAGGAAAAATTTGAAAAATATAGTGAACTTTGAAGGAGAAAGAAAGCCGAAAAAAAATATAAATAAAAAGAAAATGATTATAACTATATCCATAGGAGTTATTCTATTAATAGTAGGAATTACAATGCTAGTTTATTATTCGAGCAATGATGCTAGAAAATTTTTAGACCAGTACTTATTTCGAAAGAATGTAACTCAAGAGAAGTTAGATTCCATAGAATTAGACTATGATTCCAATATTAGTGTATTTGCATATAATCGATATATTTGCATTTTAGCAGAAAACAAGTTAATGGAATATAACTCTTCTGGAAAGTTAGAAAATGAGATAAACTTAGAAATAAATAATCCTGTATATAGTGTAAATAATAAATATATTGCAATTAGTGAACAAAATGGATCTAAACTAAACTTAATATCTGGCTCAGAGATTTTATGGACCAAAGAAATGGATGGAAATATTTCAAAAATAAGTGTGAATAACAATGGATATGTAAGTGTTATTTTAACAGGAACAACGTATAAATCTGTTATTGCTATTTTTGATGAAAAAGGAAATGAACTCTTTAAAATATATCGTTCAACTACCACAGTAGTTGACACAAGTATATCAAATGATAATCAATATTTAGCATTTGCAGAAATAAATACATCAGGAACAGCAATTCAATCCAGTGTAAGAGTAATCTCTATTGACAAAGCAAAAAGCAATGCGGAAGATTATATTATTTATGAATACTCTGCAGATGGTAATAAACTAATTACAAATATTGAATACAATGGAAATGACAAAATTGTGTGCATGTATGATGATGAAATTAGCGTGATACAAAATGAAACAAACAATTCTATTTTAAGTCTTAACGAAAATGGTAAAAATATTAATTTTGCCAATATCAATTTAGATAATTTTGTATATCGAGCAATTGAAGAAAATGATGGATTATTTAATACAAATACAGTATTGGAAATAAAGAATGTTAACAATGACAATACAACAGTTTATACAATTGAAGGTGCTGCAAAATATATTTATAGCGATAGTAATGTAATAGCTGTAAGTTTAGGACAAGATATAGAATTTGTCAATACAAGTGGTTGGTTACTAAAAAGCTATCGTTCTACACAAGAAGCACAAGATGTTGTAATAGGAAATGGAATTGCTGGAATTGTGTATAACGACAGGGTTGAACTCTTATCTTTATGAAAGAAGTAAATATAGGTTGATTTATAGGAGGTGAAAAAATGTCCATTATAGTAGATTTAGTCATTTTAGGAATCTTTATATTATGCATTATCATGGGATATGTAAGAGGATTAACAGGTTCTTTAATTAAAATAGTATCTTTTGTTCTATCTCTTATAATAGCATTTGTTTTATTTATACCAATCTCGAATTTAATTATAGACAATACACAAATCGACGAAAATATAGAACAAACTATTCGAGAAATGATAGTAGGAAATACGGAAGAAGAACAAAAAATGCCAGAAGCAATTACCGATTATATAACAGAACAAGTAGAAAATGCATCAGACAGTGCAAAAGAAACAATAGCAGATAATACAGCAAGAGAAGTTTCACTAACCATAGTAAAAGCTGGAACTTGGATTGTATTATTCATTGTAGCAAGAATTTTATTAATCTTATTAAGATTTATTACTTCATTAATTGCAAAATTACCAGTAATTAAGCAATTTGATAAATTAGGTGGTATTATTTATGGAATATTAGAAGGGTTAATTATTATTTATGTAATACTTGCTATTATATCCTTTGTATTGCCAATGATGAATGGAACTCTTGCAAATGCAATAGAGGAATCTTATGTAGGAAGTATGATGTATAACAATAACTTATTATTAAAAATTATCTTTTAGCAACAACTCAGGTGGTAAAACTGTTTAATAGTATTAAAATTAGATATGTCCTGCAACGGGAGTTTTAATTAAAAAACTCTCGCTTCGTCCCGACGGAGCTCCCTGCTCCGCTCGATTTTTTTATTATAAACTCCCTGCGCGGACTTTAAATAATCTATACTATTAAACAGGTTTACCACCTGAGTTGTTGTTACCTTTTTTTCTAAAAAATTGCTCGAATATATTGCTATTAAAAAAGAAATTTAGTATAATATAGCGTATATTGTTATAATGGGAGTGAAGAATCTTGAAAAAACAAGCGAAAGAAAAAATAAAAGAGGAAAATAAAAAGGGAAAGAAAAGTGCAAAAAAGAAAAATATATTTTTAAGAGTTGTGCTAATATTATTGTTAATTATATTAATTGCAGGTGGCATTTTTGCATACAGGCTATACAAAAGATATAATGAAGAAGGATGGTCAGGAGTATCAAAGGAATTATTAGGTCATGACGAAGAGACAGTAAATAGATTAGATAAGATATATTGCTTAATCTTGGGCCAAAGTCAAAATCTTACGGATACTATAATGCTTGCATCTTATGATCCTAAAACACAAGAAGCCGCATTATTATCAATACCAAGAGATACATTTATAGGAGATAATAAAGCTTATGCGTCTGGATATGATAAAATTAATGCTGTATATCAAACTGGTGTTGATAATCTTTTAGAAGACGTTAGAGAAATTACAGGAATTAATGTGCAATATTATTTAAATGTTGATACGGAAGCATTAAAGGTACTAGTAGATGAAATTGGCGGAGTATATTTTGATGTACCAATAGACATGCATTACACGGACAGAAAACAAGGATTATATATTGATTTACAAGCAGGATATCAATTATTAGATGGAGATAAAGCAGAACAAGTAGTACGTTTTAGACATAATAGCGATGGCACTACTTATCCATATGAATATGGAGGAGAAGACCTAGGAAGAATGAAAACGCAAAGAGCATTTTTAACAGCTTTATTAGAACAAACCATCGAAAAAATGGATGTCAACATGATATTTAGCTTTATGGATATTATGGAGCAATATGTAGTAACAAACTTAAATTTTGATGCCGTAAAAGATTATGTACCATATATATTAGAATTTAATATTGATAATTTGAAAACAGCAACATTACCAGGTGTTTCAGAACAAGCAGGAAATGGAACATGGATTTATACGGTAGATGAAGAAGAAGCAAAAGCAACGATAGATGAGTTATTCTTTGGAATTACGCCAACTGATGAAATAGAAGGTAATACCATAGATAGTAACACTATTTCAGATTCAGAAACAATAGATACGGAAAGTTTAAGTGTTGAAGTATTAAATGGAAGCGGAAGTTCAAGTAAATTAAGTGAAGTTGTTTCAAGATTAGAAGCAGAAGGCTTTAAAGTAACGCAAACAGGCAATACTTCTACAACAAATAATACAACAGTACTCGAAAGAAAGGATATGTCTGAATCAGAAAGAAATAAAATAAAAGAAATATTAGGAACAGAAAATATTACTACTGGAGATTCCACATCTATTGTAGATGTAACAATTATTATAGGAACAGACTATGTTATGTAAGAAAAAGAAAAATCACAGTAGAGCTATTCTACTGTGATTTTAAAAAATTATAAAAAATCATTAATTTGCGTAAATTTATATCTACCACCTTTTTTAGATTTTGCTCTTTTAGAATTTCTACTATGTTTAATAATATAAGAAGAATTTTGTTTCTTAGGAGTTCTTGGTTTATTTAATTTCTTTAAAATTACTACCAATAAGCATAAAATTAAAAAGATAAGTAAAGCTCTAAAAAGAATAGTTTCAAAATTGGAAGCTTCTACAGAATTTTCAGCAATTAAATCTGTTTCATATTTCACTCCGTCAATCTCATAAGAAATAGTACCAACCACAGTATCTTTAGCTATTGGTGCAGATAAATTTTCATTTATTTGAATGGTAGGATTCAAACTACTAATATCTGTACTATTTTTTACAAGTACATCAATTTCATTTTTAGCAATTACATTTAAAGTTTTGGTTTCTCTAGTAGCACCATTAATTTCTAGGGTCTCTATCACTTCATTTGTATTTATTAAATTCTGATAAGAATAATTATTAAAACCATAATCAAACAAATCAATACAATCCTCATATCGATCTGAAATAGAATCACTTCCTAGGACAACCGCTAATAATTCTACCCCATCTTTTTCAGCACTAGTAACAATGCAATAGCCAGATTTATCTGTATAACCTGTTTTAATACCAGTTGCATTAGGGTAATAGTATTCATCATTTTTAGTAACTAGTCCATTAGTAGTATTAAAAATTCGATCTGTTTTATCATATTTATTTGTTTTAGGTAAAGTATATTGCTCCACTTTAGCAATTCGCATAATATCATCAAATTTCATGGCATATCTACCAATAAGAGCTAAATCATAAGCTGTAGAATAATGATTTTCATTATGAACTCCATTAGGATTTACAAAATGTGTATTTAAGCAACCAAGCTCTTTTGCCCTTTGATTCATTAAATTAGCAAATTCTTCCACCGAACCAGATATATGTTCTGCTAAAGCAACAGCAGCATCATTAGCAGAAGGAATAAGTAGTACATTTAATAATTGTTCTACGGTAAGTTCTTCGCCTTCTTGAAGGCTAGCATGAGAATATCCAACTGGTATAGAAAAAATGGCATTATGACTAACGGTAACAATATCATTCAATTCGCAATTTTCAAGTGTTAAAATAGCAGTCATTAATTTTGTAGTACTTGCTGGATACATTTGTTCAAAAGCATTTTTAGAATATAAAATATTACCTGTTTTAGCATCCATTAAAAGAATGGATGGAGAATTTGTTTTTATATTATCCGGGTTATAATCTTCGGTATTTATATCAGTAGCCAATACGGTATTAAGTGGCACAATTAACATCATAAAAATAATAGTAAAAATTACTATTCGACTAAGTTGTTTCATATAATCCCCCATTTCTGTATCAAAAACAACCATTATGAAAAATATATAATACTATATATTAAATTTACAAAAATTTCAATATGTTTGCATGAATTTACAGTTGAAATTGTTACAAGATAATGGTTTAATTTTTTCCTACTTAAAAATTCAGATAGTATATATGTTTCTTAAATTAAAAAGCTAATACCATTATCTAATAACCTAAAATTGAAAGGAGGAGAGGCTATGAATTTAGATAATAAAAAGAAAATAATAATTTCAATAATCTTAATCATAATATTAGTTATTTTATTTATGATTTATTTAATTTTGAATAATGATGAAGATAATGTATTGAATTGGGAAGAGGAAATAGTTATGCAAAATATACAGAGTGAAGAAATTCAAGAAAATGATATTAGTGAAAGTAGCAATGAAGTAGTAGAAGAAGCGAAGATTGTAATACATATAACAGGAGAAGTAAAAAAAGAGGGAATTTTATATTTAGAAGAAGGAGCAAGAATAGCAGATGCTATAAAAGAAGCAGGAGGAGAAACAGAAGAAGCGGATTTAACACAAGTAAATTTAGCTTACAAATTGCAAGATGGACAAAAAATATATATTCCAAATAAAAATGAAAAGGTATCCACGTATATTACAGACAATAGTGGCAATAATATACTTACAGAAGGAAATAATACCCAAAATGGAGAGAAAGGAGGAAATGAAAAAGTGAATATAAATACAGCAAATCAATCAGAATTAGATAGTTTACCTGGAATTGGACCATCCTTGGCACAAAGAATAATAGACTATCGAGAAGAGAACGGAGCCTTTAAGAGCATAGAAGAACTTCAGAATGTAAAGGGAATAGGAAATGCTAAATATGAAGATATTAAGAATGATGTTACTATTTAATGCTTTACAATGTAAAAAAGTATGATATAATAATTTCGAAATATGAAAAAGAAAGGATGATAGAAATGAAAAATGAATTAATCATAAAAAAATGCAATAGCTGTGGAGCTATAGTAAAAGTTTTAGAAGATTGTAATTGTGAAGGCTGTGGAATAATGTGCTGTGACAAACCTATGGAAGTATTAGTACCAAATTCTGTAGATGCAGCAGTTGAAAAACATATTCCAACATATGAAGTGGTTGATGATGAAATCATAGTCAGAGTAAATCATGTAATGGAAAAAGAACATTATATAGAATGGATAACATTAGTAAAAGAAAATAAAGAAATTACTGTAAAGCTATATCCAGAACAAGCAGCAGAAGCAAGATTCCCTTACTTAAAAGGTGGTACTTTGTATGCATATTGCAATAAGCATGGATTATGGAAAACAGAAGTAGAGTAAAAATTACCATATATTTGTAAATAAGTAT
>CAMMEP010000017.1 GCA_946495905.1 uncultured Clostridium sp.
TGTGGACAACACTTTTTAGAAAAAAGTTGTTGCATTGGCAATGAAAATTTTGCAACATGCATTTTTTTCAATTAAATTAACACTTTTTGTTGATTTTTTGCTAAATTTGTGATATATATTAGGTGTATTCTAATTAGGAATACAAGAATATTGATGTTTTCTTGGGAATTTTATAATTCCTCAGATGCCAGGCGAAAACGAGTCGCATATAGGATTGCGAGCTGGTTATTAGAAAGTATGAAAAATTTAAAATAGTAGTAAATCTGTCCAGTATTTATAAGTAATTAAGAAAGCCATGAGCGCAAAGTTCAATATTCTATTTACATACACACTAAAAAATGAGTACATATTTAAAACTCAAATTTTGTTTGAGCTTCTTAAAATTGTACTCATGTAGGTAAATAGAGTATTGGTATATCGCTTATGGTCTTTTTGTATGTATAATTTTCTACCCTCTCTATTTATACATAACAAAAAGAGCTTAACAATTTATTTTGGTATGTAAATAAATTGTTAAGATGAGCAAAAGAATATATGAATGATATTAAATATATCCTTTTGCTTTGGCAAAGCCAACATAAATTATCTATTGTAAAATTAGATAATTTATGAGCCCTCCGCTAGGAGCCCACTGACATCTTTCCAAAACGAAGTTTTGAAAGTGTCATAGTGGGTTACATACTTTCGTTAGAAAGTTATGTAACAGCTCCCTTCGGTCGCTACTTGCTACCTACAGAAAGGGAAATATATTGGAAAAGACTAAAACAACAAATTATTCAGTAGCTAGAGTAGAAACTTATACTAAAACAAGTATTACTAAAGCTGAAAGACACAACGAAAGAAAAAATAAATCATATTCTAATATGAATGTTGATTTAACTCAAACACCAAACAATATACATTACAAAAGATGTGAAACTACCTATAATGAAAAATTGAAAGAGTTAATTGACAGTGGACAAGTATCATTAAGAGGATTAAAAAAGGATGCAAAGTTATTTGATGAACTCATATTTGATATTAACTCAGACTATTTTGAAAAAAATGGTGGTTATGAATTTGCAAAAGAATTTTATGAGAAAGCATTTCACTTTGCTGAGCAAGAAATGGGAACCAATAATATTATATCCGCAGTAATGCATGCAGATGAACTAAATACAGCTTTATCAGAAGAATATGGAAAACCTATATATCATTATCATTTGCATGTTGTAGCACTTCCTGTTGTTAGAAAAGAAGTAAAATGGACGAAGAAATGTGAAGATAAATCTTTGATTGGAACTACAAAAGAAGTAATCAATCAAGTAAGCCACAGCAATAAGTGGAAATCAGAGCAAGTATTAGATAATCAGGGCAAACCTGTATATGATAAAAATGGAAAAGCAGTTTTAATTAAATCTTACAGTTTATTACAAGATAGATTTTTCAAGTATATGTCTGATAGTGGATATAAGAACTTTGTTCGTGGTGTAAAAGGTAGTAATCAAGAACATTTAGATGATTTGCAGTTTAAAATTAAAAAAGATACTGAAAGATTAGAAAGAATTACAAATAAAGTTAAAGAAAAAGAAATTTCCTATAATGAGTATATGAAGTATGATAAACAAATCAAAGATATTACTAATTTAGGAAAGCAAAAAAAATTCTCTAAAAAAATTGAACTAGAACAAAAAGATTATGAGAATTTAACTGAATATGCTAAAAAAGGAATTGTTGCAAATAAAGAAATATATGAGCTTAATAACAGAATTAATAATTTAAGAAATGCAGTGGATAAGTGGAAATCCCTATATGATGATATTGTAGAAAAAACAAAAGATTATTTTCATGCTATAAAACTTGCACCACAAAAAGTTACTAATTTCTTTAAAAGTCTATTTGATAAAGAAAAACAAGACGAATTAGAAAAGCAAAGACTTGAACAAGAAAAAATACAAGCTGAAAGAAAAGCTCGTGAAGAATCAAGACTTGAAAAACAGAAACAAAAGAACTCTCCTAAGCACAAGAAAAGGAGGGCTGACAGAGATGCAAGATAATATAGTTTATAGATTAGAGTTAACAAATGAAGAATATGAATATGTAGAAAATCTAAAGAAAGAATATTACGAAAAATTAAGTAAAATGGATAAAGAAGAAAGATTACAATATTTTAGAGATAATTATTGTAATGAGCAAAAATTGAACTTTGAAAAAGAAATAAACGGCACAATGTACAAAGTAAATGCTCACTTTGACGAAAATGCTGAAGAAAGTATTTTAAATAAATTTTTTAGACTAACAAAAAAATCTTAAGAATCACTTGAAGTATAAAAACGAATATGGTATTATGTGAACACTACAAATTAAAATTTTGTAACATTTTATATCTTATTCGGCTGTCTAAAGGAAAGGAGTTGTTATGGGACAGTCAAATAATGAAAAAATAACTGCTTTGTACTGCCGTTTATCAAGAGATGATGAACAGTTAGGAGAAAGCAATAGTATAAAAAATCAAAAATTAATTTTAAGTAAATATGCTAAAGATAATCATTTTATAAATACTAAATTCTTTGTAGATGATGGGTATTCAGGAACAAGTTTTACAAGACCTGCATTCGTTGAGATGATGGAACTTGCAGAACAAGGACATATTAGAACAATTATAGTAAAAGACCATTCAAGGCTTGGTAGAAATAGACTTATAGTTGGTCAATTATTAGAAGAAGATTTTGTTAGACTAAATATTAGATATATTGCTATCATGGACAATATTGATACTGATAAAGGACTTAATGATTTTCTTCCTATACAAGATTGGTTTAATGAAATGCATGCTAAAAACACAAGTCAAAAAGTTAGAACAGTATTTAAAAATAAAGGAAATTCTGGAATACCTTTAACTGTTAATGTACCGTATGGTTATAAAAAAGATCCTTTAGATAAAACTAAATGGGTTATAGATGAACCAGCTGCAAAAATAGTGAGAAGAATATATGATTTATGTATTCAAGGATATGGAACTCATCAAATATGCAATATATTAAAACAGGAAAAAGTTCCAACTCCAAAAGAATATAAAGCAATCCATGGCTTATGCAATTATCATATATCTGAAGTCAAATATTGTTGGCAAGATAGGTCTATATATGACATCTTATTCAGACAAGAATATATTGGAGATACAGTAAATTTTAAAGGTACGACTAAATCTTTTAAAGATAAAAGTAAAATTTATTTTCCAAAAGAACAATGGAAGATATTTAAAAATACACATGAGCCTATCATTGATAAAGAAACTTGGAATACTGTACAACGCATTCGAGAAAATAGACAACGCCCTACTAAGATTGGTAAAATAAATATATTTTCAGGACATCTATTTTGTAAAGATTGTGGCTCAAAATTATATTATTGTACTTCGAGAAGTTATACAGAAAACAGACATTTTTATAGATGCTCAAAATATAAAAATACTTCTTCTAAATCATGTACAAGTCATACTATTAGAGAACATATCTTAAAAGAATTAGTTTTAGAAAATATTAAACAAGTCCTATCTTATATCCGTTCTTATGAAGATTTATTCATAAAACAAAAACTTGAAACTTCACTTGAAGAACAGAAAAAAATAGATAGTATAAACAAAAAATTATTATCACAATATGAAAAACGAATAAAAGATATTGATAACTTGATACAGCATATTTATGAAGATAACATTTCTGGCAAAATTACAGATGAAAGATTTACTACTCTATCATTAAATTATGAAAAAGAACAAAAAGAACTTAAAAGTAAAGTTAAAGAATTAGCTAATAAGCTTGACACAATCAAACAGCAAAAACTAGATTTAACCTCTTTTGTTAGTAAAGTAAAACAATACACTGAAATTTCAGAACTTACGCCAGAAATTATAAATGAATTAATTGATAAAATATATGTATATCAATCAGAAAAGGTAAATAGTAAACCAACTCAACAAATAGACATTTACTATAATGGTATTGGAATTATAAATATTCCGATGAATGAATATGAACTAGAAAATGCTTTCCAAGAAAGTATTAAAAAAATAAAAATAGCTTAACCTGTACTATATTAAAGTAATGGAGCACATCCCAATAATTGTCCTTGTTGGTAGTGCTCCTTATATAATCCTTTATATCCATAATTATGAAATTTATCAAAATTTTTAACACCCGCTTTTTTTGCTGCTTGATTAAGTGAATAATTGCCTTTTTTGGTTAGATTTCTTTGATAAAGTCTTTTTTCATCTTCAGTTAGTAAACTATATTCTCTCTCTGTAATCTCTTGTTTTCTAGTTTGAACTGCAAAATATGTTTGAGCAAGACTAATTACTTTTTTTCTACTGTCTCCGTTTTGTGCTATTAAATAACAAGCATAGCGAGTTAATTTGTAATCTTTAATTACTACCTCTGCATTATTAGCACGTTTTGACAACTTGTCGACGTCGACAAAATGTTCAAACACACTAATATTGCTATTTTTACATGATTCTTTTGCTTTTTTTATTACATTTTCAAATTTTCTCCATTCCTTATAATCTAGCACAACTTGTAGTTCTCTTGCATACCAAAATTCAATTCCGTCTTCATCAATGTGTTTAATACTTTCAAAAGTTTGATTACTATAATTTGAATTTTTTTCTAAGTCGTTCATACCTCATCATCTCCTTTTCTCATATCTAATATTTTACTTTATTTCCAAGTAAAATTCAATATATTCGCGAAAATTTGTTCTGTTTTTTTGTTGGTTCGTATCAATTATTTATTTTCCATTTCAAATATTAATAGTAATCTATATATTACGTACAAAAAAACAAGTCCATGAAAGACTTGTTTTCTTATTTGGTAGCGAGAAATGGATTCGAACCATCGACCCACTGGGTATGAACCAGTTGCTCTAGCCAACTGAGCTATCTCGCCATATATTATTTTGTTAGCGCGATTAAAATTATAATCGTTTTTATCTAATTTGTCAAGTGTATGTTATAAATTTTTCATTATATGTAATTTTATAATAAAACTTTATAAAAATTTTTATTAACTATTTACTTATAGTATAGGAAAAATCCTATACTATAAGTACTTCTTTTCTTATTGTATAGGAAAAATCGACTCTTCTCTTAATTTCTTAGTATTTTTAACGATTTTTCCGTATACAACAAGGTTAAGTTTCCTTGGGCCGTGCGTATTTGCGAAGCAAAACGCACATGTGGCGAAGCCACTTTTCTTATAAATCATTAATCTACCATTTCTCTTCCTTTATCTTGGCTGTCTTTAGCTTTCTCATTTTTAGCCTTAGTAGATTCTTCTTTAAGTGGTTTTAAATCTTTTTGGTCCACTTTTACTGATTGTAATCCACCTCTGCTTTGTGCTTTGCCAGAATTTCCATAGGCATCTACTCTACTATCTATACTTTTTGAGCTTTTTGCTAAATCAGATTCTATTTTATTGGTAGAATCTTCTCTTAATTTTATTTCAGAATCAACTTCGTTTTGCGTTGTCACCATATTTTTCAGACTAATAAATGGAGACATTAATATTTGCCAAAAACTAAGTCTTACTTCCTTGTCCATTAAATTCACCTCAATTTTTCTTTTATAACTTTTATTTTATACTTTTTACAATATTCTAAATTGTAATATGTTAAATTCAAGTATAATTTTTCATTACAACTACATATCTATATTAACATAATTTTACAGAAAAATCAAGTCCTATCCCATATAATCTCTTAATTTCTTGCTTCTGCTTGGATGTCTTAGCTTTCTTAAAGCCTTTGCTTCAATTTGTCTTATTCTTTCTCTTGTAACATCAAATTGTTTTCCAACTTCTTCTAAAGTTCTTGCTTTTCCATCTTCTAAGCCAAATCTTAATTTTAATACCATTGCTTCTCTTGGAGTTAATGTGTCCATTACTTCTTCTAATTGCTCTCTTAAAAGAGTATGTGCTGCTGAATCTTGTGGTGCTGGACTGTCTTCGTCTTGGATAAAGTCTCCTAAATGGCTATCATCCTCTTCTCCTATTGGTGTTTCCAAAGATACTGGGTCTTGTGCTATTTTTTGTATTTCCATTACTTTCTCTACACTAATTTCCATTTCTTTTGCAATTTCTTCTGGAGTTGGCTCACGTCCATTTTGTTGTAATAATTGTCTTGAAGTACGAATTAATTTGTTGATGGTTTCTACCATGTGTACTGGTATTCTTATAGTTCTTGCTTGATCTGCAATTGCTCTTGTTATAGCTTGTCTAATCCACCAGGTTGCATACGTACTAAATTTGAACCCTTTATTGTAATCAAATTTTTCAACTGCTTTTATTAATCCCATGTTTCCTTCTTGGATTAAATCTAAGAATAACATTCCTCTTCCTACATATTTTTTAGCAATACTTACTACAAGTCTTAAGTTTGATTCTGCTAATTTTTGTTTTGCCTCTTCATCACCATTTACAATTCTTTGTGCTAAGTCTGCTTCTTCTTCATACGTAAGTAATGGTATTTTTCCTATTTCTCTTAAATACATTCTAACGGGATCATCTACACTAACTCCTTCTAAGTTAGTAACATCCATATCTTCTAATTTTATTTCTTCTACATTTTCTAAATCTTCAATATCTGGTTCATCTAAATCGTCATTTAGGTCTACTCCTAAATCTTCAAAAGCATCAAATACTTTATCTATTTCTTCTGGATTCGTATCATCAAGCTGTGTTGCAAGTTCTCCATAGGTGATTTTGCCGTTTTCTTTTGCTTTTTCAATTATTTTTTGTACTTTTTCGTCTGAAATATCTTTTTTATCCTCTTCTTTTTCTTTGTCTGCTGCTTTTTTTTCTTCCTTTTGGCTCTCTGCTACCTTATCTTTTTTAGTAGTATTCTCTTCTTTCTTTGCTTCTACTTTTTTGGTTGCATTAGAATCTTTTTCTACTGCCTTTTCTTTTTTCTTTTCTACTTTTTTGTTTTTTTCTGTTTTATTTTTTACTGCATTTTTGTCTTTTTTTACTATTTCTTCGTTTTCTTTTTCATTTATTGTTTCTGCTTTTTTCATTATTACTCACATTCCTTTCTTAAGACTACATCTGGCCTAAAAAGAATTAAATCTCCTACTTAACTTTAGCTAGTTTTAATATTACGTCATTTAATTCTCTTTCAAGATTTTTCACTTCTTCTTCTGGCATACTACTTGCATTTTCTAACTTTTTAATAATATTTTTTCTTATACTAATTAATTTTTCTTTATTATATGTATTTAACAAATCTTCTATACATTTATTAATATCTGCTACTCCAAAATCATCTGCCATAATTCCAGATAAATAGTTTACTACTTCCTCTTCTTCAAAACAATCTAGTATATTTCCCATGTTATTTTTCTCATATTGCTCATATATTTTCTCTATTATCTTTTTATTGATTGGTGCTTTTATGGTATCGATTGTGATAATATCTTTAATTTTATGATAAACTTCTTCTGGATAATTCACTAATATATATATAACCATTTTTTCTCTTTTTATTACATCTTCTTCTATCTTTTCAGTTTCTTCTTTTTTAATGTAATTTTTAATTGGTGCTCTTTCTAATACTTTTTTATCACTTGTTTTGCTATATACTAGTTTATTTACTTCTCCATATATTGCTTCTTTAGAAATCCCATACTCTTTTGCTATTTTCTCGATGTAAACTTCTTTTTCCATATTATTGTCTACTTTTGCTAGTATCTTCGCTACTTCATTTAAAAATTTTATTTTATCATTGACATTTTCCAAATTTAATCCTTGTTTTAGTATTTTTACTTTAAATTCTACTAAAGATATTGCATTGTCAACGCATTTTTGGAATCTTTCTGGTCCATATTTTATAACAAATTCATCTGGGTCTTTTGCTCCATATATTTGAAGCACACGAATATCACACCCCATATTTTGAAGTATCTCAAGTCCTCTTAATGTAGCTGCTTGTCCAGCACCATCAGCATCATACCCAATTATTATTTGCTCACTATTTTTTCTAAGGAGCCTTCCTTGTTGCTCGGTAAGCGCTGTTCCAAGAGAAGCTACTACATTTGTAATACCTCTTTGATATAGAGAAATGGCATCCATATATCCTTCTACAATTATTATTTTTTTGGTATCTCCTTTTTTTGCAATATTTAATCCAAAAAGATTTCTACCTTTACTATAAACAATATTTTCTGGTGAATTAATGTATTTTGGTTTACTATCATCTAGTACTCTTCCACCAAATGCAATAAATTTTCCAGTAGCGTCTTGAATTGGTATCATTAATCTTCTTCTAAAACGATCAATAAACATTCCATTATCTGCTTTGTTTACTAAACTTGATGCTAGTATTTCTTCTTCTGTAAATCCTTTTTGTTTTAATAGTTTATATAACTCATCAAAAGTTCCAGAATATCCTATTAAAAATGATTTTAAAGTTCTGTTATCTAACTTTCTTTTTTTGATATATTCTTGTGCTTCTTTTGATGTTGGTTTATATAAATTTTCATGATAGAATTTAGCAGTAATTTCATTTATTTCGTAAACTTTTGACTTAAGCATGGCTCTTTTATTATCTTGATAGCTATTGTCTAAAGTAGGAAGTGTAATATTTGCTCTATTTGCTAGTAATTCTAATGTTTCTCTAAAATCAAGATTTTCTATTTTGCTAACAAAATGGATAACATTTCCTCCAACGCCACAACCAAAGCAGTGAAAAATTTGTTTATCTGGTGAGACAGAAAAAGAAGGTGATTTTTCTTTATGGAAAGGACATAGTCCAAAAAAGTTTCTACCACTTCTTTTTAATACTACATATTGAGATATAACGTCTACGATATCATTACTATTTCTTATTTCTTCAATTAATTCTTCACTATATCTTACCAATTTTTTCTAACCTTTCTATCATATACTTATTTTATTCGACATAAAGTCTTTAATTCCTTCTTATGAACTTACAATTTTTACCTACAATAAGGTCGCATCTTGTAATAAGATACGACCTTCCTGCCTTAATTTTCTTATGTTTTTTATTTTTCTTTGTAAGAAAATTTTTATAAATTCTCACTTGTTCCTGTTCCATCATATGGAATAAATTTGCTTACAATATCTTGATTGATATTAAGATTCTCTTGTGGTAGTTTATACTCATCAAAAGATATGTTTATTTTGTTTTCTACTAATTTTTCTACTTCTTCTTGAGAAGCATGCTCTGCTAAAACAAGTTCACTTACTAGAATTTGTTTTGCATTATTAAGCATCTTTTTCTCTCCAGTAGATAATCCTTTTTCTTTTTGTTTAAAGCTTAAATTTCTAACTACATCTGCCACTTCATATATATCTCCGCTTTTCATTTTGTCCATATTATCTCTATATCTCTTATTCCAATTTTGAGACATTTCTGTTTCGTTCTCTCCTAATACAGACATTACTTTTGCAGCTTCTTCTTTATTTATAATATTTCTAACGCCAACTTCTTCTGCTTTCGCAGTTGGTACCATTACCTTTACTTCTCCTGGCATTTTTATTATGTAATAATTTTGTTTCTCTCCTAAAATGTCTTTTTCTTCTATTGCATCTATTGTTCCAGCTCCATGCATTGGATATACTATTTTGTCACCTACATTAAACATATAGGTCCTCCTTTCTAATGTAATTTTTTCAATATATGAAGTTAAAGAAAGGGTTTGTTTCTCTTTTTCAACTACATTTCTATTATACTACAAAAAATGGCAAAAGTCAAAACTTTTACCATTACTTTTTATGTTATTTTGAGCTGAAAACCTTGCCTTAAAAAGGTTACAAAAAACAAAAATTTTTTTCTAGTTTTTTTGCTCTTGTTTTTAAATTATGTAAATCGTTTTTTGTGTTTTTAGAACCTTAAGTAATTTGATAGATTTTCTCTTTTAATTTTTCTCTACTCCTTAGTCGAATCCCATATTATTAGGAGGAACTATTTTTAGCTCCTCCTATTTTTTATCCTTCCATTTCTACTTACTGGTAGATCCAAATCCTCCCATTCTCTCTCCTTCTGCATTATCATCATCTGTTACTAAATATTTTTGGAATATAGCTTGTCCAATTGCATCTCCTTTTTTAATAACCGTATCTTCTTCTTTTATGTTGTAGAATGCAAACATAATATGTCCATCATTATCTGGATTTCCATAATAATCTTTATCAACTACTCCTACGCTATTTGCTAGAATTAATCCTTTTTTCTTTGGGTTAGAACTACGATTGTATAGCATTAAAACTTCATCGTCTTGCATATATGCTTTTATTCCTGTTTTTACAAGTGTTGGTGCCATTCCTTTTTTAAAACTTGGTATTACAATATCTTCTGCTGCTTCTACATCATATCCTGCAGAATATTTTGTTTTCCTTACTGGTAAGTTTATTTCTTTATCTTCCCATCCTTTTGCTACTTCAAATCCTCTTTTCTTTTCCATTTTCTATTCCTCCCTTTTTTCTATTTATTACATTAATTTTGAACTTTTCGGACACTTCTTTTTATTCAAATGTTAAACTGTTTAAAGTGACCTTTCTGTTTAAGTTTTAGATTTTTATAATAGTCTTCAAACATTCTTTGCTCATTATATTATATTTTTCTCGTTTGTCAAGAAATATATTTTTTTTCGTGTCATATTTTGAAGAAAAAGAATAGAATATACAGAGGTGACATTATGGAAACTATACCACTAACCAAACTAGAACTAGGCACCACTGGTAGAATAAAAGAAATTAACTGTAATGAAAGTATAAAAAGAAGATTACTAGATTTAGGTTTAATCCCTAATACCCCTATTACCCCTATTATGAAAAGTATTGCTGGAGACCCTATTGCTTATGAAGTAAGAAATATTATTCTTGCTATACGAAAGCAAGATGCTGATAAAATTATTGTATTTGCCAAATAAGTAGTTTTGGAGTATAATGTCTCTGTTAGGATTCATAGCTAATTATATTTTATAATTTAGAGTTATATATTTTTTTATTTTTAAAGAAAAAAATATATAACTCTAACTTGAACTAATTATAAACAGGAGGTCTTTATCTTGTACCAATACATTGATTTAAAGAATACAAATGATTTTTCGAAATTAAAAGATGCTGCTAAAATAATTCAGTCTGGTGGGCTTGTTTTGTTTCCTACCGAAACTGTATATGGATTAGGTGCAAATGGATTAGATGAAAATGCAGTAAAGAAAATATACCTTGCCAAAGGAAGAAGTTTTAATAATCCAATTAATTTATTAGTAAGTAATATGGAAATGGTAGAATCAGTAGCAAAAAATATTTCTCCTTTGGAATATCAATTAATGGAAGCATTTTTTCCAGGTCCTTTTACCATTATTTTAGAGAAACGAGAAATCGTACCAGATATAGTAACAGCTGGTCAAAATTACGTTGGAGTTCGCAACTCAAGTGGCGTTATCGCTAAAAAGCTAGTAGAATATTCTGGCGTTCCTATTGCTGCGCCAAGTGCTAATATCTCTGGAAAACTCAGTGGTACAAGCTTTGAAGATATCGTAAAAGATTTTAAAAATAACATAGATTTTGCTATTGATGGTGGAAACAGTGAAATTGGAATTGAATCTACTATTGTAAAAGTAATAAACGGTGTACCTCATATTTTAAGACCTGGAAGTATTACTGAAGAACAACTATTGCAATTTGCACCAACTGTAATAAAAGATTTTGAGGATGCAAATTCTTCTAATGTAAATCATGCGCCCCACTATACTCCAAATAGTAATTGCCTTTTAGTTTATAGCAAAGATAATAAAAAAATGGTAGATGAAATTAACAAAATCGCTGCCCAATACCATAATCCTTGTATTTTGGCCTCCCATGAAAATTTATCTTGTTATGAAGGCAAATCAGTAATTGATATTGGTTCTCAATATAATTTAAATGAAATTGCTAAAAATATTTTTTCTTGTTTACAAAAAGCGGATAGCTTTAAACCGGATATTGTGATTATGGAAGGAGTAGAGAAAAAGGGTATCGGAATTGCTATTATGAATAGACTTATGAGGGCTTGTAAGGATAATTACATAGAAATTTAAAAAACGACATTTTCATGCCGTTTTAATTATTTTTAAATGTAATACCATCAATACATTCTTCAAAAATAAACTGCTTGATTTTTTCTTTATTGTCTGTACTATAATATTCTGACAATAATGAAGTAAATTCCTCTAATTTATTATCTGGAACTTTTATAATTCCATTACCATTTTCAATCATTATTTTATTAGCACAGATTGTACTAGTTCTTTTATTTCCATCCCAAAATAATTGACCTTTCATTCCATAAAGCATATATTCTATTGCTCTTTCGGTCGTATTCTCTATGTTTAGTATCTCTTTTATTTTTTCTTCTACTTTTCCTTTTTCTGGTATTTCTGGAATGTAGTCTGTACCCGTTATTTCGACTCTGCCATTTCGTAATGTTCCCCAAAATATACTTTCATTTCTAGCAACAAATCCATTTATTTTACAAATAAAATCTAAATTAAATTCTTCGTGAATGTTATTTATTACATATTCCCATGCATCTCTTAAATTTAATATGCACTGAATTTCATCAATTTTTAAATTAGGAACATTAATGCCTTCTAATATTGTTTTTGTTTGCGGAAATGTTACATTTAATCCTTCCATTCTTGCATTTGCATACACATTATCTACTAAATTTCTTTTTGCTAAAAATATATTTTGTTCTAAGGTTAAATTATATTTATTTTCCATTTTTGTCCTCCAAATTTTCCTATTTTTCTGATAATTTTCATTTATTAATTTCCTATTACTTCTATTATTTTATCACATATATTATCAAAATAAAATAATTATTTCAATAATATTTTTATAGGATAGACATAACCACATTCCACACTCCTGTTGTAATCATACAAATAACTATTCCGCATACGGTCGGAATGATAAACCCTAATATAGACCATTTCCAGCTTCCTGTCTCTTTTTTGATTGTCATTAGTGTAGTAGTACATGGAAAATGTAATAGGGTAAATAACATTACATTTATAGCTGTTAAAAGTGTCCATCCATTTTGTATTAAAATTTGACCTATTGTCATTGTATTTTCTAAATCTACTAATGTTCCGCTTCCCATATAGCACATAAGAATGATAGGAAGTACAATTTCATTTGCCGGAATACCTAATATAAAGCCAGTTAAAATATAGCCATCCATTCCCATTAATTTGGCAAGTGGATCAAAGAAATTTGCTATATATGTTAAGATACTTATATTTCCAATGTTGATATTCGCAAATAGCCAAATAACGAGACCTGCTGGTGCTGCTACCGCAATGGCTCTACCAAGTACAAATAATGTTCTATCAAATATCGACCTTACAATAACTTGCCCTATTTGTGGTTTTCTATATGGTGGAAGTTCTAGTACAAAAAAAGAACTCTTCCCTTTTAATATTGTTTTTGATAAAAGCTTTGATATGAAAAGCGTCATTCCTATTCCAATAAGTACTACCACTAAAACAGTAATTGTAGCAATAAGCGAAGAATTTACTCCCCCTACTAATCCTCCAATAAATATACTCGCTATGGTAATTAGAAAAGGAAATCTTCCATTGCATGGTATAAAGGCATTTGTGAGTATAGCTATTAATTTTTCTCTTGGTGAATCAATAATTCTACATCCAGTAACCCCTGCACTATTACATCCAAATCCCATGCACATGGTAAGTGCTTGTTTTCCTGAACTTCCTGCTTTTCTAAAAAATTTATCTAAATTAAAAGCTATACGAGGTAAAAAGCCTAAATCTTCTAGTAACGTAAACAATGGAAAAAAGATTGCCATTGGTGGTAACATTACTGCAATAATCCAGGTTAATGTTTTGTATATACCATCAATTATTACTCCTTTTAGCCATTCTGGTGCTGAAAAGAATTCAAATACAGTTACTATTTTTCCTTCTAGCCATCCAAAAAAATTAGATAGCCATTCCGATGGATAATTAGCACCTGTTATTGTTAGCCAAAATATCACTCCTAAAAATAGTAACATTATGGGTATGCCCCATACTTTTGAAGTAAGTATTTTATCTATTTTTCTATCTTTTATGTTATATTCTTCTTTTTCTAAAGTTACAACATCCTTAGCTACATTTTCCGATACGAAGATTACACTTGAAATTAAATCATCTTTTCTATTTTCTTGCTTTACCCCATTAAATTCTAATATATCTTCCACTTCTTGTTTTATTTCTTGTATTTTTTCATTTTGGGTTAAATCAATTTTTAAATTTTCTTCTATCTTTTTTATTATTTTTTCATTACCATCTATTATTTTTAAACATATCCATCTTGCTAATTTTTTTCTTTTCTTTGGTAAGATTTCTTCTATATAGCTCTCTAATTTTTCTACTGCTTCTTCTATATAACCTTTATACTTTACTTTCTTAGGATTTAACTCTACTTTTCCTTTGCATACCCTTTCTACTTGTTCCATTAATGCATTTAATGTTTTCTTTTTTCTTGCAATGGTACCAACTACTGGTACTCCAAGTCTTTTTTCTAATTCTTTAAAATTAATATGTATCCCTTTTTTCTTTGCTTCATCTAATAAATTTACACATACTATTACTTTGTCTGTTATCTCCATAATTTGATACACTAAATTTAGATTTCTTTCTAAAGAAGTTGCATCTAAAATAACTACGGTAGTATCTGGATTTCCAAAACAAATATAATCTCTTGCAATCTCTTCTTCCTCTGAATTAGACATAATGGAATATGTCCCAGGTATATCTACTAATAAAAACTTAGTTTTATGATATTCACATATTCCAGTAGCATTGGCAACTGTTTTTCCGTGGCCAATTTCCAGTATGTTGGTGAAGCCCTGTAAGTCCATTAAAAATAGTAGACTTTCCTACATTTGGATTCCCAGCAATTGCTACTTTATACTTACATTCCTTGATTTTTTGTATATTTTCTTCTTTTAGTACTTTATTTCCTACGGAAGATTTTGTAAGTCCCATATTTTTTCACCTTTCTTTCTCAAGGCACAAATCAGGTTGGAAAAAAATTAAATTTTGACTAGGAAAACGAATTTAAAATTTATGAGGCGTACTTTGTGTACGTTGATTAAATTTTAAATGAAGTTTGACAACGTCAAAATTGTAATTTTTTTTCAACCTTCCTCCTTTCAAATGAATACTATATTATATGTTGGAACTATCTTATTTGTTAATTGCTTATGTATTAATCTCCAAAACTACTATATATGGTTATGAATATTGCTCATGTTATCAAAACTCTTAACCTAACTCAGTTTGAGACCCGTCTTTCTATTCTTCTTTCGCACAACGAAAATCTGATGTGCAAATACTTTGTATTCCACACACCAGATTATACACTACTGATTATTTGGTTAAAATATCCTCAGATTTTTTTACCCATTAGACTATACATCCTAACACAGTCGCATCACACTTAGGTTGAAACCGTCCTTTTCAGACCTCCAAAACAAGCGACAAGCGAAAGCCAATGTGATTGAAGCTTGGGGTTGGACCATAGATGCTACGATTAGAAGCAGGAACATCAGATCCAGAATCGCTGTAATAGCCGACCACGTCCAAGGCGACCGCGAGTACTATACGCCTCCATTGTCCATTCGTCTACATTTCCGCCTAAATCATAAATGTTTTTTACTGCATAATTTGCATTGGAACCTGTTGTTGCAGGACTTCCTGAGTAATTTCCTTTTCCATTTGAATCTCTTACAAATGAATCTTCTTCACAACTTCCTGTTGCATATGCTGGATCTATAAAGTTCATTATTGCGTCCCATTGTATTCCATATATTAATGTACTTATTACTGATGTATATCCATTTGTATCCGCAAATTTTTTTGCTAATTCTACTGCTCCTCCTTTTTCATTTATCATATCATCACTATTATTCCATCCAATATAGTTATACACATTTACTCCTTGTTTTATTACTACTGGGTCTGTTATACCAGAGTCTTCTGTTCTTGTTACCGTTGTTCCTGCTTCATATCTTCCTACATAAAATCCATTATTCTCTAATACGCTTGTTTTCATTGCTTCATATTCTTCTGCTTCTGTGTCATAACCTTTATCAAATGGTTCACTATAATCTTCTAATGGAAAATCTGTATCAAGTTCTCCCTCAGAGTATCCTAAATATCTTTTAAATAAACTATCCTCTTCCACTGGTATCCACACAAATTGATTGCCTTCTAATGTTTGTGCTACTTCATGACTTGTTCCTTTATTTTCATCTGCTGGATTATCGGAAATTACCACTCCTTCTTCTTTTGTTCCTCCTACATAGTAAAATCCATCTGGTATTGGCACTCCATCGTCTGTGGTACCTCCACTTCCAGAACCACCAGTTCCGCTTCCGACTCCATTTATTATTTCGTCTAAATAACTTTCCACATTTGTTATAGCTTCGTCTGTGTATGAAGTATCATTTGCATAATAATCTCTTGCATCTTCAGCCCTCTTTATTAATCCATTATTTCCAAATGCAAAATTAATTGCTACTGTGGCTAAAATAATTAAGATTATAATGGTTATTACCAATGCCACTAAGGTAATACCTTTTTCTTGTAACTTTCTTCTAAACAAATCTTTTCTTTTGTTTTTTTCATTATTGATTCTTCCTTCTCTTTTTTGGTTCATCTTCTACTTTCCTCCTTTTATTCGTTTCTTTCTTATTGTATAGGAAAAATCGACTTTTCTTGATATTTCAGTATTTTTATCGATTTTTCCTATACAACAAGGTTAAGTTTCCTTGGACCGTGCATATTCGCGAACCGAAATGCACATGTGGACGTCGGAAGCTTTGCTTCCGCTAACGTCCAATTATCTTATTTTAGTTTTCTCTTTTTTAATTAATTCTATTCAACTATTTTTTCACTCCCTTCTTTTATTCTGCAATTGTTTTTACTTGCATATTTTTTGTTACAAAAATGATAGGCTAATTTGATTCTTTTTCCTTATATATTTTCGAATCATATCATAGCCTATCTTTATATTTTCTTTTATTTGATTTTTTCCACGCATAACAGAGCTTATTTTATTTAATAAGCTTGCTTTTTCATTTATGCTTTTACAAAATATAGGTGTGTGTGTGTGTGTGTGTGTACAGTCTCAAGGCTTTTATCGGTTTTCATTTGTTTTTCCTCCGTCTATTAATTTTTTCTTATCTCCTAAGTACTCTTTAATTTTATACTAACAGTTTTGTTTTTGCAATAATTTTTTTAGAATTTCTAAAAAGATCTTTTCCTTGACTTTTTTTGTTTTCTATATTATGATATTAGTCGAAATAAATAAAAAACTAGGAGGTAATATTATGGAATTAAAAGGATCAAAAACAGAAGCAAATTTAAGAGCTGCTTTTTCTGGAGAATCAGAAGCAAGAAATAAATATACTTATTTTGCAAGTGTTGCTAAAAAAGAAGGATATGAGCAAATCGCAGCTATCTTTTTAGAGACAGCTGAAAACGAAAAAGAACATGCTAAATTACATTTTAAATATCTTGAAGGAATTGGAGATACAAAATCTAACTTAGCTGATGCAGCTGCTGGAGAAAATTATGAATGGTCAGATATGTATCCAAAATTTGCTAAAGAAGCTGAAGAAGAAGGATTCATGGAAATAGCTGCTACATTCAGAGGAATTGCAGAAGTAGAGAAACATCATGAAGAAAGATATAAAAAATTATTAGAAAACGTTGAAAACGGAGAAGTTTTCAAAAAAGGAAGCATTGTTGTTTGGAAATGTAGAAACTGCGGACACATCCATGTTGGAGTAGAAGCTCCTACAATCTGCCCAGTTTGTAAACATGCTCAAAGTTATTTTGAAGTAAATGCAGAAAATTATTAATTTTTTATATGAAATAAGGATGACAAAATATGTCATCCTTATTTTTCTGTGCAGTAGTATCTTTTAAAAAATCTTTTTCTCTATACAATAGGTTTCAAATTCATTGCAAAACTCGGAAATAATTTTTTCCCTGGAGAATTCTTTTCCAAACTCTAATTTTAGTGAAGTTGCTACATTATGTAATTCTTCTGGAAAATTAGTACTATTTATATTCATTCCTATTCCAATAATTAAATACTTAATTTTTTCTCCATTTGTAACAATTTGAGTTAATATTCCACCTACTTTTTTCTTGTGATAAATTAAATCGTTTGGCTTTTTTATTTCTAATTTAATTTCATAAAGTTCTTCTACCACATGTTGCATGGTTTTAGCAATATCAATTGTTAAACTCTCTAGATTATTTATATTGCATTTTGGGTATAATATCAAAGAAAAAGCAATATTTTTTTCTTTTTCATGGTACCAACTTCTATTATGTGTTCCCATTCCTTTTGTTTGGTAATCTGTAATGATAATAGTTCCATTCTCTACTTTTTTCTCTGCTAACTCTCTTGCTTTCTTTTGTGTTGAATCTATTTCATCAAAAAAAATTCTATTTTTTGCAATTACTTTTGCAGTAAAAAAATACTTGTTTTTTTCTTGCATTTTTTTCTTCTCCTCATTTCCATTTTTTTGCATTTTCTTAACCACGAGTATACCATGAATTTAGCTATTTGTCTATTCTTTACATATTTCTTTAATTATTGCACATACTATTAGTATAGATTTTAGTATGTATATCTTTACTTATGAGTTTCTGTAATTTAATTCGTATACATGCTATATTCATTTCAGATTTAGGAAGAGGTGAAATAGATGGCATTAGATTATAATATTATTGGTGAAAGACTAAAAAAAGCAAGAACAGAGAAAAAATTAACACAGGAAAAGTTAGCAGAAAAATTGGATGTTTCAATTGCTTTCTTAAGCAGAATCGAACGTGGAAGTTCACACATTAGTCTAAAAAGACTAAGCCAAATATGTGATATTTTAGGAATTAGTGAAGGTTCTATCTTAAATGGTTCATCCAATAATTCTAACACATATTTATCTTCTGAGTTTGATAGCCTATTAAAAAACGCAACTCCTGAAAAACAAAAATTAATTTATAAAATAGCTAAAGTTATTAATGAAGATTAATATTGTAAATTGAATAATTATTTAAATATTATCTATACTATTATAGATAATATTTTTTTCGACATTTTTTGTTGCTAATGTAACATATTTATGATATGATTATAGGTGCAAAATTAAAATAGATATACAATTATTAAAAAAATTTATTAGAGCTAAATTAGCTAGAATGGAGGTTATTATATGGAATTTAAGCAATGGGATGGCTTTAATAAAGCCGGAGAATGGACAAAAGAAATAGATGTTAGAGGTTTTATTCAATCTAACTATACACCTTATGAAGGAGATAGTAAATTCCTAAAAGGTGCTACTGACAAAACAAAAAAATTATGGGATGAAGTTTTAGAGCTTTATAAAAAAGAAAGAGAAAATGGTGGAGTTCTTGATGCAGACTGTAAAACACCATCTTCTGTAAATGCTTATGAAGCTGGATATATAGATAAAGATTTAGAAGAAATAGTTGGTCTTCAAACAGATGCTCCTTTAAAAAGAGCAATTATGCCAAATGGTGGTATAAGAATAGTTGAAAAATCTGCTGCAAGTTATGGCTTCAAAGTAGATCCAGAAACAGAATATATTTATCATAATTTAAGAAAAACACACAATGATGGTGTATTTGAAGTTTATACACCTGATATAAGAGCTGCAAGAAGCTCTCACCTACTTACAGGTCTTCCAGATGGATATGGACGTGGAAGAATAATTGGTGATTACAGAAGAGTTGCACTTTATGGTGTTGACGCTTTAGTTGCAGAGAAGAAAGTTGAACTTGAAATATTAGATACAGATGAATTCACAGAAGATATTATAAGACGTCGTGAAGAAGTATCTGACCAAATTAAAGCATTAAATGACTTAAAAGCAATGGCTGCAAAATATGGTTTTGATATATCAGTACCTGCTTCAAATGCTAAAGAAGCTATTCAATGGTTATACTTTGGATATTTAGGTGCTATTAAAGACCAAAACGGTGCCGCTATGAGTTTAGGTAGAACATCCACTTTCTTAGATATCTTTATTGAAAGAGATATTCAAAATGGAAGTTTAACAGAAGAGCAAGCACAAGAATTAATGGATCAATTCATTATAAAATTAAGATTAGTAAGATTCTTAAGAGCACCAGAATATAATGAGCTATTCAGTGGAGACCCAGTTTGGGTAACAGAAAGTATTGGTGGTATGGGAATTGATGGTAGAACATTAGTTACGAAAAACTCATTCAGAGTACTTCATACATTAGATAACTTAGGACCTGCTCCAGAACCAAACTTAACAGTATTATGGTCCAATAATTTACCAAAAGGATTTAAAGATTATTGTGCCGATATTTCTATAAGAACATCATCAATTCAATATGAAAATGATGATTTAATGAGAATCACTTTAGGTGATGATTATGGAATTGCTTGTTGTGTTTCAGCAATGAAGATTGGTAAACAAATGCAATTCTTTGGAGCAAGAGCAAACCTTGCAAAAACTCTACTTTATGCTATCAATGGTGGTAGAGATGAACTTTCTGGAAAACAAGTTGCTCCTAAATTCCAACCAATTACTTCTGAATATTTAGACTATGATGAAGTTATGGAAAAATTTGATGTAATGATGGATTATGTTGCTAAAATATATATTAAAGCATTAAATGCAATTCATTATATGCATGATAAATATTCTTATGAAGCTTTAGAAATGGCTTTACATGATAGAGATGAAGACATTTTAAGAACTATGGCATGTGGTATAGCTGGTTTATCAGTAGCTGCTGATTCACTTTCTGCAATAAAATATGCTAAAGTAAAAGTTATAAGAGATGAAACAGGATTAGCTGTTGACTATGAGGTTGAAGGAGATTATCCAAAATACGGAAATGATGATGATAGAGTAGATCAAATAGCTGTTGATATTGTAAAATCTTTCTTAAGAAAATTACAAAAACATCATACCTATAGAGGTTCAAAACATACACTTTCTATATTAACAATTACCTCAAATGTTGTTTATGGTAAAAACACAGGTAATACACCTGATGGACGTAGAGCTGGAGAACCATTTGGACCTGGTGCTAACCCTCTTCATGGTAGAGATGCAAATGGAGCATTAGCTGTAATGAATACTATTGCAAAACTTCCTTATGAATATTCAGAAGATGGTATTTCATTTACATTCTCCATTACACCTGCTGCTCTTGGAAAAGATGAAGAAACAAAAGTAAATAATTTAGTAAGCATGCTTGATGGATACTTTAAACAAACAGGACATCATATTAATGTAAATGTATTTAATAGAGAATTATTATTAGATGCGATGGATCATCCAGAAAACTACCCACAACTTACTATTCGTGTTTCTGGATATGCTGTTAATTTCATTAAACTTACAAGAGAGCAACAATTAGATGTTATTAATAGAACTATTCATGAAAGAATTTAGAGTTAAAGCTAATTGGTTTTGGTGTTGTTCTGATTGATTAGAAATTTAATCAATGTACAAAAAGTACACCTCATAAATTTCTAATCAATCACGCCTAGCCAAAAACCAATTCTTTTTAACTCTAATATTTTGAACTTTATGGACACTCTTAAAAGTTCATAAACTGAAATCGATTATTTTATAATAAAGGAGGCAATAATGACTGGGCAAAATAATCTAGACAATCCAATAAAAGCACGAATACATTCTTTTGAATCTTTTGGTGCAGTAGACGGACCAGGAATTCGTTTTGTAGTATTTTTTCAAGGTTGTGGTCTTCGTTGTAAATATTGCCACAACAGGGACACATGGCCAGTAAATAGTGGATTAGAATATACTTCAGATGAATTAATCTCTAAAATTCTACGATATAAAAATTATTTTACCGTATCTGGTGGTGGAGTTACACTTTCTGGAGGAGAACCCCTACTTCAACAAGATTTTTTACTTGAATTATTACCTAAATTAAAAAAACTAGGAATTCATACTACAATTGATACTTCTGGTTCTTTTCCTCTTACAGATAAAATGAAAAAAATAATTGATTTAACAGATTTATTTTTATTAGATATAAAATGTATTAATGATGATATTTGCAAAGATTTAGTTGGTGTTTCTAATAAATTAGAACTTGAATTTGCAAGATATTTGAGCGATATCAATAAACCAGTTTGGATTAGACAAGTATTAGTTCCTGGAATTACTGATCATGAAGAAGATTTGTTAAAATTAAAAGATTTTCTTGCCAGTTTAAAAAATGTAAAAAAAGTAGAAATTTTACCTTATCATGATTTAGGAAGATTTAAATGGGAAAATCTAGGCTGTAACTATGAATTAGAAGATGTTCCCAATGCAACAGCTGAAGACGTTGCAAGAGCAAAAAAAATTCTGTCGTTGTAAGAAAAGTGGCTTCGCCTTTTGTAGCATTTCGCTTCGCGAATATGCACGGCCTAAGGAAACTTAACCTTGTTGCTCCGGAAATTTCTAGAGAAATTTCCTATGCAATAGGGACAGACAAAAAAACCGCATGTAAGCTGCGGTTTCTATTTTTATTATAATTTACCCGAACAATCCTCTCTTCTTAACTGGTGGTTGCTCATTCATTGTTTTTGCAAGTTCCATCATTAAGTCACGTTGCTCTTTCGTAAGTTTCTTTGGAACTTGAACTAACACAGTAAATATGAAATTACCTTGCGAACTATTATTGATATTTTTAAATCCTTTACCTTTAATAGTGAACTTAGTTCCTGGTTGAGTTCCATCTGGAATTCGATAAGTTTCTTTTGTACCATCAACCATTGGTATTTCCAAATCTGCTCCAAGTGTTGCCTGTGTAAAGGTTATTGGCACTTCGCATAGAACATCTTGCCCTTTTCTGGTAAAAATGCTATGTCTTTTTACATGTACTGTTATGTATAAATCTCCTTTTGCACCACCTTTTTCTCCTGGCTCTCCTTCTCCACGAAGTACTATGGTTTGATTTTCATCTATGCCTGCTGGAATTCTTACTGTAACTTTTACTTGTTTTCTAACAGTACCTTTTCCCCTACATTCTGGACATGGCTCTGGTATTATTTCTCCTGTTCCATTACAATTTGTACATGGTCTCACAGTTTGCATCTGTCCAAATATTGTTGTTTGTGTTTGCTTTATTTGGCCAGTTCCATGGCATACACCACAAGTTTGCTTTTTAGTTCCAGGTTTTGCTCCTTCTCCATGACACGTCGTACAAGTTTCATTTCTTGTTAAATTAATTTGTTTTTGCGTACCTAAGAAAGATTCTTCAAATGTAATATCTATATTAGCTCTTAAATCAGCACCTTGTCTTGGTCCATTATTTGTTCTGGAAGAGCTTCTTCCTCCAAATCCGCCTCCGAAAAACGAAGAGAAAATATCTCCTAAGTCTCCAAAATCACTAAAGCCATCAAATCCACCTGAAGAAGAATAAGAATAATATCCATTTCCGCCTCCAAAAGGTCCTCCTGCTCCTCCAAATCCTTGGTTTGGATCTGCAGTTCCAAATTGGTCATACATTTTTCTTTTTTCAGGATTAGACAAAACCTCATATGCTTCATTTACTTCTTTAAATTTAGCTTCAGCCTCTTTTTTGTTATCAGGATTAGCATCTGGATGATATTTTTTTGCAAGTTTTCTATATGCTTTTTTTAATTCCTCTTCACTTGCATTTTTCTCTACTCCTAATATTTCATAATAATCCTTATTTGCCATTTACTTCTCTCCTTAAAAAGTCTTGTTATTATATTTCTTTTTATTGTCTTGTTCATAATTTCTATTCATATTTACGTTATGCTTTTCAATATATGCCTTTGAAAATTCCTATATTTCATAATGCGAGGTTGGAGTTCTCCAACCTCTAAAACCAATTATCTTCACAACTACTTTTTGTCGTCCTCATCTACTTTATAATCCGCATCATACACATTTCCATTTGCGTCTGTATGTGGTTCACTATTATTTT
>CAMMEP010000018.1 GCA_946495905.1 uncultured Clostridium sp.
ATTGCTCCGACATTTTAGAACCAACTATGAATTGTAACTTGAAGTGGAATCCTATAAATTGTAAATCTAATTTATTGCCTTATTTAATCTTTTTATTACACTATCTTTTCCAAGTACTTCCATTATTTCATACATATCTGGTGTGTTTTGTCTTCCTGTTAAAGCAACTCTTATCACTGTACTTACGTCTCCAACATGGCCTGGATATTTTTCAGGATTTGCTTTAAATTCTTTTACTTCTCTTGCATATCCATTTTTTTCTGCTAAATCTTTTATTTTACCAAACCATTTATCTTTGTCATCATTTATATCAAAATACTCTTCAATATATGATTTTAGCAATTTATTTACTTCTTCTTTATCAGATATTTTAGCGTATTCATAAGAAATATCATTGTCTAAAAATTTATTATCATACATGTAAATAATTGAATTTTTTACATCTGACCATTTTGCTATATCTTTTCTTGGCTTTTTGTTTCCTCTTTCTATTCCAAATACTCTTAATGAATATTCTTTGTCTTGAAGCATCTCATATAGCTCATTATCATATTCTTTTGCCCAATTTAATGCATTTTCATATACTTCTTCAGCAGTCATTTTTGATATAACTGTTTTTCCAATATCAAGAAGCTTTACCATGTCAAATAAAGCACCACTTACACTCATTTTGTTTAATTGGAAATCAAATTCATCCATGTCTTTATCTGGATTTGCTCTTCTCCAATTTTCAAATGTAGAATTTGCTATATTTAGTAAATATTCTTTTACTGCATTTACTGGTATTCCTTCTTCTTTGTAATATGATACTGCTGCTTCAGGGTCTTTTCTTTTACTTAATTTACGTTTATTTCCGTTATCATTTTTCATGATAGGTGAAATATGTGCATATTTTGGTGCCTTAAATCCTAATTCGTGGAATAATTGCAAATGTAATGGTATAGAAGATAACCATTCATCACTACGTATTACATGTGTTGTTCTCATCAAGTGATCGTCAATAGCATGTGCAAAATGATATGTAGGTAATCCATCTGCTTTAATAATTACGATATCTTGGTCGTTCTCTGGAAAATCAACATTTCCTTTTATAATATCATGATGTTTTATTTTTCTATCTTCTCTTCCTGGAGATTTAAAACGAATTATATAATTCTCACCATTTTTTATTTTTTCTACTGCTTCTTCTACTGTTAAGTTTCTACATTTAGCCCATATACCATAATATCCTGGTCTTATTTTAGCTGCTTCTTGTTTTTTTCTGATTTCTTCAACCTCGTCTGAAGTACAAAAACATGGGTATGCTTTTCCTTGTTCCAATAAATATTTAGCATAGGCTTGATATATTTCTTTCCTTAATGATTGCTTATATGGTCCATAGTTTCCTATTTCTTCTGTATCAGATATCATTCCTTCATCTGGTGCCATATCGAAATCTTTTAGAGAATTTACTATATCTGTAACTCCATTTTCAACTTCTCTCTTTTGATCTGTGTCTTCAACTCTTAAGAAAAATACTCCATTAGTTTTTTTAGTCATTTCTTTTGCAACTAAAGCTTGATATAGTCCACCTATATGCATAAATCCTGTTGGACTTGGTGCAAATCTTGAAACTACTGCTCCTTCTGGTAAGTTTCTCTCTGGATATTTTTCTTCATAATATGAAATTTCCTTTGCATCTGGAAATATTAAATCTGCTAAATCTTTATAATTCATATTTTTCCCTCTTTTCTTTTCCAATTAACTATACTTCCATTATAATTGGCAGTATCATAGGATTACGTTTTGTTCTTTGGAAAATATAATCTCTCAAGTCATCTTTTAAGGTTGATTTGATTGTAGCCCAATCACGCACACCTTCCTCTTCAAAAAGTTTTACTTCTTCTCTTATTACTTTTTTCACATCATCCATTAATGTTTCGGATTCACGTACATAAACAAATCCTCTAGAAACCACATCTGGTCCAGATACAATTTCTCCTGTACTTCCATCCATTGTCATAACAATAACAATTAATCCATCTTGCGATAAATGTTGTCTGTCTCGTAATACGATATTTCCAACATCGCCTACTCCTAATCCATCTACCAAAATTTTTCCACATGGTACAGAAGTAGTTACTTTTGCTTCTTTTTTATTTAATTCTAATGTCTTACCATTTTCTAGGATAAATATGTTCTCTGCTGGTATCCCCATTTCTTTTGCCGTTTCTGCGTGAGCTCTTAATTGTCTATACTCGCCATGAACTGGTATAAAGAATTTAGGTTTTGCTAAAGCTAAAATTAATTTTTGCTCTTCTTGGCATGCATGTCCTGATACGTGAACATTTTCTAATGCACTATAAATTACCTCTGCCCCTATTTGCATTAAGTCATTAATTACATTAGATACTAGTTTTTCATTACCTGGTATTGGTGTTGCGGAAATAATAACCATATCATTTGGAGTAATTACCACTTTTTTGTGTTCCCCTGCTGCCATTCTTGTTAAAGCAGACATTGTCTCTCCTTGGCTACCTGTTGTAATGATAACTAATTGATCATCTGTATAATTTTTTATCATATCAATATCAATAAACATATTTTCTGGTGCATCAATATATCCAATTTCTCTTGCTGTTTCTATCATATTAATCATACTTCTACCACAAACAGCAATTTTTCTTCCATATTTTTCTGCAGAATTAACAATTTGCTGTACTCTATGAACATTCGATGCGAAAGTTGCCACAACAATTCTCTTTTTATTGTTTTGGAATAATCTGTCAAATACATCTCCGATTGTTTTTTCCGACATTGTATAACCTTTTCTTTCTGAGTTAGTACTATCAGACATTAGTGCTAATATTCCTTTGTTACCAAGTTCTGCAATTCTTCCTAAATCCATAATTTTGTCATCAATTGGTGTAAAATCTACTTTAAAATCTCCTGTGTGAAGAATTACCCCTACTGGTGTGTGTATTGCAAGCATAACAGAATCTGGTATACTGTGACTACTTCTAATAAATTCTACTCTTATATTTCCAAAATTAACTGTTTGTCCTTGTTCTACTGTTATTAATTTGGTAGAAGAAACTAATTTATGTTCCTCTAATTTATTTTTTATTAAACCTACGGTAAGCTTAGTTGCATATATTGGTATGTTTATTTGTTTTAGTATATATGGAATTGCTCCAATGTGATCCTCATGACCATGTGTTATTACTAAACCTTTTATTTTTTCTTTATTCTTCTCTAAATAGGTTACATCTGGAATTACTAAGTCTACACCAAGCATGTCATCCTCTGGGAACTCTAATCCACAATCTACTAATACAATTTCATTTTCATATTCAAATACCGTTATATTCTTACCTATTTCATCTAATCCACCTAATGGTATGATTTTTAAATTTTCTTTCTTAAATTCAAATTTTGGTAATTTTTTACCTCTATTTTCAATTACACTTTTTTCTATATTTTCTTTTATACTTTCTCTCTTATTTTTATTTTCGAATGAATTCTCTCTTTTCTTCTCTACTGTTCTTGTTTTTCTTCCTTCTGTATTATTAATTTTTCTTTCCTCCTTTCTGATTTCTACTTTATTTTTTGGTACCTCATTATTAATTTTCCTTTTTCTAGGTCCTCTTGTTGTTTTTGCTTCCACTTTCGTAGAAACATTTTTTTCCATTGTTTCTTTTTTCTCCATTATTAAAAATCTCTCCTTTTCTATTTATTCTTATAACTGGTTATTTTTTAGTAGTTTTTATATTTAGAAAAAATTTGAAAATATTGTAAGCAATTATTTCTCATTCCATTTCGAACATTAAATAACTAATTTATATATAATAGATTAAGACCGCCCATTCTAAAAAATAGTAGTTTATAATATATATAAATTATAAACTACAAAATAAAATCTATACGATTACAAAAAATTTTTTAGGCATAGATTATATAACATGCTTTTAACTTTCCGCACTATTAGCATATTTATATATTACTATTTATTTTTAAATCCGTTCTATAATTTACAATATTATAATAAATCTCTTCTCTATCAATATTTTATATAAATCTCTTCTTTACCCTACTTTGGTAACAACTGTAAATTATTATACTATTTTTTTTTAGATTTGTCAAATCGAACTATAAAACAGCACCAATCATACCAGCATCATTGCCCAATTCTGCTAATACTATTTTTGGCATTTTTTCTTTATTAAATACATATTTTCTTTTATTCATTTCTTCTTTTAGCTTCTCATAAAATATATCTTTATAAAATACAAAACTTCCACCAATAGCAATTGCTTTTGGCTGAAATATATCAATAATATTGGATAATCCTATTATAAGGTCTTCTAAATAGTTTTCTATTAATTTTTTTATTTCTGAATTATTTTTTTCTTCTCTAATTTTTTCCAATAATTCCACAGAAGAAATATTCTTTATATTTAATATTTTCTTAGCATTTTCTTTAAATCTCTTTATGGAACAATAAGTTTCAAAACAGCCTCTTTTACCACAATTACACTTGATTCCGTTTTTCTCTATTATCATATGCCCAAGTTCAAATCCTAAATTATCTCGTGTTTGTAACATTTTATCATTTAAAAATACACCAGAACCAATTCCAGTTCCTAAACATAAAAACACAGCATCTTTATAATTTCTTAAAGCACCATATTCTTTTTCTGCTAGAGCAGCCATTTTGGAATCATTTCTGATTTTAAATGATATATTAGGATATTTTTCTATGATACTACTAAAATCCAATGTATCTATCCCTAAATTAACTAAGTTTTTCATGCAATTTCCTTGTATAATTCCAGGAGTAGCTATTCCGACTAAATCAATCTTATTCTCTTCTTTCACCAGCTGAATTAACACTTCTTCCAAATAATTTATAATATCTTCTGCCGTTTCTTTTCTCTCTATTTCTTTTTCTATTTTTTCGATTATTTCACCATTTCGAATAAGTCCTATTCCTATATGGCTTCCTCCTATATCAATCCCGATTCTCACTATCTTTCCCTCCTACTACCCCCAAGTATATCACAAACCACTTTATTTGAACAGAGTTAATTTATTTATTTTGCCAAATGGTTTTATTTTATTTATGCCTTGGAATCCAGCTAGTATGTATGTTTAGATAATTTTTGCAGTATCGCGCAGCGACCAAACGAGCCTTTTAGGCGAGTGCGAGTTGGAGCAACCTAGCAGATAATGCTCTTATTTCAATATATATATTATTTAGCTAATGTTTATTTTAATGAATTTTGTTCAAATTTATTTTGTGCTTAGATGGCCAAAGACCAGCAAGATACAAAAAAATTTGAGAAACATACATACTAGCTGGATTCCATAAATTAAAATAAGTTAGAGTAGAATCTACTCTAACTTTGTTAAAACAATACATATCTTATGCTGGCAAATCCACTGCATCAAATAGCCAAGTTCCCATGTAAAGTTGAATACAAGGTACAATAATGGTAACAACTAAGAATATTAGGAATACGCCAACAATCGAATATACAATTTGTGGTAACACTGCCATAATTTTTTGCATTAAATTGTTAATATCCATTTCCATGAATTCTACTAATTTACGCATCATTTCTGGTAAGTCTGTTTGCATACCTATTTTTAACATTTCCGTTTGCATTGATGAGCAGAGACCAGAATTTTCAAATGGCTCTATCCAAGAAGAACCTATTAAGATATTATTGATTGCTGTTTCAACAATAGACAATAATACATAATTTTTTACAACTGCTTTACTAACTTCTAGCGAATCTTGAATTCTCATACCATTTTCAAGATTTAAAAGCATCGCTCTCATAAGTCTTGAAAAGTCCATAGCAAATATTAATTTACCAAAAATAGGCATTTTGTATTTAAAATAGTGAAAATTATATTTTCCTTTTGGTGTATTTACATACGCAAACACAATTCCTACAATAGCTGCAATTGCAATAACTGGAATGTACCACGCATGAATTAATGCATTACAAAAATCAACAAACCATATTGTAATAGCAGGCAACGTTTGTGTTGTTCCAGATTCAAGAAAAGCTTCTTGAATTAATGGAATAATATAGGCCACACCAAAAATTAATATACCAATAATTGCAACTAATTGTAAAACGTTTGGTACAATAATTTTTCTTAATCGAGACCCCGTATCGTCTACTTCTTCCAAATATTTTACCGCTTGCTCTAATGATTTTGTAAGCGATCCTGAAAGTTCTCCTACTTTAATCATATTAATATAAATATATGGGAATATATTAGAATAATACTCCATAGTAGTATACATATATTCACCAGCTTCAACACCAGCTAATATATCTTGCAAAATTCCTCTTAATGATAAATTCTCGGTACTATCAATAATAGTACTAAGTGCATGTATATTATTAAAGTCTGCTTTTTTTAGTAAGAAAAAGTTTTGCGTAAATATAATAATATCTCTTGTGGTTATTTTTTCTTCTCGAGATAATGCTAAATTTACTCTTTCTTTTAAAGAAGGTTTTGCATTTGCTCTCCCTTGTAGAATATTAGCTGAATCTGCTTGTTGCATAATATCATCAATATCCATGATATTTCTTCTATTTGCTTTACTCTTTTTCCCTCTATAACCAACTTGTACAACACTAATTGGTAATAGATCATTGTTTTTTAACTTCTTAATAAGTGTATTTCTGTTTACTTCTTCTACTCTATTTCTTACAATTTGTCCTTTTGAAGTTACTGCTCTATATATATATTCGGCCATGATTCCTCCTTTCTATGCAAGTATTTCTTATTGGTTAAGTTTATTAGTTTTTTCTCTTTTAATTTTTAATTGCATGATTGTTCTATTCAACGTTTCTATATTCTTTTCTTCTATTTGTGCTTTTGCTTGTTCTAATGTAATAACATCATCTACGAATAATTCTGCAATAGAATTTATTAAACCTATACTTCCTTTTTCTAAATTACTTTGAATAGCATCTTCTATTTCAGATACACTTATTTTTTCCTTACGAATGATTCCTGATATAATATTGTCTACTACCATTACCTCTGGTACAAGTACTAAATCACCTTTTTTGGATGGTAGTAATCTTTGTGAGATAACTAGCTTTAATAAAGAAGCAATTAAAAATTTTACCGTTTGTTGATCTCTAATTTCATAGAAATTAACCATTCTATCGATTGTTTCTGCACAAGATTTGGTATGAAGTGTTCCTATTACCAAATGTCCTGACTCTGCAGTTTCAATTGCTGCTTCCATTGTCTCTCTATCTCTAATCTCACCAATTACTAATATATCGCAGTCCTCTCTTAAAGAGTTTTTAACACCATCACTAAATGTTAAACAATCTCTTCCCGGTCCAATTTCCTTTTGTACAATAACAGACTTTTTACTAGTATGTTTGTACTCTACTGGGTTTTCCAAAGTAAGTATTTTTTTGTTTTGATTTTCATTTATTTCATTAATTAAAGCATTTAGAGTTGTAGTTTTACCAGAGTTTGTCTTACCAGTAACTAAGATAAGTCCTTGTGGCTGGTATGTCATTCTTCTTACAATATCTGGTACTCCTAAATCTTCATATTTTGGCAATTCATTTTTTATTAATCTCATTGTTAGTGTTGGTATTTCATTAGTAAGTGAAATATTAACCCTTAAACGAATATCCTCAAATTCAAATGATGTATCTAATTTTTTTGTTTCCTTGAATACTTTATCTTTATCTACATTTCCTCTAACAAAATAATCATAAATTTCATACATATCCTCTTCTGTTAAAGGAGATGGACATTCATATTCTATTAAATCTCTCCTAATTCTAAGCATTGGTTTTAATCCACATATTAAGTGAACGTCGGACGCATCCTTTTTTTTGGCTGTGTCTAAAATCTTATTAATATCTATCATTGGTTACCTCCATCCTATTAATATATTGCTAATTTGTTATTTAATTCTTCTAAATTCGTCGTACCATCTAAAATTCTATTTACGCCATCTACAATAAGTGGCAAATAGCCGCTATTCAACGCTTCATTTCGAATATCTATGGTAGAATCATTATTAATAATTAAAGTTCTCATCTTGTCATTTAACATTAATACTTCAAAGATACCAATTCTTCCAAAGTATCCTGTATTATTGCATTTTTTACATCCAACTGCATCAAATGTTTTCTTTCCTTCTAAATCAAATTTAACATTATATTTTTCTCCTATTTTATTTATGACATCTTTCTCTTCTTGCGTAAAATCTCTCTCTTTTGCACAATTTTTACATAACCTTCTTACCAATCTTTGCGAAACAGTAGTAGCAAGAGTACTAGATATATCATAATTTGATACTCCCATTTTTCTAAGTCTGGTAATTACCTCTATCGCATCAATTGTATGGATTGTTGATAATACATAATGTCCTGTTTGTCCTGCTTGCATTGCTATTTCTGCAGTTTCTGTATCTCTTATTTCTCCTACTAGGATAATATCTGGATCTTGTCTTAAAACTGTTCTTAATGATTCTGCGAATGTAGTTTTTGGATCTATTTCTATTTGATTTAATCCATTAATTCTTATTTCAACAGGATCTTCAATGGTAGTAATATTTATTTCTGGTCGATTCAAGTAATCCACAATACTATACAAAGTTGTTGTTTTACCTTCTCCAGTAGGAGCTGCAATTACTGTAATACTATTTTTCTTGTTGAAAGCATCTTTTAATAATTTTTCATCTCGTTTAAATCCTAAATCAAATATAGATTTAACATCTTCATTTTTCTTTAATAATCTTAGTACGAATTTCTCTCCATAAATATTTTTTTGTGAAGATACACGTATATTATATTCCGGATACATGATAATTCTACCATCTTGTGATTCTTGCTTTTCTTGATGCATATTGGATATTGCTTTTAATCTACCTATAATTTGAGCTTGTTTTTCTTTTCCTACATTTGCTGCATCAATTAACTGTCCATCAATTCTATAACGTACTCTTAATCCTTCCTGCATTGGCTCAATATGAATATCACTTGCTCTTTTTTCCATTGCGGTTTTAATAACACTATCTACAAAGCCAGAAACGTTGGCATTAACATCTATACTTTCTGAACTGCCTTCAAAACTATTTAAAATTAAATCAATATTAGTTTCAAAAGTAATGTATTTCTCCATTACTAAACCTTTGTTAAGGAGTAATAATCTAACTGTATCAACGGCTCTCTTATTAGAAGTATCTGCAAAGCACACTTTTATTTTCCCACTTACTTCATCAAAAGGAATAGCCTTATATTGTTTTGCAATATCTAAAGAAATATAATCAAGCATATTTATTTTTAGATCACTTTCTTTTAGATAAATTGCTTTTTCCTCTAGAATTTCTCCCATTGCATTTATCAAAACATAAGGATCACATACTCGTAATATATTTAAAATATCACCAATTTTCTTTTTTGGTTCTGCTTTTTGATAGTCTAATGCTCTTTGAATATCTTCTTCTGTTACAATACCCCTTTTTACTAATTCAATGCCTAAAGGTTGCCTTTTTTTTGAATCCATAGAATTTCTCCTTTCATTCGTTAATTTATATTATTATTTGCATATTTTTTTATATTATTATGCCAATTTTACCAATATCGCAATGTAAAATCAATATTCCTTGTTATAGCTTTTTCCTCGCTACTTCCTATTCTTATATCAACGTTAATCAGATTTTTTGTTACATCATTAACATTATATTGCTTTGCTGTAAATACACAATTTAATACTTGTTTTGCAACGGCTACATCATTTCTATAAATTGTATTATTTAAATACTGATAAGTAGGTCCATTTTCAAATTCTATTTTATTGGTAGATATCGTCGCCTCACTATAATTCTTTACATCAACAACAAAGAACATTGCAAATTTATTAAACTCAGCTCCATATTTTGGAGTATACATTATTTCTCTTATATTTCCAAAGAAGAATGTACTTATTGTTGTCATTACTCCTATCAACAAAGTAAATATAATTAAATATACTACAAGTGCTGTTAATGTAATACCTCTATTGCTTTTAATTTTTTCATACATTGTTATATTGAAAACTCCTTTCCTTAAGATTTCAATCTACATTATAGTTCCTTTATTTTTAATCTTTGAACTACAAATTCCTCTGTTTCCCCTTGTAGTGTATAGGAAATTGTTAATTTTACAATTTTCATAACATCTTGAATATTTTCTACATCTTCGCCATATTTAGAAACTTCAATTTCCACATAAAATCCACTTGGTATGGAGAATTGTTCAACATACTTACTTGCTAGACTTGAGTTTACCTCTTCATAAGCTATCTTATCAATATCTTCTAAAATTTGCACTGCATACATGGACATTCTTGCTGTTAAATCCATTTCTAAATTTGTTCTATAAACAGAATATACCATAGAAGATATGATAGCTATTAAAATAACAATGATAAAAGCAGCAATCATCAAATCCTGCATTGTAAAACCTTTTTCCGACTTAAATTTGAACATTATATTTTTCTTCATGACATCACCTATAAAATATGACAAAATTCGTTACTATTAAAATAATAATATTTGCAGTACACATATAAAAACCAATTGGTATTTCATATTCTTCTTTTTTCTCTTTTTTTACTGCCTTATTTTTATTTGAGCCTAATTTTTGAATAAGTATTTGAATAGCAATAGCAAGTAGAGTTATTATAACAGTATATATATATACCGTTTCGTATGTATAAAGTATCATCAACATAGAAAGAACTAAAATATCTATGGTATAACTATCTTTACCCTTTTTTCTTAAATAAAAAATACTAACTAATATTAATAAGCATGAAATAATCAAATATATAACATATCTATACATACTAGCATTATTTTCTACTATATATAGATAAACCATATATAAACTAACACAAATAAAGCCAAACAATAAAACTGGCTTTTCAATCTCAATTCTTTCTTTATCTATTCCTGCTATAATAAACATTGTTGCTATATATAATATTCCTACTATAAAATAAACTAATATATCTGTATTAAATGTAAAAATACTTAACTTGATGGATGCAGCAAATAAAACAAAAACAATTCCAGATAATACTTCTAATAATAAATATCTTGGTCTTATTTTTTGTTTACAATATCTACATTTTCCTCCTAAGAATGTATAACTTAAGATTGGAATCATATCTAAAAAAGTTAATTTATGATTACAATTTGGACAGTAGGAACGTGTATGTGTAATGTCTTGTCTTAATGGTATTCGATATACCGCAAGTGTGAAAAAGCTACCAAATAGAGAACCAATACAAAACATTAGTATATATAAGATATAGTCCATACCATTTACCCCTCGTATTTTTAAATAGAGGTTATACATAAAATATAATTCTATATATTGATTATATATTAGTATAACCTCTTCTTATTTTAGTTTAAAGAAATTTTAAACCGTTTAAAACTTTTTTATTATTTATTATTGGCTTACTGAATCTGCTAATATATCATTTAGGTAGTATTCTACGTTTGTGATAGATTGATCAGTATAGGCTGTATCATTTGCATAATAGTCTCTTGCATCTTCTGCACGGTTTACTAAACCATTATTACCAAATGCAAATGAAATTGCAACTGTAGCTAAAATGATTAATATGATTATTGTAATAACTAAAGCTACTAAAGTAATACCTTTTTGATTTTTTAACATAAAAAATTCCTCCTTTAAAATATTTTTTGTATATATCTATATAAAATAAATATAACCTAAATTTTAATGAATTAAATAATTATTTAATTCCTTCATTATTGAAAAATGTACCTGTTGAATTTTCATCTATTGTAGTTTGTCCATTATTTTCATTTGTATCTCCTGTTTCACTATTTGTTGTACCTGAATTTCCTGTTCCATTATCGGATGTATTTGTAGTAGTTTCTGGTTCAAGTGAAAAAGGATTTGCTCTTCCTTCTGTATAACTTCCAGTTTGCTTATAAACGTTTAAATCCGCATCCGTTACTTCATAGGTAACTTCTATCTTTTCACTTTCTGTTATTTCTTCTTCAATTTCATTTAGTACCTCATTTGGTGTAACGTAAGCTTCTCTTTCTGGTATAACCCTATTAATCGGAATATATTCATAAAACAAAATTCCTAAAATTAATAAGATTGCTATACTTAAAAGTAATAATATAAAAATTTCTTTCATTACAGATTTTAGCATTTTTGCCTCCATTTTCTCTACTTAATTTAACAGACTAGCTTGCAGCATTAGTATCTGCAGTTGTAGAAGTTTGACTTCCTTGTGTTGTTGTCGTAGTATCTGCTGTTGTATCTGTTGCTGTTGTATCTGTTGTAGTCGTGTCGGTTGTAGTACCTGTTGAAGTAGTAGTATTCGTTTGTGTCATATTATTTAGATTAATTCTAACACCACTTACGCTAAAAGTTGCTTGCAAATTCGTACCAGAAGGTAACAAATTAAAATTATCAATTCTAAAAGATAATTCGCTATCTTCCTCTAGAGCAGAAACAAACTCAATAATTCCTTCATATTGACCAACAACAGTAAAAGATAAATCTTTTACACTGGCATCAGAATTGTTTCCATTAATTACATCCATTCTTATATTTACGCCTTCTGTCCTTGCATGTCTGCCTACCCTAAGCCATAAATATTCAATTTCGTAAGTTTCTTCTGTATTAGCTTCATTAATTTCGCTTTCTGTACTAACATTTGCTAAATCATAATATCTTTCTTTACTTTGTAATAAATTATTAATACTTTCTGATAAATTCGCTTTTTCTGTTTGTAAATCACTCTTTATTTTTCTGTTTGCAGTTTCAATTTCACTTGTCAAATCATCATTTAATGCTATTATGCCTTCTGCACTTAGTATTTCAAATGTTCCAATGGATATTCCTTGAAATATGGTGAAAAATGCCAACACAAGCACTAGTATTAATAATACTGAAATCAAAATCTTCCTCATGGCAAATCCCCCTCTATTACAATTCTAACAAAATCGTCTTGTTTTTCTCCTTGGGTAGAAGTAACATTTGTCAATATTCCATCTTCTTTTATTTTTGCTTTAAAGTATCCTAATTCATCATAATATTCAGATTGTGCACTTATTTGTATATGTCTTCCATCATTTTCACTTGTATTTTCTATTTCTGTTATTTGCACATTTTGTGGGATAACAGACATAATTTCCATCAATAGGTTTGGAATAGATCCTTTTAGGCTTAAATCATCTTCTATTTTTTTATTGATATCACTTAGGTTATCTCTCATTTGTATATATTGGTTTGCTTTATTATCTATTTTACTAATATCGCTTTCCACTGCAGCAATTTGTGTGTCTGTATAAGAGCTTACATCTTGTGCTTCTTGTATTTTATCATTAATTCGAATATCTAAATAAATAGAGAAACCAGAATATAGTAAAGTAAGGATTAAAACGCCTGCAACTCCTCTTAAAAGCCATCTTTCTGTATTATCAAATTTTCCAGATAAGCTCATATTTATTTTTTTGCCTGGTTTCTGTTCTTTTTTTCCTAAACTTACATCTATTTTTAACCAATCTGGTAATTGATCCATTAAACTTGGTTTCTTGAAGTTCATGGATTTAATACCATATCCTAGTCCCTGCATTGCTACAGCAATAGCTGAATTTACTTCTATATAATCTTTAATATTTATTTTTACATTTTCCGATATAAAATATGGCTTTAATATTTCACATTTTTCGGATTGAAAAAATTCTTGGAAATATAAATCTATATTATTTACAACGGACATGGTACCTGTTATATAAATTTTATCAAATTTAATAGTTGTATTTGTTATATAATCTTGTAATTTTGTAACAATTTTATATAACGTTGGCATAATAAAATCCAAATATTCATTTTCTTCATCTTGTAGTTCTTTACCTTCCATTGTGTAAATAGTAGAATTTTTACAAATTTCATATGCTTTTGAATACGAATTTTCTTTACTTGCAATTTTCGCAAGGATTTCTCCAGCTCCTTCATCCAACTTTTCAACATTGTATACTTTTTGATTAACAATAACAGTAATTGTAGTTTTTTCTTCCATATTTACAATAACAATGTTTTCTTTTGGATTTATATTTGCTGCATTTGCAATAGCAACTCCTATTGGAGTAATGGTAGATACCTTATAATCTCCCATTGTTTGAATTGTTTTTGTTATAGAAGATTTATTTGATGAAACATGTATAACTTTAATTTTATCTTTATCTTCTAAGTTAGTAGACAACGCATATCTAGTTTCAAATGCATTTTTGTTTAACTTTTTATCATAACAATAGGATTCGAATTCAGTGTCAATAGCTTTTTTTAAGTCGTTTTTATTAAGTAAGCTAAACATATAGAAATAATTATATATTTCTTCTGACAAATTTACACTAATTGGTATATTATAACTAAAGGTTTCTGAAACAATTTGCTCGATTGCTTCTCCAATTTTTTCATAAAACTTTATTCCGAAAGATTCAATTTTCAAAGCTTCACGTTCTTTAGTGACTTTTGCATATTTAATTACATTGCTTTCTATATATAATCCTAAACAGCTTGACATTTTATTCTCCTTCGTTTTTATTTATACCACTATTATATTTTGCAAAATATAATAAAATAATACTTGTATTTTTTTCCTTTTTTTCTCTTTTTTCCTTATAGTTCTTTTATTATTTTATCTTTTTTTTAAAAAAAGTCAATATATATTAAAATATTTAATATAAATGTAATATTTTTGTAATATTTTTGTAATATTTCCAGTTTTAGTAAAATTTTTGTTATAAATATCATTTATGATTTATTATAATCAATTTTTTAACCTCTTACAAAGGCAACAATTAAAATGATAATTCCAAAAATTACTCGATAAATTGCAAATCCTTTAAAGCTACCTTTTTGTAAATATTGTAATAACCATTTTATTACAATTATTCCTACTAAAAAGCTAGCTAGTATTCCTACAAAAAATGGTACACTGAACACAAAATCTTTTATTTTAAATAGTGTTGCTGCAAACACAATAGGTGCTGAAAGCATAAAAGAATATTTTGCAGTAGATTTTCTATCCACTCCCATTGCTCTTCCTGTTGTCATTGTAATTCCTGATCTAGATACACCAGGAATAAAAGCTAAACATTGTGAAAGTCCTATTAGAAAAGTTTGCTTAAAACTCATATGCTCATAATCAGTAGTAGATTTTGCTTTTTTATCTACAACATAAAGTATAATTCCCATTACAATTAATGCAATTGCAATAATAACAGGTTGCTTTAAGGCATCACCTACAAAAGTATCTAGTAATAGCCCTATAATTCCTCCTGGTATAGTAGCAATAACTAAATACCAAAACATTCTTCCTTCTGTTGTTTTTTTCTTTTTTACTACTTGATTAAAGCCTCCAACAATTAACTTAATCCAATCTTTGAAAAAGAAAATTCCTATTGCTAAAAATGTACCAAAATGAAGTGCTACATCAAAACCTTCAAAATCAGCTACAAAATTTGGATTATTCGTCCAATTAAAAAGCCATGGAATAATATCTAAATGTCCTGAGCTAGATATTGGTAGTAATTCTGTTAATCCCTGTATAATTCCTAAAATTAATGCTTGAAATGTTGTCATTATTATATCCATCCTTTCGTTTTTTATACTTAACGCATTCATTATATAACGAATGCATTACATTATTCAAGATTTTTTTACAAATTATCATTTTTTTACATTTTTTTCAATAACTTCTTTTATATACTTTGCGGCGGTTTTAGGCATTTGTTTTCCTGGTATTCCGCATAGCCGTAATTATTTTTAGTTTTTTCTTTTCTGCATATTCTTTATCAATTCCTCCTGGAATAGATGCTAATTCTATAATAAGTACATCTTGTTTGAAAGAATTTAATTCTTTTTCTTTTAAAACTAGAGTAGGCACTGTATTAATAACAATGTCAAATTTTTCTCCTATTTCTGATACTTTTTGATAAGTTAGCGGAATATATCTATTTTCTCTTATCCATGTTAAATCCGCTTCTTTCCTTGCAACACAATATACATTTGCTCCTAATGCTTTAAATCGATTACACAAAATTTTTCCGATTCTTCCAAAACCGCATATTAATATATTACTTTCATAAATGGTCTCTTCTCTTTCTTCTATTGCTATTTTAATCGTTCCTTCTACCGTTGGAATTGCATTTAAAATCGTTAATTCTTCATTTTGTAATAAATCTATATTATGTATTTCTTTTTTATAAAATTCGTTTGGTATTCCCCCTGCAATAAAAGTTTTATTTTCTATTTCCTTTTCTAAATCTTCTATTTTTATTGTTTCCATTGCATACGGAGCATTTACAGTAATATTGTCTCTCGAAAAAGGCATACTACTTATTATAATATTTGATTTACTCGTAGCTTCAGAAATAGTATTGCAAACAATAATATTGGGATTAGTTTCTTTTATAAAATATTTTTCTAATCCATATACATATATTATATTTCCTTCGTCTGCATACATTTCAGCTAATCTTACAATTCTCAAATCTCCACCAATAATGCTAATATTCAAAAAAATCACATCCTCCTACAATATTTATATTATTATATGAGGATGTCTTGTACATTATCTTTTATTTTTTAGAGAAGCAGTATATATTTTTTATTATTGATGATAATACTAAAGTTAACCTCCTCTTTGTTTTTCCTCTGCTTGTCTTTCCTTTTCTTTCATGTTTTTTATTGCAGATAAATCTTCATTATTAAGACTACTAATTAAAGAGCAAGTTTTTGATAAATGGTTTAATGCTTTGCGTTCTTTTAATAAAAGTCTTGTTTTTCGTTTTTCTTCCATTTTTTCTTTTTCTGGTTTTTTTATTTCTTTTTTAATTGGAGTAAATACATTTTCTTTTTGTGCTTTATTATATATTTTTGGATCTAGTTCCACTGCTATATTCATATAGTTAGTAGCTTTTTCTTTATCCCCTCTAAGCATAGCTACTTGAGATAAATAATAATAAGAACCAGCTTCTACATCTTCTCCTTTTAGACTTTCTTTAAAGAACTTTTCAGCTTCATCTAAATCCCCTGCAATTAGTGCTATTTGTCCTATACTTAATTTTGCATTATATAATAAAGAATTAATTTCAGCTGCTTTTTGATAAAATTCTTTTGCTCTTTGAAAATCATTTACCATGGTATATACCATACCTAAATTATAATATAAATCATAATTTCCAGGATGATATCTTAAAGCATTCATGTATACATTAATTGCTTCTTTATATCTTTCTTGTGTATACAATATTTCTCCTAATAAATTAGTAGCATCATAATATTCTGGATTTTTCTTTAACATATCTTGAAGAACTGTTATTGCCTCTTCAGGTCTCTCATCTTTATTTAACAAACGTGCTATATTGTAGTTTAATTTAGGATCCTTATTGTTTATCTCCGAAGCACGAATATATTCATCTACTGCGATGGAGTATTTTTCTTCTTTTTCATATACTTCTGCTAACATTTTATGCCCTGCATAACTTTCTGGATATTTATTGATTAATTTAAATAAATAATCTTTAGCTTGTTCTGTATTTCCAGATTGTAAAGCAATTTTAGCTAATAAAATATTAAATATTTCTGGAAAATCTATTTTTTTCTTGTATTCAATTAAAAGTATAATTCCTGGTATTATGATGGACAGAATATAAATAACTATTCTAAAAAATAAATTTAAATGAATATTAAAAAATAATTCAATAAAATTTATTACAATTCCTAAAAATTCCAAACCTAGAATATACACATAACTCGTATCATTCTTTTTAATAAATCTACCAAATACTACAATAAAAATAGCAAACGCTAATAAATTAAAAATAATTTTTTCAATCATACCTATCACCGCCTTTTCTTCAAGAATTTATTTCTCCCTTACTGCATAAATCTGGATTTTGGCTAGTCAGCCTTTTTTCCAAATACCTCTTCATATTTTTTCATACATTTTTCTATTATTCTTTCTGCCTCGTCCCTTCCAAGCATTCTATCTACGGTTGTTGTTTTCCCCTCTAGTTGCTTGTATACTTCAAAGAAGTGTTTTATTTCATCTGAAATATGATTAGGAAGTGCTGAAATATCGTTATATCCATTTAAATAAGGATCTTTTTTGGATATTGCAATTATTTTTTCATCTTCCTCTCCACTATCATTCATAATAAGAACTCCGATTGGATAACACTCCACTAAAGTTAATGGCTGAATTTGCTCATTACATAGTATTAAAACATCTAATGGATCATTATCTTCTGCATAGGTTAAAGGGATAAATCCATAATTAGTTGGATAATGAGTAGCAGTATATAATACTCTATCTAATTTAAGCATTCCTGTTTCTTTATCCAACTCATATTTATTCGTACCACCTTTTGGTATTTCTACTACTCCTACAAAATTAGTTTTACTTATTCGTTCTTTACTAATATCATGCCAAATATTCATGTTTTTCCATCCTTTACTTATTTATATTTTCCAAAGCTCTTTCTACTGCTTCTCTTTCATCCCAGAAATATTGTACTCCTTTAATTTCTTGATATTGTTCATGTCCTTTTCCAATAAGAAGTATCATATCTCCTTCCTGGGCATTTTTCATTGCATATTCTATGGCTTCTTGTCTATCATCAATGGTAATATATTTTCCATTACTCTTATTTAATCCAACAATGATGTCATTATTAATGGATTGTAGTTCTTCAAAACGAGGGTTATCTTCTGTAAGAATAGTAAGCCCTGCATATTTACCAGCAATTTCTCCCATATCATATCTTCTTGATTTAGCTCTATTACCGCCTCCTCCAAAGATACAAACAATTCTCTTTGGCTTATATTCCATAATTGTCTCCATTAAATTTGTCATTTCATCTTCATTATGAGCATAATCAACAATAAGTTTATAAGTTTCATTAGAAACTACTAATTCCATTCTTCCTTTTACATATGCTTTTCTCAAAGCTTTTTTCATTGGCTCTATACTAATTCCTAATTCGTTTGCAATAGTAATTGCACATAAAGAATTGTATACAGAAAATCTTCCTGGTATTGCTACTTCAAATCTATCTTGTAATTTTCCTGTTACATCAAATCCCATTCCTAAGAAATCATGTGTCATAATAAATTCTATATTGTTTGCTTTCATATCTGCATTTTCAGATTCTACACCAAAAGTAATTAATTCACAGGTATGACCTTTGGTAACATTCTCCCAATTTTTGTCATCTATATTAATAATTCCTTTTTTACATTTTTGGAATAGTAAGCTCTTACAATACATATATTCTTCAAAACTTTCATGTTCATTTGGTCCTATATGTTCATTTGAAATATTGGTAAATACACCATAATCAAAAGTAAATCCATCTACTCTATTCATTTTTAGGCCTTGTGAAGATACTTCCATGATGGCATATTTACAACCAGCATCAATCATTTTAGAAAATAATTTTTGAATTTCATAATTTTCTGGTGTTGTATTATGAAGTGTAATTTTAGTTTGATCAATAAAAGCACCAATGGTTCCTATTAATCCAACTTTGTTACCAGCTTCTTCTAACATTTTCTTTAATATTGTAGTAGTAGATGTTTTTCCTGCTGTTCCTGTAACACCTATTGTAATTAGTTTTTCTGCTGGATGATCAAAATAGGAAGCAGAAATATATGCCATGGCTTGTCTAGAAGATTTTACTTTTATAACCGTGATATCTTCTTTAATATCTACATCTTGCTCAATAACAACTGCCTTTGCACCTTTTTTTATCGCATCTGGTATAAATTTATGCGAATTAGAAGTAGTTCCTACTTTTGCAATATATAAGTCATTTTCTTCTACTTTTCTAGAATCATCTTTTACGTCTGCAATATCGACATCTAAACTTCCTTTTACTAATTCATAATCCACATTTTCTAGTAATTTTGTTAATTTCTTTACTCGATTCGCTTTTTTATTAATAATTCTATCTACATCAATTTCAGATTCAAATACAGTATGAGATGGTCCTTTCATAAACATAGTACCTGTTTCTTCATCCCAATTTGTTTCTAATATTCCACCAATTTGATGTACTTTTACTTCTCTGTCACATCTTCCTGTTAGAACAGCAGCTACTGTTGCAGTACAACAACCTGTTCCACAGCCTATGGTTTCTCCAGTTCCTCTTTCCCATTCTCTCATTTTTATATTGTTTCTATCGATTACCTCGGCAAATGTTACATTTGTTTTATTTGGAAATAAATCTGTTTTGTATTCAATTGCTTTTCCGTATTTTTCTACATCAAAATGATCTACGTCGTCAATAAACATAACACAATGAGGATTTCCCCAAGAAACAGCTGTAATCTTAAATATTTTATCTAAGATAGTAACTTCTTGCTCGATAAATTCTGGCAATGTTGTATTTACTGGTATTTTTCTTGTATCTAATACTGGTTTACCAATATTTGCTTCTATATTTACAGCCTTTCCATCCTCTACTGTTAATTTAACATGTTGTATTCCTCCAAGTGTTTCGATTGTTAATTCTTCTTTATTGGTTAATTTGTGGTCATATACATATTTGCTTAAAGATCTTAATGCATTACCACACATTTCTCCTTCTGTACCATCTGGATTAAACATTCTCATTTTAAAATCTGCTACCTCTGATTTACAGATTAGCACCATTCCATCCGATCCAATTCCAAAATGTCTATTACTAACATATTTAGCAAGTTCGTTTACATTATCAATTTTTTGATTAATCGCATCTATATATACATAGTCATTACCATAAGCTTGCATCTTTGTAAATTTCGTCATAATTTATTTCTTCCTTTCTTAATACCAATGCTTAAATCAATAGAGCCAAATGTTTTTATATTCTTTGGCCCTATTTTTCTAATCATTCCCCTATATGCTCATCGCTTGGTCTAAATCTGCAATAATATCATCTGCATCTTCAATTCCTACTGATAAACGTAGTAAAGTATCTGTTATTCCTAATGCTTCTCTTACTTCTTCTGATATTTCTGTATGGGTTCTACTAACTGGGTGAGTAATTAAACTTTCTACTCCTCCTAAACTCTCTGCAAATATAACTAATTTTAATCTTGATAAAATGTCATTAACTGTTTTGGTACTATCCACTTTAAAGGAAATCATTCCACCAAAACCTGTTGTTTGTTTTTTCGTTACTTCATAATCTTTATGATCTTCAAATCCTACATAATATACTTTTTCAACTTTTGGTTGGTTACGAAGCCATTTTGCTACCTTCATTGCATTTTCTGCATGCTTGTCCATTCTTAAAGCTAAGGTTTTTATTCCTCTTAGCATAATCCATGAATCCATTGGTCCTAATCCAGCACCATAAATATACATTTGAATTTCAAGCTTTTCACCAATTTTACTATCTTTTACTACTACAATACCAGCTAAAACATCATTATGTCCAGCTAAATATTTTGTTCCACTATGAATTACAATATCTGCTCCAAGTGTAAGTGGTTTTTGGAAATATGGTGTTAAAAATGTATTATCAACAACTACTAAAGCACCTATTTCATGTCCAATTTTAGCAATCTCTTGAATATCGGCTACCTTCATCATTGGATTAGTTGGTGTTTCGATAAATATCATTTTTGTATTTTTTTTAATGGTTCGTTTTAATAAATCTAAATTAGATAAATCCAAACTATCATACTCTACACCATTAACAGTTAGCACTTCATTAACCTCTCTAAAAGTACCACCATAAATATCATCTGACATGATAATATGGTCACCTGGTTTTAATAGTGAAAACACCAATGTAACAGCTGCCATTCCTGAATTTACAGCAAATGCTCTTGTTCCTTCCTCTAGTATTGTCATTGTTTTTTCCAACTCTTCTCTTGTTGGATTAATGCATCTTGCATAATTATATCCTGATTTATCTTCAATAGATTTATGCTGAAATGTAGCTGTTTGATAAATAGGATAGCTTAATGCACCAGTAGCTGGATCCACTCCTAAAGCTCCATGTACTACTTTGGATGCAAATTTTAAATTTTCCTTTCTGTTAAAATTTTGATAATCTTTTGAATCTTTCATGTTTATTCCTTCCTTTAGAGTTCTTTTATATTCTCTTATTTATTATTACAGTACATTCTTAATTAAGAATATAAGCCTGTTGGTTTAAACACGCTATTATTATATACCAATACTTTTTATTTGTCTAGCTTTATCTAAATAAAGAAATAGATATTCTCATTTAGTTATTATAGTTCACAGCTATATTGATATCGAGAAGAAGCATTGATTTTAAAATTTATAAAACAAAAAGAAGGTCCTACAATCAAGTACCTTCTCTTTGTTAAATGGTTTGCTTATTTTGGAATATAGAATACATATTTGGTTTGTAATGTTGAAGCAAGCTCCACTCCTACTAAAGATTTTGCTTCTCTAGTATAAGTTGATACATTTGCTACACCATCAGCCCCTATTTCTTGAATTATAACCACAGTATTTTCATCTTTTTTTATTGTATAATATCTTTCTTTTTCTTCTCCAAGTTCAGAATACTTAAGTACTTTATATACGTATTCATCTCCATTGTCAATTACATATTCTCCGTCAATTGGTAAAATTAATTCTACTTTTGGAGATGCTTTCCAATCTGTATAATTTGATGTTGGTAGACCTAGCAAACATAGACCTCCTATAAAGAATATTATACCAATTACAAATCTTATTGTTTGGTTTTTTGAAAAAGTACTGTAAATAAAAAAAATTCCACAACCAAAAAGAATAACACAAATAATAACATAAATAATATTGGTAAACATATTCCACATCCTTTCTCAATTAATGAGTGTAGTAGTTAATAATATATGTAAACTCTGTCCCATTTATAACAGAGGTAGCTAAAGGATATTAATAAAAAACATAGTAAAATTATATTATTAACTTAACATAAAGTCAATGTTTTTCGTTTTAAATAGTAAAGCTTTCAAGAAAAAACACAGTAAATTTTATTTGATTTACTGTGTTTACTTTATTAAAAAATCGCATATGTATGAAATGGTCACTACTTTATATACGATATATATTTTTACATAAAAAAACTGGCGACAACCTATTTTCTCAGCAGGGTAACCCACAAATATCGTCGGCACATTGGAGCTTGACTTCTGTGTTCGGTATGGGAACAGGTATTTCCTCCATGTAATCATCACCAGAAAATTTATTTCAATACAAACTACATTGTTTCAACGCAATCTGTATGAATTAACTATTATATATCATGTGCTTTAGCACACTCAAAAATACATAGAGAAAGAATTGTAATTCATATATATTTTGTGGTTAAGCCCTCGATTTATTAGTATTGGTCAGC
>CAMMEP010000019.1 GCA_946495905.1 uncultured Clostridium sp.
GATGTGGACAACACTTTTTAGAAAAAAGTTGTTGCATTGGCAATGAAAATTTTGCTTTTATGGAATTTTTAAGAGTTAAGTTCAACTTTTCTTGATAATTTCCAGCTATTATGGTATACTAATGATGCAAAAAAATGTAAACAAATATATATTAATATTTAAATGAACAAAATAAAGAAGATAAAAAATATTTTAATGCATAAGAAACTTTAATTTTTATTTTAGAAAGGAAAGGACGAAACAATGAAAGCAATTGAAATTAGAAACAAATATTTAAACTTTTTTAAAAATCATGGACATAAAATAATACCAAGTGCTCCATTAATACCAGAAAATGACCCTTCTGTGTTATTTACAACAGCTGGAATGCAACCACTTGTACCATATTTATTAGGAGAAAAACATCCAGAAGGAACACGCCTTACGGACTATCAAAAATGTCTACGTACCAATGATATTGATGAAGTAGGAGACAACCGCCATTTAACATATTTTGAAATGCTTGGAAATTGGTCTTTAGGAGATTATTTTAAAGAAGAATCAGTAGCAATGAGTTTTGAATTCTTAACAAAAGAACTAGGAATTCCAGTAGAAAAAATATCGGTTACTTGTTTTGCAGGAGATGAAGATGCACCAAGAGATGAAATAACAGCAGAATGTTGGAAAAAAGCAGGTATACCAGAAGACAGAATCTATTATTATGGAAAAGATGATAACTGGTGGATTGCAGGAGAAGAAGGACCATGTGGACCAGATACAGAGATGTTTTATGACACAGGAAAACCAGCTTGTTCTCCAGATTGTCAGCCATCTTGTGGTTGTGGTAAATATGTAGAAATTTGGAATAATGTATTTATGGAATACTACAAAAATAAAGATGGAAGCTATGAAAAATTAAAACAACATAATGTAGATACAGGACTTGGACTAGAAAGAATGACCATGTTATTACAAGGAAAAGAAACACCATTTGATACTGAAATTTTTGCGCCAGTGATGGAAAAATTAGCAGAGCTTGCAAAGGTGGATAATATTGAAAGCAGAAGAATTGTTACAGAACATTTGCGTGCAAGTATGATGGTTATATCAGATGGCGGAAGACCTTCTAATATTGATAGAGGTTATGTTCTAAGAAAATTAATTCGTAGAATGGTAAGACATCTAAATAAACTACAAGTAGATTTAACAGAACTAGGAAACTTAATTGATTTAGATATACAAGTTTTAAATGAATTATACCCAGAGCTTGCAGATAAAAAAGAAATTATAAAACAAGTTATCTTAGAAGAAAAAGATAAATTCATGAAAACATTAGCTCATGGAGAAAAGGAATTTGAAAAATATATAGCTAAAGCAAAAGCTGAGAATAAGAAAGTAATTGATGGACAAACTATCTTTAAATTATATGAGACATACGGATTTCCACCAGAAATTACAGCAGATTTAGCAAGAGAGCAAGGTTTTGAAATAGATAACTCCGAATTTGAAAAGTTATTTAAAGAGCATCAGGAAAAATCAAGAATGGGTAGTGACCAAAAATTTAAAGGTGGTTTAGCAGAACAAAACGAAAAAACAATTGCTTATCATACTGCAACCCATTTACTTCATAAAGCATTACAAATTGTATTAGGAGAGCATGCTACACAAAAAGGATCAAATATTACCACAGAAAGATTAAGATTTGACTTTTCGCATCCAGAAAAAATGACAAAAGAGCAATTACAACAAGTAGAAGATATTGTAAATGAGCAGATAAAAAGAGATTTACCAGTAACTTGTGAGGAAATGACATTAGAAGAAGCAAAGCAATCTGGAGCAATGGGCTTATTTGAAAACAAATATGGAGATAAAGTTAAAGTATATACGATAGGAGACTTTAGTAAAGAAATATGCGGAGGTCCTCATGTATCACATACAGGAGAGCTTGGACATTTTAAAATAAAGAAAGAAGAATCCAGTTCAGCAGGAGTAAGAAGAATAAAAGCAGTTTTAGAATAAAATAACTCCCTAATTGGGGACAGGCACCAATTAGGAAAATCCAGACAAAAAAGCCTGTCCCCAATTAGGAATGTATAAAATTTTTGAAAAGAGGTAAAATAATGGAAGATTGTATTTTTTGTAAGATAATAAAAAAGGAGATTCCTTCTGAAATTGTATATGAAGATGAGAGGGTAATTGCTTTTAAAGATGTGAATCCAGCAGCTCCTATTCATATATTGGTAGTACCTAAAAAACATATTGTTAATTTATTGGAAGTGTCTAAGGAAGATAGTGATTTAATTTCTTATATGTATCAAGTAATTAATACTATTGCAATAGAGAATGGGTTTGCAGAGAATGGATTTCGAGTTATTGTAAATTGTGGTAAAGATTCTGGACAAGAAGTAATGCATCTTCATTTTCATGTTTTAGCTGGTAAAAAACTTGGAGACAAGATTGTAGAATAAGCTTTTTGTAAAAAGTTTAACAGTAAAAAAACAAATAAAAAAATTTTTAATTAAATTATAAGAAATGAAAATATTATGTTAAACAATAAAAAAAGCGAACAAAAGTGTAGATTATCTGGTAAAAGTGTGGTATAATATACTTATATGAGAAAAAAAGAAACAAGGGAGGAAGAAATATGTTTAATAGTAAATATAGTAAAACTCTAACTGTAATTTTAGTAATCGTAATAATTGCAATTGTTGGATTGCTTATATTTTTTGGAATAGATGTATATAGAAAATATTATATAGAAACAGCAGCAGGAGATGCAGTAGAAGAATTTAAGGACCAAGCAAACCAAATAGCATCTAATGCAATAACAGAGAATACAATATTAAATGATGTAGCTCCTAATGTTGACCTTAACACACTTTATCCAGAAGATAATTCAGATTCAAATAGTTCTGGTTCAGGAGTAACTTATATGGGATATGATGTAATTGGTACCATAGAAATTCCTGCAATTGATATTGAATACCCAATTATAGCGGATGAAGATGCAAGTATTAATTCTTTAAATGTTGCAATTGTAAAGTTATATCCAAGTTCAGACACATTAAATCAAGTTGGAAATACTGTTTTAGCAGGACATAATTATAGAAATGGAACATTCTTCTCTAATAATAAAAGGCTAGAAAAAGGAGATAAAATATATATAACAGATTTAACAGGACAAACTGTTACATACGAAGTATCAAATAAATACGAAACAGATACTAGTGATTCAGAATATATGAATCGAGATACACAAGGAAGAAGAGAGATTTCGTTAACAACTTGTACGGATGATACTAGAGGAAGATTAATTATTTGGGCACAAGAAGTAGGAGCTTAATACAAACTTTTATAAAGAAAAATATAAAAATAGTTGACAAATGAGGTAAGATGGGGTAAAATAATAAATGCAGTTACTTGAAGATGGTGGATGTAGCGCAGTTGGTTAGAGCGCCAGTTTGTGGCACTGGAGGCCGTGGGTTCGAGTCCCATCTTCCACCCCATCAAATTTTATTTGCTAATTGTTATAAATAAGAATATGAATAAATTTGATGAGAAGTAGCATAATAATTACATATTGGGCTGTAGCCAAGCGGTAAGGCACCAGACTTTGACTCTGGCATGCGCTAGTTCGAATCTAGCCAGCCCAACCAAAATAAGTAGCAACTTCCATAAAAGAGGAAGTTGTTTTTTTGTTCAATTACTTATTAAAAACAGTAGTAAAATTTTGCTAATAATGTTATAATAATAATGCACTTGTTAGCAGAATACAATAGAGATAAAGAAAATAAAAAAGACAAATAGAGAGAGGATATTGTAAATGGATAAATCATTAGAATTTAAAAAATATAGAGAAGCGTATAAAGAATTTTATTATAATAATTTTGAAATAAAAGAAGATGAGGAAACAATTTATTTAAGTTATGAATTTGAAATACCAGGACTTACAAAATTTAATCCAGCAATAAAAATAGAAAAAAAGAAATTACCTTTTAAAGATATTCATAGTGAATATGTACAGAAGATGGTATTTCACATAGGATTAATTGAACTTATAAGCTACTGGAAAAGTACTTGTTCTCCAAAAATTATTATTAAATGTGGTTATTTAAATGAGGAACAAATTAAATGGTGGAAAAAGCTATATTTTTATGGTTTAGGAGAGTTATTTTATACCAATCATATACAAACAAATATAGAAGATTTTGTAACAATAGAATGCATGAATAAAGAAAAACGATACGAATATGAAACCATAAAAGATAAATCGGATGGATATATTGTTCCGATTGGTGGTGGAAAAGATTCGGTTGTAACATTGGAGACCTTAAAGCTAAATAAAAAAACAGATTATTGCCTAATTATAAATCCAAAGCCTGTAACATTAGAATGTGCAAAGATAGCAGGTTTTGAAGATAATAATGTTATTGAAATTAATAGAACAATAGATAAAAATTTAATAGATTTAAATGAAAAAGGGTATGTTAATGGGCATACTCCATTTTCTGCGATGCTTGCATTTTTATCCTATTTGGTAGCATATTTGTTATCTAAAAAATATGTGGCTTTATCAAACGAAAATAGTGCTAATGAATCCAATGTGATGGGAGAAAAAATAAATCATCAATATTCAAAAAGCTTTGAATTCGAATGTGATTTTGAGGAATATACAAATAAGTATTTAAAGGCACCAGTAAAATATTTTAGCTTTTTGAGACCATTAAATGAATTACAAATTGCTAAAGTTTTTGCAAAACATGAAAAGTATCATAATATTTTTAAGAGCTGTAATGTAGGAAGCAAAGGAAAAGAGTGGAAGTGGTGTTGTAATTGTGCTAAATGTTTATTTGCCTATATTATCTTAAGTCCATATTTATATAAAGAGAAATTAGTTAAGATTTTTGGCGAAGATTTATTTGAAAAAAAGGACTTATTAAAAACATTTTTGGAATTAACAGGAAATGGTGAAACTAAACCTTTTGATTGTGTTGGTACTTTTGAAGAAGTAAATTTTGCAATAAGTAAAACAATTCAAAATTTAGAAAAAGAGGAAAAAGAGTTACCATTTTTGTTAAAATACTATAAAGAAAATTATCAGTTAGTAGACACTAGTCAAGATATTACAAAGAGATACAATGAAGAAAATAATTTGAATGAGGAGCAAGATACTATGTTAAGAAAAGAGGTATTTTCAAGTGATAAATGATTTAATACAATACTTTAAAGATAAAAAAGTGCTTATCCTAGGATTTGGAAGAGAAGGAGAGTCTACCTATCAATTAATTCGAAAGCACTTAAAATACCAACAACTATATATTGCAGATATAAAAGAAAATTTTCAGGAGAATTATGAAATGTTAAAAAATGACCAATATGTTACTTTTATTAGTGGGGAACATTATTTGGAAAATTTACAGGATTATGATATTATAATGAAAGCACCTGGAATATCTTTTGTAGGAGTAGATACCACAGAATTTATATCGAAAATAAAATCACAATTGGAATTATTATTAGAATTTTTCCATTTTTATACCATAGGAATTACAGGAACCAAAGGGAAAAGTACAACTAGTTCCTTAATAGAGAAAGTGCTAAAAGACCAGAATGTAAATTGCATGTTGCTAGGAAATATTGGTGTACCGGTATTTGATTCGCTTGAGGAAATACAGGAAGATACAACAATAGTTTTAGAAATGTCATCTCATCAATTAGAATATATGAAATTATCTCCTAATATTGCTATTATATTAAATGTATATGAAGAGCATTTGGATCATTATGAATCTTTTGAAAAATATGCAGAGGCAAAATGCAATATTTTTAAATACCAGACAGAATCGGATTATTTTTTGTATAATTCAGATAATGAAGTTTTAAATAGAATGGTAAAAAATCCAAAGGGAACAACGTATAAAGTTAGTTTAAAAGGAAAAGAAGGAAGCAATATTTATGAAAAAGGAGACAAAATATATTTTGATGGTAAGTTAATTTATGATAAAGCAGAAAAAAGAAATCTAGTAGGAGATTACAATTTAAATAATATTATGTTTGCACTAGGTGTTTCTGAAATTCTGAAATTAGACTTAAAGCTAACAATTCAAAGCATTCGTGAATTTAAACCATTGGAACATCGACTAGAATTGGTTGGAAAGTATGAGGATGTTTTTTATTATGATAATAGTATAGGAACAATTCCAATGGCCACAATAGAAGCTGTAGAAGCCTTAAAAGAGGTAGATACTTTAATTATTGGAGGAATGGATCGAGGTATTGATTATACCGATTTTATAAAATATTTAAATGATAGTAGTATTAGAAATATTATTTGTATGCCTAAAACAGGACATGATATTGCTAAAAAATTAAAAAAGGAAAAGCAATATGTGGTGGAAACGCTAGAAGAAGCAGTAGAAATTGCTAGAAAAGTAACAGCAAAAGGTAAAATTTGCTTATTATCTCCAGCAGCAGCAAGTTATGGCTATTTTAAAAACTTTGAAGAAAAAGGCAATCTATTTAAAGACTTAGTAAAAAAGGTTGAAAAAAAGTAACAACAACTTAGGAAGATAAAATTATTTAATGATAATATAATATTAAATAATTTTATCTTCCTGAGTTATTACATTGTTTTAATAACGTTTTAACGTATCTTCAATTATCTCAGATATGTTAGAACATTTATTATCATTTTCAATTTTAAAAATGGGACAATCATAATTATCATTTCTATATACAGTAATTTTAATTGTCTCGATTGGAGTAAAAACAACATTATTGTTCATAAGATAATCCCCCTTTTCTTTAGTATAACGGGTAACATTCTATCACTAGCTTAAAGAAAAAAATGTCGAAAAATGTAGAATGAAAAAAATTCTTAAAAAATAGTAAAATTAAATTTATAGATAAACGTAATTGAAAATTGATAATTATATATAATACTATAGAAAAATATAATTACATAGAAAGAAATAGAGTGCTAATCCAATAAAGGATTATGCACCCTAAACAGTAATTTTATTTATTTTTTATAAATTTTATTCTTGCTATGATAGCTACTAGTAACAATCCAACAATAGCAATAAACCAAATAGAAGAATTATTACCTGTTTGAGGAATGACAGTATTTGCTACTGTATTATCTACTATTTCGTTTACGATAATTTCTTCAGGTTCATAGTTAACTCGAATAGTAGGTGATACATCGGAACTTACATCTATGTCAGTTCCGTTATTTTCAGCGGTAATATCAACATTAGTATTGGTTGGTAATATTTCGTCAATAATATCTTGATTATAATCTTCTTTTAGTGTTAGTTTATAGCTTAATGTTGCAACTTCTCCTTCACTTAATAATTCTATGTTCCAAGTAATGGAATTGTTGCTAGTGTCAATGGTTTGCGAAACTGTTCCAATATTTGGACTTGCTACATATTCAAAATTGAAGTTGTCAATTATTTCTTGTGGAAAATAATCGGTAATAGTAATATTTCTTAATGTATTATCTGTTGTTACAACTAGGCTATCAAAAATATCATTTACAATAGTATCTTCTAGTTCATCATCTGGTATATAGAAATATTCACTTGTTGTAGGATTTTCTTCTGTACCAAAAATTTCTTCTGCAAGTTCACGATAGGTTCTTTGTGTAGTTGGTTCTATTGTTTCACTATCTAAGTCAATCATTGCTGCAATAATTGGGATACCAGAATTTTCAATTTCTTCTAATTTCGATTTTGTTCTTGTAGCTACTGTTCCAGAATAAGTTCCAAAGGTTCCATCTGTTGCATTATTTGGAACACCGTCTGTTAACAATACAATATATCTGTCTTTATTTTCTTCTTCTGAAAAATTATCTTGAGCAATTGTCAACCCAGCTTCTATGTTGGTTCTTATTCCAACTTCTAGTTCAGATAAATTTATAATTGCATTTTTTACTTCTTCTTCAGAATTAGTTAAACCTAAACGAAGACTAGCATCGTTTATAGTTCCTTCTGTTTCTCCGCTACTAGAATCTAGGCTAGAGAAACCTACAATACCTATTTCTAGATTAGGATTAGCATCATATAATTTCTCTACAAGAGAATTTGCAGAATTAATAACTGCTTGTTTTCTTGTGATGTCTCCTACATAGTCAGAGGTCATACTAGAAGAGTTATCAATTACAAAGAATATTTCAGCATCTTGGTAACTTTCTTCTACTTGTTTTGTATTGGTTACTGTTAGTGTTAAAGTAACAGATTTTTCCGTTGCATTAAAATCTGTTATTTGTTTTTCAAATTGACCAATACCTCCAATATCAATATCACAAATATTATTTTCTACTACTTCTAAAGAAGTATTTGCCCAAATACTTGAAGGGTCTGCACTATTTGTTACTTCATTTGTATCAGCAGTGTTTATGGAAATATCATCTGATGCAAATACTGTTGAAACCATACTAAGAATTAATACAAATGAAAGAAAAGCAAATAAAAATTTTTTAAAATTTGTTTTTATCATATTACATTTCTCCTTCTTTTATAAAGTTCAAGATATATTATACTCCAAAAAATTGGTATTATCAACATTATTTGATTAAATTTATATTACAAATATGTTACAATGTTACAATTCACGACTTGTTCTAAAATGTCGGAGCAATGTATGTTTTAATTTTATGTTTCCGGCCCCCAACTTAAGCACATCAATAAAAATTTAAAATAGTAACAACTCAGGTGCTAAACCTGTTTAATAGTATAAATTATTTAAAGTCCGCGCAGGGAGTTTATAATTAAAAAATCGAGCGGAGCAGGGAGCTCCGTCGGGACGAAGCGAGATTTTTTTAATTAAAACTCCCGTTGCAGGACATATCTAATTTTAATACTATTAAACAGGTTTACCACCTGAGTTGTTATTTAAAAATATATATTGTTTGCCTAATAATATTTAAATTTATTAAAATCTATGTTACAATAGAGTGAAGCTAAAAGGAAAGATAGGAAGGAGAAAGCTATAACGTGAATAGACAGGAAATATTAAATAAATTTACAAAAGAGGAAGATAGATTATTAGTTTCTAAGTTGTTAGACAAAATTGAATTTACCATAAAAAGAAATTCCGTGGAATATACTGATTTTTTAGATATGAGGCAAAGACAATTGCTAGAAAAAGTTCTAAAAGAAATAAAATATACGAACTATGTAGCATATGGAGGATATAAAACAGCAGAAAGAACAATAATAATATTGTATCCTGTTAAATTAGAGGAAGTATTTAAAGAAGAGAGGTTTGATTATAATACAATATTGGGAGTTATTAGAATACTGCTTCCAAATGAGTTAAAAAGAATGTATTCCCATCGAGATTATCTAGGTGGAATTATAAAAATAGGAATGAACAGAGAAAAAGTAGGAGACATTATTACAAGTATTGATGGTGCAGATTTAATTGTTTTAAAGGATGCGGAAAAATATATTTTAAGAGGTTTAAAGGAACTGACAAGATTTAGTAAAGCAGAATTTGAAGAAATACAATTAGCCGAACTAAAAATAGAAGAACCAAAAACACAGAAAGTAAATATTATTATTCCATCAATGCGAATTGACAGTGTAGTGTCTGAAATAATTAGAACTTCAAGAGCAAAAGCTACCGATATTATTAAGGAAGAAAGAGTATTTGTAAACCATGAGTTGATTACAAAAGGAGCAAAAGAAGTAAAAACGGAAGATATTATTACAGTTAGAGGAAAAGGTAGATTTAAAGTAGGTCAGATTGTAAATAATACCAAAAAAGGAAATTTGATTTTAGAAATAGAGAAATATTGCTAGGTAATAGAAAAAATATTAATATTACAAAAAGATTACAGACATATTACGATTATGTTACATTTATAAAATATATTGACTATAGATAGGTGAGAAGTTATAATAAGGAAAATGACTTTGCCACATGTGTATTCCGCTTGGAAATATGTACAGTCAAAGATAAAAGGAGGAAAAGAAAATGAATAACAAAAGAAATTTAATTATATTAGGTGTTATTTTATTGGTAATAATTATATTAGTTGTGATTTTTGTAACAGGAAGAAAAACAGAAGGAGAAAATGTAGTAGGAGGAAATGAAGAAATAGAGAATATGTATTCACAAACATTAGAAGATGGTACAAAGTTAAACACAAGTAGCAAGCTAAAAGAAGCAAGAATGATTGATGAAATAAAGATAGAAAATATCCAATTAACAAATAAAGACGGCAAAGGAGCATTAATAGCAGATGTAACAAATACTGGAAGCGAAAAAAGTGAAACTATTCTTTTAAATATTGTGTTATATAATGAAGCGGGAGAAGAAATAGGTACTTTACCAGGTGTTATTTCACCATTAGAACCAGGAGAGACCGATCAATTGAACACAACAATGCAAGAAGATTATACGAATATTTATGATATTAAAATTGAGAAAAAATAAAATGGAGCAAGAAATGGAATTAATAGATGGAAAAGCACTTGCTAAAAAAATAAGAAGTGAGTTAAAAATAGAAGTAGAAGAATTAAAAAGACAGGGGGTACACCCAAAACTTGCAGTTATTATGGTTCGGTGCAGATAAAGCATCAGCAGTATATGTACGCAATAAAAGCAAAGCATGCAATGAAGTAGGGATAGAGTTTGAAGAGTATTTGAAAGAGGATACTACTACGCAAAAAGATTTAATTAATTTAATAGAAGAATTAAATAAAAGAGAAGATATACATGGAATATTGCTACAAAGCCCAATACCAGAAGGGCTAAATATACGAGGAGCATTTAATACAATAAGTGCTAAAAAAGATGTAGATGGATTTAATCCTATTAATGTAGGAAAATTAGCCATTGGAGAAGACTGCTTTATTTCTTGTACACCTTATGGCGTTATAAAAATGTTAGAAGAATATCATATTCCAATAGAAGGAAAAAGAGCTGTTATTATAGGAAGAAGTAACATTGTAGGGAAGCCTTTAATACAATGCTTATTAAATAAAAATGCGACTGTAACAGTTTGTCATTCTAAAACTAAAAATATAGAAGAAATAACAAAAGAGGCAGATATATTAATTGCAGCTTTAGGAAGAGCAAAATTTGTAACAGAAGATATGGTAAAAGAGGGATCTATTGTTATTGATGTTGGAATAAATAGAAATGAAGAAGGAAAATTAGTGGGAGATGTTGATTTTGAAAATGTTTCAAAAAAAGCTTCCTATATAACTCCTGTTCCTGGAGGAGTAGGTCCAATGACAATTGCTATGCTGATGCATAATGTAGTGAAAGCTGCAAAAAATACATTAAAATCTAAATAAAATTTCGGGGGCAATTTCTTTATAATGATAAAGATAAATTTATTATATTAATAAATTTTTACAATTATTTATGTTAGGAGAGATTGCATGGAAATTAAATTAAATACTAGCAAAATTAAAACAATAAGAATAGGAGATAAAAATTACCCTGAAAAACTAATGAATATTTATGGTAGACCACAAACATTATATATTTTAGGAAATGAAACTCTATTAAATGAAAAATCAATTGCAATTATAGGATGTAGAAATGCAAGTAATTACGGATTAAGAAGTGCTTATCAATTCGGATATGAACTTGCCAAAAAAGGAATATGTATTATAAGCGGTTTTGCAAGAGGAATAGATACTTATGCACATAAAGGAGCATTAGCTGCAAAAGGAAAAACAATTGCAGTACTAGGTTGTGGCTTAAATGTTATCTATCCACCAGAAAATATGGAATTATATAAACAAATTTTAATAAAAGGTGGAGCAATTATAACAGAATATCCTTTGGAAAGTAAGCCAGAGAGACATCATTTCCCTATTAGAAATAGAATAATTAGTGGATTATCGGATGGAGTTTTAGTAGTAGAAGCCAAAAAGAAAAGCGGGACGTTAATTACAGTAGAATATGCATTAGAACAGGGAAAAGAGGTATATGCTATTCCAGGGAATATTACAAGTGAAAATTCGGAAGGAACTAATGAATTAATAAAAGAGGGAGCAATACCAGTAACAAAAATTGAAGATTTTATGGTATAATGTATTGACATTTTTTAAAAATTATAGTATTATTATATAGTCATGAAAGAAGAAGCAATCCACTTCTCACCTTAACTAATATAGGAAAAGGTATGAGACAATATGTATTTAACTGTTATGTTATGTAAAATTGAGACTATAATGTTATTCACATAGATACGAAAAATGTGAATAATTAGTCTAAAAAATACATATAATTGTAAATAATAGTGGATTGGTTTGTTTCTGAACAAATCAATTTTTTTGTGCCCAGCACATATATTTTTTGGAGGTGTTTTATATAAAACAAGAATTACCTGTTAATGAACAAATTAGAGCAAGAGAAGTTCAAGTAATTGACGAACAAGGAGAAAAAAAGGGAGTAATGAACCTTAATGATGCTTTAGATTTAGCGTATAATAAGAAATTAGACTTAGTATTAGTGGCACCTAATGCACAGCCACCAGTTTGTAAAATAATGAACTATGGAAAATATAAGTTTGAACAGGCAAAAAAAGAAAAAGAGGCTAAGAAAAAGCAAAAAGTATTTGAATTAAAAGAAATAAGAATTACACCAAATATTGAGCAACATGATTTTGAATTTAAGGTAAAAAATGCAAGAAAATTTATAGAAGATGGCAATAAGGTTAAAATAACAGTTAGATTTAGAGGTAGAGAATTAAACTACGTAAAACTAGGAGAAGCTAATCTTAATAAATTTGTGGAAGCATTACAAGATATTGCAAGTCCAGAGAAAAAGGCCGTTTTAGAAGGAAAGAATATGTTTATTATTTTGTCTAAAAAAGCGGAAAATAAATAATAGTATAGTGTTTAAATGCTTAATAGGATTCATTATTAGGACAAGAGCAAACCAATATATCTTAGATAAAAAATATATTAACAATATATTTATATATAATTAAAATGCAAGGAGGAATCATTTATGCCAAAATTAAAAACAAACAAAGCAGCAAAGAAAAGATATTCATATACTGCTACAGGAAAAGTAAAAAGAACAAAATCAAATAGAAGACATCTTTTAGCAAATAAAACTCCAAGAGCAAAAGCTAGAGGAAAAGTACAAGATGCTTATGCAGATAAAACATGTGAAGCAGGTATTAAGAAATTATTACCTTATGGAAATTAAAAATTTAAGGAAGGTGAAAGAAAATGGCAAGAGTAAAAACAGCAATTATTACACGTAAAAAACATAAAAAAGTTCTAAAAAGAGCAAAAGGATACTATGGTGCAAAACATTATAGATTTAGAATGGCTAAACAAGCTGTTATGAAATCAGGAATGTATGCATATGTAGGAAGAAAAGATAGAAAGAGTAATTTTAGAAAATTATGGATAGCAAGAATAAATGCAGCTGCAAGACAAAATGGATTAACTTATAGTAAATTTATTGCAGGACTAAAGAAAGCTAATATTGTAATTAATAGAAAAATGTTAGCAGAACTTGCTGTAACAGATCCAAAAGCTTTTGCAGAAGTTGCAGAACTTGCAAAAAAAGCTTAAAAAGAAGTATAAGAGTAAAAGGGATGGCTAAGACAAGTCATCTTTTTTTGTTTTCTTGACATTGAATAGAAACTAAAATATAATAGGGAGCATAAAAAAAGAAAGGAGCTTATGTGGGATTTTACCATATAGAAATAAGAGTATGAGAATAGGAATAGATGTTGACGGATGTATTACAGATGCAGCAAGGTTTGTATCAGATTATGGAATTAAATTTTGCTATGAAAATAAAATAGAATATCAAATAAAAGAAGATGAATATAATGAAGCAAAAGCATTAGGAATTTCAAGTGAAAATGCAGAAAAGTTCTGGAATGAGTATTTACCATATTATGCAACCAAATATAAACCAAGAGATTTTGCTTCGGAAGTAATAAAAAAATTAAAAGAAAAGCATGAAATATATATAGTAACAGCACGAAATGAAGAAGGGCTTCCACAAGAAGTATATGGAAAAATGAAAGAGATGGTATTAAAATGGTTAGAAGAAAATAGTATTCTATGTGATAAAATAATTTTTACAAAAGGTAGTAAATTACCATATTGCTTGGAAAATAACATTGATATAATGATAGAAGATTCACCACGAAATATTTTAGAAATTTCAACTAAGATACCAGTATTATGTTTTGATAATTCCTATAATAAAACCATAGAAGGAAAAAATATTAAAAGAGTTTATAGTTGGTATGACGTACTTGCTAACATAAAGTGAGAAATTAGGGACAGTCCCCAATTTCTCACTGCTTTTTTATTTTAGGTTTAGCAATTAAAGATGCAATATATCCAAAGAAAATAGCAGCAGTAATTCCACCTGCTGATGCTTTTACTCCTCCGATAAAGGCACCAAGGAGTCCAGAAGTTTGTGCCTCTGTAATGGCTCCTTTAGCAAGATTGGCTCCAAAGCCAAGTAGAGGAACTGTAGCACCACAACCAGCAAAGTCAATTACATATTGATAAATTCCAAGAGCGCCTAAGATTACACCAGCTGTTACAAAAATAACTAGTATTCTGGCAGAAGTAAGTTTCGTTTTATCAATTAATATTTGTCCAATAATACAAATTAGCCCACCAACAACAAAACATCTAAGTAGTTGCATCCAATCGATACTTTGTAAAAAATCCATAATAATTAAATCCTTTCATTTAAAATTTGATTTTTTTCTTAATTATTTAAATTCTCAATTGCAATAGCATGTGCTATTCCTGGAATACTTTCACCCTGCTGCGAACTGGTTGAATTCATTAATGCACCAGTTGCAATTAAAAGGATTCTATTAATATTTTTTTCTTTTAATTTTTTATAGAAATATCCAGAAAATACAGAACCAACACAGCCACAACCACTACCACCAGAGTGAGTATCTTGTGCATCTTTATCAAAAATTAATACACCACAATCATTATAATTATTTTTTATATTATATCCCTTACTCTCTGCCATTTCTGTTAAAATGTCTTTGCCAATATATCCTAAATCACCAGTAATAATAGCGTCATAATAACTTGGTTTTCTTCCGGTATCTTGCAAATGGGTAATTAAAGTATCTAAAGCAGCAGGGGCCATGGCAGCTCCCATATTGTTAGCATCTTTTACACCCATATCGATAATTTTTCCAGGTGTTATACAAGTTATTTGAGGGCAATCCTTTCCGTTATTGTTGTTAGATAAAATGACAGCACCAGAACCAGTAACAGTCCATTGAGCGGAAGGAGGCCTTTGATTTCCTAATTCTAATGGAAATCGGAATTGCTTTTCTGCACTACAGAAATGGCTAGAAGTAGCACAGAGTACATTCTTAGCAGCGCCTCCATCAATAAAAATACTTCCTAAACACATTCCTTCTACAAAAGTAGAACATGCACCAAAAATTCCAAAAAAGGGGATATTAATTTCTCGTAAACCAAAACTAGAAGAAATACATTGATTTAGTAAATCTCCTGCAAAGCAAAAATCAATTTCTTGACTAGGAATGCAAGATTTTGCAATAACAGAATTTACATTTTCTTTGATGATTTTACTTTCTGCTTTTTCCCATGTTTTTTCTCCCCAGAATTCATCTTCTAAGCACTGGTCAAAATATTTAGCAAGTGGTCCTTCTGCTTCTTTTGGACCAACGATAGAAGAGGTTTCTAAAAGATAGGGTGGATTATCAAACATTACAGTTTGCATGCCTATTTTTCTCATTGTTAAATTCTCCTTTCTATTTTTATGTTAACCCCGCAAGCAATTGGGGACTGTCCCCAATTGCTTATACGAAAAAGGTAGCGATAATTCCTACAATAACAGAAGTAGAAATACCATAAACCAAAACTGGACCAGCAACGGTAAACATTTTTCCACCAACACCCATTACATAACCTTCTGACTTATATTCAATAGCAGGAGAAACAATAGAATTGGCGAAACCAGTAATAGGAACAAGGGAACCTGCACCTGCAAATTTTCCAATCTTATTAAAAATATTAAGTCCGGTTAAAAGAGCTGCAATACCAATTAATACAATGGAAACAACCGTGGAACATGCGGTATCTTCTAATCCTTTATATTTGCAAAAGTCAAAGATAATCTGACCAATAGAACAAATTAAGCCACCAACCCAAAAGGCATTAAAACAATTTTTTAATATAGGGGAGTTTGGCGATTTTTTGTCTACATAGTCAAGATATTCTTTTTTCGTTTCAATACTTTTCATATTCATCCTTTCCGAACTAAATAAAAATTAAAAATACACATTAAATACTTAGTTCTAAATTAATAGTTTTTATTGTATAGAAGAAATATCAGAATTTCTCTATACCAAAAACATCGATTTTACAGTTTGTTAATCTCTGTCTCGGTCAATGACAAAAGATAAATCTAAATCTACATAATATTGAATTAATTTTCGACCATCAATTTTAGCCCTTTGATCTACTACTCTCACAGATGATAAATAGTCAATTGTTTTAGAAGCTTCTGCAACTGATTGTACAACGGCATCTTTCCAAGAAACATTTGATGTTCCTGTAATACTTAAATGTTTTTCTATACCCAATTAAAATCAACCTCCAATTTATATATTTTCATTTATATATTTTCCAATAATTTTCAAATTATACAAAAAAAGATGCATTGTAATTAAATTTTTTAAAAATTAATTACAATACACCTTTATTACGCGTAATAAAATATATATAAATTATAATCAAATATAATCTATGCTCTAACTACTTTTCCAGAACGTAAGCATTTTGAACATACATATATTGTTTTTGTATCTCCATTAACAACTGCTTTTACTCTTCTTAAATTTGGTTTAAATGTTCTAGAAGTTCTTCTACTAACGTGAGAACGAGCTATACTTATTTTATTTCCATGCGCGATTGATTTTTCACAAATTTCACATTTTGCCATTACTTTTGCACCTCCTATATGCATGAATAAAATTGACTATTTAATAGTGTAACATAAAATTGAATAAATTACAAGTATTTTTTGAAAATTTCCAATTCCCCCTTGAACTTTACGTAAATTTATGGTAATATAATTACATTGAAATTGATAAAAACAATAATAAAGGACAAGATAAATATAAGTTGCTGTCTTACAGAGAACCAAGAAAAGCTGAGAATTGGTAGATAAGTGTATATTTGTTATCACCTTTTAGTTGCTTAATCGAAAGAATTGTTATTTAAGTTAAAATTCAAGTAAATTAAGCCGTATGTCTGCGTTAAAGAGGAAGAGAGAAAAGAATAAAATGCAAGTAATTTATTTTAGAAAATGGATTAATAATTATTCATTAAAAATAAGTTACTAGATAATAGTATAAATAGATATTCTTTTAAAATAGGTGGTACCGCGGAAACTAAAAGCTATTTCGTCCTAGTGATTGAAATAGCTTTTTTGTACTTGTTGAAAAATAATTTTATTTTGACGAGGTGGCAACTACGCTTCGAAAATCCTTTGACACAGCTACCCAAGCACGCCTCCGGTTTTCTTGCTTGTTTGCCTAGTCAAAATAGAAATTCTTTTTCAACTTAATATTTGAATAAGATGAAATAAGGAGGAGTTTTAATGAGTGATGAGAAAAAAGATTATGGTAAGACATTAAATTTACCAGCAACAGATTTTCCAATGAGAGCAAATTTACCAGAAAGAGAGCCACAAGTTCAAAAAGATATTTTTGAAAATGGTTTGTATGAGAAAATATTAAAGAAAAATGAAGGTCATGAAACTTTTGTATTACATGATGGACCTCCATATGCGAATGGAGAAATTCATGCAGGACATGCCCTAAATAAAATATTAAAAGATACTATTGTAAGATACAAATCTTTAAAAGGGTATTATGCGCCATATATTCCAGGATATGATACCCATGGTATGCCAACCGAGAAAAAAGCAATTGAAAAATTAGGATTAGATAGAAGCAAAATACCAGTTACGAAATTTAGAGATACTTGTAAAGAATTTACAAGCAATTACAAAGAAATTCAAACAGAAGGATTTAAAAGACTTGGTGTTTTAGGAGATTGGGAACACCCATATGTAACATATGATCCAAAAGCAGAAGCAAGACAAATTGGTGTATTTGGAGATATGTACAAAAAAGGCTATATCTATAAAGGATTAAAGCCTGTATATTGGTGTACAGACTGCGAGACTGCTTTAGCAGAAGCAGAAATCGAATACAAAGATGTAACCGGTTCATCCATCTATGTAAAATTCCCTGTTGTTGATAGCAAAGGAAAATTCGATGGAGGCAATACTTTTATTGTAATTTGGACTACTACACCTTGGACACTTCCAGGTAACCTTGCTATTTCTCTTGGCGAAGATTTTGATTACAGTATTGTAGAAGTAGCAGAAGGAGAAAATACGAACTTTGTAAAAGGCAATACAGTAGAAAGATATATCCTTGCGTCCGAACTAGTAGAAAAAGTAATGGGAATTGCAGGAATAAAAGAATACAAAGAAGTACAAAAACTAAAAGGAAAAGATTTAGAAGGTGTACTTTGCAGACATCCATTCCTAGATAGAGATTCTGTTGTAATAATGGGAAGTGAAGATACCGTAGATGTACAATTAACAGAAGGTACTGGTGCTGTTCATACAGCTCCTGGATATGGTAAAGAAGACTATTTGGCAGGTATAAAAAACGGGCTTGATATAGTTGTAACTGTAGATGAAAAAGGACATCAAACAGAAGGTGCAGGACCTTTTGCTGGAATGTATTATGCTAAATCTAACAAAGAAATAACAAAATGGCTTGAAGAAAATGGATATTTATTAAAAGAAACACAAATAAGCCACTCCTATCCACATTGTTGGAGATGTAAAAAGCCAGTAATCTATAGAGCAACTCCACAATGGTTTGCTTCTGTCGATGGATTTAGAGAAGAAGTATTAAAAGCTATAAAAACAGTTAAATGGCATCCATCTTGGGGCGAAGACAGAATGACAGAAATGATTAAAGGTAGAAATGATTGGTGTATTTCAAGACAACGTACCTGGGGAGTTCCACTTCCAATATTCTATTGTAAAGATTGTGGAGAGCCTTATGTTACAGAAGAATCCATAAAGAAAATTCAAGATGTATTTAGAGAAAAAGGTTCAAATGCTTGGTATGATATGTCAGAAGAAGAATTACTTCCAGAAGGAGCAAAGTGCGAAAAATGTGGATGTACTCACTTCAAAAAAGAAACCGATATTATGGATGTATGGTTTGATTCTGGGTCAACACATCAAAGTGTTTTAGTAGAACGTGGACTTCCATATCCAGCAGACTTATATCTAGAAGGAAATGACCAATATAGAGGTTGGTTCCAATCTTCTCTTCTTACTTCTGTAGCAACTAATGGAATTGCTCCATACAAAGAAGTATTAAGCTGTGGATTTGTTGTAGATGGACAAGGAAGAAAAATGTCTAAGAGTTTAGGAAATGGTATATCTCCAATTGATGTATGCAATAAATATGGAGCAGATATCCTAAGATTATGGGCACTTTCTGCAGATTATACAATGGATGTAAGTATTTCAGATGATATTTTAAAAGGAATTTCTGATGTGTATAGAAAAATAAGAAATACAGCAAGATATATTATAGGAAATACAAGTGACTATAACCCAGATGAGCCAGTTAACTATGAAGATTTACAAGAAATAGATAAATGGGCATTGACAAAACTTAATAAATTAGTACGTGATTGTACGAAAGATTATGACGAATATAATTTCTCAGGTTGCTATCATGACATTAATCAATTCTGTGTGGTAGATATGAGTAGTTTTTATTTAGATATCATTAAAGATAGATTATATACATCTAAAAAGGATTCTGTAGAAAGAAGAGCTGCGCAAACTACAATGTATATTATATTAGATAGTTTAGTAAAAATTTTAGCACCAATGATTTCATATACGGCAGAAGAAATCTGGAAAGCAATGAAGCATACAAAGAATGAAGAATTAGAAAGTGTTATGCTTACAAATTATCCAGAAGTAAATAAAAAGTACGATAATGAAGAATTAACTGAAAAATGGAACAGAATAATAAAATTAAAAGATATTGTTTCTAAAGAATTGGAAAATGCAAGAGCAGCAAAGAAAATAGGAAATTCATTAGATGCAAAAATTACAATATATGCAGAAGGAGAGCAATATAAGTTTATAAAAGAAAATCTAGAACTTTTACAAACAGTATTTATTGTTTCTGCATTAGAAGTAGAAGAAAATGCTAGAAAAGACGAAGTAAAACTTGGAGTTAAAGTAGAACAAGCACCTGGAGAAAAATGCGAAAGATGCTGGATGTATTCAGAAACAGTGGGAGAGGACAAAGAAAATCCTACTATCTGCCATAGATGTAGTGAAAATATAAAATAGGTACAAAGGAAAGGTTTTAAATAGTGAATAATAAAGGAAAGATTAGTTTAAAGACAATAATTTATTTTATTGTAATTATCATTATTATTTTAATTGGGAAAAGTATCTATTCCAAATATAATTTCTATGATTATATAAAAGGAGTTCGTGAGGAAGGAAAAACATCTTTTACAAGAGATTCGAGTGTAGTATGTTCGGATGCAGATAGTTACAAAATAGAAAACAAGGATTATAATGATGCCATGTTCTACAAAGAAATTAAAGTGGAGCCAAATACTGCGTACCGAGTAACTTGTATGGTAAAAACAGACAATGTAATAAATCAAAATGATAAATATATTGGAGGAGCACAAATTTCTATAAATAATACAACAGAATGTTCAGAAGCTCTTACTGGCACTAATGATTGGACTGAGCTTACATTTATGTTTAATTCGAATAATCGAACAAGTCTAGAAATTGGTTTTAGACTTGGCGGATATGACGAGTATAGTAAAGGAACAGCTTGGTTTTCCGACTTTACCATGGAAGAAGGAAATCTAGATTCTAATACCGAATGGAATATGGCTTGTTTTATCATTGAAAATATAGATGCAACGGTTAATGTAAATGGAACATATCGTAATGTTAATTTTAGTATGTCTTATGAAGATATAAAAGTAGTAAGAGAAGACATGAAGCGATTACAAGACTCTATTGAAAGTTTAAGTGGAAGTAAAATGTCTATTACCTATGATGTTATAGAGATTACGGAACCACTAACTACCATTTCGTATGATGAAGAAAATGAATATTATGTTGGGCCAAATGATGTTAAGCCTTTAATTCAAAATTATATGGAAAGAAATGAATATGATTATATCTATGTTGTAATAAGGCTGGGAGACTTAAGCAAAAGTAATGAGGTTTTAGTACATGATTGGATTGGACTTCGGATCTATGAAATATAATGGAATAGGATTTTCTAATATAAGACTTCCAGATGATAGAAATAATGCAATGTACCAATATTCAAGTAGAAATACTTTCCCAGAAGAAGTTTTTGTACACGAATTTTTACACACATTAGAAAGAAATGAGCAAGAAAATGGAAATGATATTGCGAATCTTCATGACTATGAAGCATATGGTTACGAAAATAATAGTGTAAGTGGATTACAGGAATGGTATAGAGATTATATGCAAAATACAATACAAAATGGAACCAATAAAGGACTTACAGATTTTGCTTATCATTCGAAACCAATGCAAAAAAGTAATTTTACGTATGCAATCGAATTAGATTATTTTGAAGAACCTAGCAATTTAATAGAAGAAATTCAAAGTATTATAGACAGAATTGGAAGATTGTTTAATGGGTAGGTCTTTGAAAAAATCAATATAACGTTACAGTTATATAGATATAGAGAAGAAGTATATATTTTTTTATTTTTATTTCCGGCCCCCAACTACGTACAAACTGTAACAGCTTTGCTTAACAGTTTGTAAACTTGTCGGTCCCCACCTTAAGCACTCCAATAAAAAGAAAAAAATATATACTTCTTCTCTAAAAAAATAAGCTATAAATTTAAAAATACAACAAGAAAAGAGGTTTAAAATGCAAGTTTCAGAATTCAATTATGATTTACCAGAAGAATTAATAGCACAAGTGCCAATAGAAAAAAGAGATGAATCAAGATTAATGGTATTAAATAGAGAAAAGCAAACGATAGAGCATAAGACTTTTAAAGATATTATTGAGTATTTAGAACCAGGGGATTGTTTAGTAAGAAATAATACAAAAGTAATTCCAGCTCGTATTTATGGAAAAAAAGAAACAGGAGCTAATGTAGAATTTTTATTGCTAAATAATATTGAAGGAGATATATGGGAAACTATTGTAAGACCAGGAAATAAACTTCATGTAGGAACAAAGGTAATCTTTGGAGACGGAATATTAAAAGCAGAAATCTTAGAAATTATGCCTGGCGGTACAAGAAAAGTAAAGTTTTCTTATAATGGAATATTTAACGAAATATTAGATAAAATAGGACTTATGCCACTTCCACCATATATTCACGAGGAATTAAAGGAAAAAGATAGATACCAAACAGTTTATGCAAAATATGATGGCTCTGCAGCAGCACCAACAGCGGGATTGCACTTTACACCAGAACTATTACAAAAAATAGCAGAAAAAGGAGTAGAAATTGCAAATGTAACATTGCATGTGGGAATAGGAACTTTTAGACCTGTAAAAGAAGAAAAAGTAGAAGACCATGAAATGCATTCCGAACATTTCTATATCAAACAAGAAGATGTAGATAAAATTAATAATGCAAAGAAGAACGGAAAAAGAGTAATTGCAGTAGGAACAACTTCTTGTAGAGTATTAGAAACTATTGCAGATGAACACGGAATGGTAAAAGAAACCGAAGGAGATACCCAGATATTTATTTATCCAGGCTATCATTTCAAATGTCTTGATGGATTAATTACCAACTTTCACTTACCACAATCTACGTTACTTATGCTTGTATCTGCTTTAGCAGGAAAAGACTACATATTAAAAGCATATAATGAAGCGGTAAAGGA
>CAMMEP010000020.1 GCA_946495905.1 uncultured Clostridium sp.
TACTAAAAAGAGAAATTATTTAGACAACTAGAATTAGAAAATAATTTTAGAAATTCCAAAAAACTATTGCAAAAATAAAACTGTTAGTATAAAATTAAAACATGCTTAAAGCATAAGATAACAAAGTACAAGGAGGTACATATTAATCAAATAATATAATAAATAAGTGTGATATTCTTTGAAACGAAAAAGTATTAATAATACCAAAAGTACTTTGAAGTTTTAAGAATTTAAGTAAAAACAAACAGAAAAAAATCGCGAAAAGAAGAATAAAACTGTAAGAAACAGAGCATAATAAGAGAGAAAGTAATTATTCAAAATATTTCGTATAAGATTACATCTTAGTAGTACATATATTTATAAAATTTTTTGTACCTTGCTGGTCGAAACCATCTAACCACAATTTAAAAAAATAAATTTTTAAAATTATGCTAGGTTTCTCCAAATCGCACTCGCCATTATAAATGGCTCGTTTGGTCGCTGTGCGGTACTGCAAAATTTTCTAAATATATGTACTACTAAGAAGAAAAGAACAAAAACGATTTTAATACATAGTTTGGAATAATTACTAGAAAACGAAGGAGAGGAGAAAAATAGAAATGGAGAAATTAAAGAAATTTCAAAGAATGTCACAAGAAAAAGGTATTACATTAGTTGCATTAGTAATAACAATAATAATCTTAATCATTTTAGCCACAGTAGCAATAAATTTTGCATTTGGAAATAATGGATTAATACAAAGAGCAGAAGATGCAAGAGATTATTATGCCAATGATACATCCTATACTGACGAATCTATAACGAATGTGGAAAGTTATTTAGACGAAATTATAAATGGAGTCGGAAGCGGAAATGGTGGTTCTGGTGAAGAAACAGAAAATCCAAGAGAAGTAGAAGGAGTAACGATACCAGATGGATTTTATTATGTAGGAGGAAGCAAAGCAGAAGGAATAGTAATATCGGATGAAGAAGCAGATTTAGGAAAAGGAACAAGTCATGAAGTAGCACAAACATTAGTAGGAAATCAATTTGTGTGGATACCAGTAGAAGATGATGGATTGTTTGAAAGATATGATGGTTATAGAAATGGAAGTTTACAAACTTATGTAAGTGGAGGTAATGCTACTGAGCCATATGCAAATGGATATGAAAACGAGGAAGCAGAATATAATGCAATGAGAGCAAGTGTGTTAGAGAATAATGGCTTTTATGTAGGAAGATATGAAGCAGGAACAACGGCAGCTAGAAGTAGTTCATCAGGTATAACAGACCCAGTGGTAATAAAACAAGGAGTAAATGTGTATAACTATATTGGATGGAGTAATAGTAATGATATGACAAATGAAACAGGAGGAGCAGTAGAATTATCGAAAAATTTTGATACAGTAAATGGATATACATCAGTAACAAGTACATTAATCTATGGAATACAATGGGATGCTATAATGAACTTTATAGACCTAGCATATGCAACGGGAAGTTGTGAAGAAGATTCATTTGTAAGAGATTCCAGTGGAAAAGGATGGTATAGCCAAAGTGCACCTACAACAACAGGTTCAAATGCCGATTATGCCGTAAAAAACATCTATGACCTAGGAGGCAATGTAATAGAATGGACGATGGAAGAGTACAGCACTAACGGCCGTGTTAGTCGTGGACGGTGGTTGCGTCGATTCTGGCTCGGTTCTTCCAGCTTCTGTTCGTTACATCAACAATCCGTCCGACAGCAACGATCTCATTGGCTTCCGCTTGTCGCTATATTTGTAGGTCTGAAAGTTGATAGGAAGAACAAATGTTCTTAAAACAAAGGAAGAGTATAAAAAAATAGATGCAAATAAAACACACGGTTAGCGAACGAAGTACGCTAGCAAATGGAAGGCAAGGTTGAAAAGCTAGCCAACCGAAACGAAAAGCCGGAGCAAAGCTTAGGCTTTTCGCCACCAAAATTTAAGCTAGGTAGCAGTTTTAATATACTGCTATCTATTAGCTTAATAAGGAAAGAAATATATACAAATTGTCGAATTTTGTCGAACGATTTTTGTTGAAAAATGTATCAAAACATGGTATAAGTAAAATACAAAAAATCAGTTTAATTCAAAATATCGTTTTATTCAATAAATTTTTTAATTAGTTTCTTATATAAAAAATCTTAGTTCAATTTTTTCTAAATATTGTATATAATTCAAAATAATATTAAATTCATTTCAACTTTTTTCATAAAGTAAATATATATATAAAACATTAATTCTTATTAATTCCAATTAAGATAATTAATATAACAAACAGATATATATAAGTAAAGTTACTGGATAATGTTTTTTAAAAAAGCATGTCCTGCAAACGGAATGTACTAATTAAAAAACAAAATTAAAAAAATACACTTGCAAAAAATAGTGTAATATGATAAGATATAAATACATTAAAGATAATAATTAAAAAATTAATTCCCTGCGTAGTACGTGTAGACTGGAATTTTAGAACCAACAATAGATTAAAGGGAGTCCGCCTTTGGATGTGGCGTGTAGGCTTGCATTTATGTAAGAAACCCAGGAGCATTCAACAAGACACCCACCTGTGAAAGCAGGCTCTTAAAATTTCATTCATCTTACGGCTAATGTGGGGTTTTTGTTGTATAAAAATAAAGGAGTAATATTTTGACAATACAGGAATTAAAAAAGTTAGGAAAAGATAAGTTAATAGAAAATAATGTAGATGAGGCGGATATAAAAACAGATTTGTTGCTACAATATGTTTTAAATAAAAATAAAGTAGAACTTATCATAAATAGTAAAGATGGAGTAAAGAAAGATGTAGAAGAAAGATTTTTTGGATATATTACAGATGTTATACATGGTAAGCCTGTGCAATATATAACCAATAAACAAGAATTTATGAATCTTAATTTCTATGTAGATGAGAATGTATTAATTCCACAACCAGATACAGAAATTCTAGTGGAAGAGACAGTTAAGATAATATATGAATATAGCAAAAAACTTAATAAATCTAAGATAAAAATATTAGATTTATGTACAGGAAGTGGAGCAATAGCAATTGCTATTAGTCAATATTTCAAGGATAAAGTAAAAAATAATGAAATTAATTTAGAAATATATGCAAGTGATATAAGTACCAAAGCAGTAGAAGTAGCAAAGAAAAATGCAGAAAATAATAATGCTGCCATAAATTTTATTCTATCCGATATGTTTGAAAATATTAAAGAGGATAATTTTGATATTATTGTTTCTAATCCACCATATATAGAAACAGAGACTATTTTAAGCTTGTCAAAAGAAGTACAGAAAGAACCGCATCTTGCATTAGATGGTGGAAAAGATGGCTTAGATTTTTATCGAATTATTGCAAATGAGGCATATCAACATATAAAAAATAATGGTTTTGTTTTGCTTGAAATTGGGTACAATCAAAAAGAAAAAGTAACGTCCTTATTGAAGCAGTGCAATAAATATGTAGATTTAGAGTGTGTAAAAGATTTAAATTCAAATGATAGAGTAATAAAAGGTAGAGTAGATAATCAAGAGAAGTGTGATTAAGATAAGTAAAACAAGTAATATGGTAAGAAAAGGAAGTGAAAGTAGTGTCATTTTCATCCGATGTGAAAGAAGAATTAAGTAAATTAAGTAACCTTGCTAATAAATCGTGTGTTAAAGCAGAAATGTATGGATATTTATCTACTACGAATGTATCGAAAGAGAGAGGTTGCATAAAATTTTCTACAGAAAGTGAATATAATATCAATCGATTTAGTAAACTATTAAATAATTTAAATGTATTTAAATATAATATTGATATTTCGGGAAAAAATTTTAATATAACAATATCAAGAGATGAGAGTAAGAAGATAACTGAATTATATAAAGAATATAATTTAAGTAAAGAAGAGGCAGAGCAAAAAGCATATATAAGAGGTATTTTTTTGGGTAGTGGTTCCATTAATAATCCAAACAATAAGTATCATATAGAAGTTATATTAAAAACAAGAGAAAACGCAGAAAATATTATCACTATTTTAAGTAATTATAATATTAATTTTAAAATATTAAACTCTGAAAATAAATGTTCAATTTATTCAAAAGATGGGGAAGAGATTTCTAAATTTTTAGCATTTATAGGGGCAAGTTCTTCGGTATTGAAGTTTGAAGAAATTAGAGTATATAGAGACATGCGAAATAATGTGAATCGTATTGTGAATTGTGAGACAGCCAATTTAGCCAAAACAGTAGATGCAGCAGTAAAACAAATAAATGCAATTAATAAGTTAAAACAAAATGGCAAGTTTAATGATTTACCAGATAATTTAAAAGAATTAGCTAATTTACGAGTGGAAAACCCAGAAGCATCCCTCACAGAATTAGGTAAAATGCTAAAAGAACCAATTGGAAAATCGGGAGTGAATTATAGGCTTAAAACTTTAATTAATTTGGCGTTATAAGAAAGGCATTTCGCAGAGATAGTCTCTGGAGCAACTGCGAAATATATGTCACTCGCTTCGCTCGGACAGCCCAAGGTGGCCTAACCTTGTTATATAGAAAAATCTTAACGATTTTTCATATAATAGGGACAGGCCAAAAAACGACAACATTGTCGTTTTGGGGACAGACCTTGATTTATCGAATACGGAAAAAAGTATGCCTTTCGAATGTACAGGAAAAGAGGAATAATAAATGAATCAGAAAAATGTTGGATTATACATACATATACCATTCTGCAAAAAAAAGTGTGAATATTGTGATTTTAAATCGTATGCAGGAAAAGAGAATTTAATAGACGAATATATGAAATGGCTAAACTACGAAATTAAAGAGGTAGGAGAAGGAAATCAATACGATTATGAGGCTGGACGTGATGATTTAGCTATTGTAAAAACAATTTATATTGGAGGCGGAACGCCTTCTGTTGTAGATAGTAAATATATTTTGCAGATAATGGATTGTATCAAAGAAAATTATTTAGTAGCAGAAGATGTAGAAGTTACAATAGAAATAAATCCAGGAACGGTTAATGAAGAAAAACTTAGTACATATAAAAAAAGTGGTATTAATCGATTAAGCATCGGATTGCAAGAAACACATAATGATTTGCTAAAAACACTTGGAAGAATTCATTCTTATGAGGATTTTTTAACTACTTATCAATTAGCACGTGATGTTGGCTTTCAGAATATTAATGTAGATTTAATGTTAGGACTTCCAGGCCAAACAATAGCGGATTTAGAGGAAAGTTTAGATAGAATAATAGAGCTAAATCCAGAGCATATTTCTGTGTATTCATTAATAATAGAAGAGAATACACCTTTTTATGAAAAATTAAATGAAAATAAAATAATTCTTCCAGAAGATGAAGCGGAAAGAAAAATGTATTGGTTAACTAAGCAAAAATTAGAAAGAGCGGGATATATCCATTACGAGATATCGAATTTTGCAAAAAAAGGATTTGAATCAAGACATAATTTATCTTGTTGGAATCAAGAAGAATATATTGGTTTTGGTGTGGCAGCACATTCCTATACCAATAATGTGAGATATTCCAATATCGATAAAATAGAAGAGTATATAACTAATTTTGATTCAAATAAGCAGAACGAAAATTTTGTATTTCATGAAAAACAAAATAAAGAAAGCAAAATGAAAGAATTTATGATGCTAGGATTAAGAAAAATAGAAGGAATATCCATACAGAAATTTAAATCTGAATTTGGAGAGAACCCTATCTTTATCTACCGAAAGGAACTTGAAAAATTGGTAGAAGAAGGATTACTTGAAATTGATGGAGATGTTATTAAATTAACCAATAAGGGGTTGGATTTAGCTAATTTAGTTTGGGAAGAATTCGTCTAGAAATCTAAAATAACATTTTAAAATCGCCAAAAGCTAATAAATCTTTTGGCGATTTTAAGTAAATTAAAATTGCTTATAATACTCATCTAAACTGTTTAACAATTGCTGTGAATTTGTTTCGGATAAGTAGCCATTTTCAAGCATGGTGGAAATTACCTTTTCTTGACGGCTTCTTGTTAAATCTGGATTAACCGTTGGAGCATATACACTTGGTGCATTAGGAATTCCTGCCATCATAGTACAATCTGCTAACGTCATCTCGGTAGCACTTTTGCCTAAGTAACCTTGACATGCTTCTTCAATTCCATAATAGCCATCACCAAAATAGATGGTATTTGCATATAATTCTACAATATCGTTCTTAGTATAGGTATTTTCTAAATCAAATGCCGTTATTATCTCAGCAGCTTTTCTAGTAACAGGATTTTCTTCTGTTATGTAAAAAATATTTTTAGCAACTTGTTGTGTTATGGTACTTCCACCTTCTAACAATGCAAAGTTCGTAACATTAACATAGATTGCTCTTCCAATTGCAATAAAATCAATAGCACCATGTTCTCTAAAACGATGGTCTTCTACCGAAATTACAGCATTAATATAGTTTTGCGGTAAATCTTCATAAGATACATAACTAGGGTCTGCTTGTATTTCTTCTATTACTTCTTCTAAAGTGGAACCATCTAGTGCTTCATTATACATATTGTCACCACAAATAAAAAGAACAACTCCTGTAATTAAAACAATTATTATAATAGTGATTAGTATATTTCTTACTATTTTCAAAGGCATCACCTCTTTATGCCTATTATACCATAGAACATTTAAAAGTAAATTAATATTTTATTAATTTTAATCCACTAACATAGGACCAATATTGGTAACAGTTCCAGCGCCTAAGGTAAGAACTATGTCGCCAAATTGTGCATGTTCTTTTACATATTTTGTGATTTCATTAAAATCGGAGATGTAAATAGCATCATGCCCTAATGATTTTATTTTTTCTACTAAATCTTTAGAAGAAATATTATATGTATTGTTCTCTCTTGCTGCATAGATATCGGTAACAATAATATTATCAAAATTGGTTAATACATTTGCAAAATTATCTAATAAGTTTTTCGTTCTACTATAAGTATGAGGTTGGAAAATAACCCAAGACTTATTATATTTTTTTTGCTTTAATGCATTGGCGATTGCCAAAATTTCAGTAGGATGATGACCGTAATCATCATATACATTAACATTATTAAAGCTACCTTTGTATTCAAATCTTCTGTGAGCACCAGTATATTTGTGCAATGCATTTTTCATATCTTCTTTTTCTATTCCATATTCATGGCATACTGCAATACAAGCTAAGGCATTCATTACATTATGTTTTCCAGGAATAGAAAGACTTATTGTTTTATAGAAATTATTATTATAATATACATCAAAGGTAGGGAAACCATTGCTATTATATGTTATATTCCTAGCAACAAAATTGGCATTTTCGTTTTCAATACCATATGTTAACACTTTAGCAAGGGTATTTCTTGTAATTAATTTACAGTTTGGATCATCCCAATTAATAACTAAAAGTCCGTTTTCAGGAAGAAGTTTTACATAGTTTCCAAAGGATTTTACAATATTCTCTAATGTTCCAAAATAATCTAGGTGATCATTGTCAATATTTAAAATAACCTCTGTTCTAGGAAATAGTTTTAAATAGCTTTCTACATATTCACAAGCTTCAATAATAAAATATTCGCTATTTCCAACTCTATAATTTCCATCTAATTGTTTTAAATAGGCACCAACTTGGATGGAAGGGTCTTTACAAGCCTCTAAGAAGCATAAAGAAATCATAGAGGTAGTGGTAGTTTTACCATGGGTACCAGAAACACAAATGGTATTTTTAAAAGCTTTGGTAAGCATACCTAAAAAAGTACCTCTTTCAATAATCGGAATGTTTAATTCTTTTGCTCTTACTAATTCAACATCATCTTTTTTTATGGCAGCACTATAAACAACAAGATTTGCCTTTTCTAAGTTAGGTAAATCATGCCCAATAGTAACTGGAATATGGTTTTTTATTAATTTATCAGTTGTTTCGGAACTAGAAGAATCGGAACCAGTAACAACAAATCCCCAATAATGTAGGATTTCTGCAATTCCACTCATGCTTACTCCACCAATACCGATTAAATGAATACGTTTATATTGTTTTAATTCCTCTATATTTGCCATTTCGCTTTTGCCCCCATTCAAAATATTTTGTATAATAATTACTTTTTCAATTAAATCATACCTATTATATACTTTTTTTGCGAGTTTTTCAATATAATATATGAGAAAATTGTACTTTGCGTGAATTAGAAGTTACAATTCACAGCTTGTTTTAAAATATCTGAGTAATGTATGTTTTAATTTTATGTTTTGGCCCTTTGGCATCGTACAAACTGTAAAAACTTCACATTCGTTCAGTTTAACAGTTTGTAAACTTGTCGGTCCCCACCTTAAGCACTTCAACATAAAATTAAAACATACATTACTCAGACTAAAACCAACTGTGAATTAAAAAATGTAGAAAATGTGAAAATAAAGAAGGAAAAACCAATTTTTTGACGAATAATATAATTGTACATAGTAAAAGTCGTAAAAGACGATGTACAAATTTTGTAAAACTTTAAGAAAGAGGTGCACAATATGCAAATAACAGATGTACGTTTAAGAAAAGTAAATTCAGAGAACAGAATGAAAGCTGTTGCTTCTGTAACATTCGATAATGAATTCGTAGTACACGATATTAAAGTTATCGAAAGCCAAGATGGATTATTTATAGCTATGCCAAGCAGAAAAACTCCAAACGGAGAATTCAAAGATATAGCTCATCCAATCAATCCAGAGACAAGAGAGAAAATTCAAAAAGCTATATTAGAAGCTTATGAAGCTCCAGAAGCTGAAGAAACTTCAGCAGAATAATAAATGATAAATAAAACAACCCCCACGCAGTAGCGTGGGGATTTGTGTTTAGCAGAACAAATTTATGCTTATTTATACTTTTTCAAAGACTTTAAGCATATTTTCCACTATGATTTCCAAAGCCGTGTCTGTGGTCTTAAAAGTAAGAACCAGTAACCCTTTTGATTTGGAAAAGATTTCTTCATGTTCTTCAGAAAACTCCAAATAGAAAGTCACTTTTCCTTTTGCAGCCGGTCTTTGTACAATGGATGACAACATATTAAATGTTGCTGCAAAGTTGCAAATCCGATTTAATTCGGCTTTGGAGTTTTCTTTTTTCATAAATGTTTTCAGCGGAAGTGAAACTTCTCCGCCAGTACCATACATTGGTATGAATTTAAGCGTTTTACGGCTTAAATCGACCTGCATAATAAATGCAGATTCTGCGAAAAAGTTGTCTACAAGTTGCCGTAAATCTTCTGTTGGTTCTCCATAAAGAGGCAACAGATTGATGTTGGTATAAATATCTTCTGCCATTTTTTATCCTCCTGTGATAAATTATATAAAGTGTAATGTTATCATTATAGCATATAATGCCAAAAAATTCAAATAAAAGAATAATATTAAAATTCACAATTCTTTGGAGTTCTTGGGAATGGAAGTACATCACGTATATTTTGAATTCCTGTTAAGTACATCATCATTCTTTCGAATCCTAATCCAAAACCAGCGTGAGGGCAACCACCATAACGTCTTAAATCCAAATACCACCAATAATCTTCTTTTGATAGATTTAATTCTTTCATTCTTTGTTCTAATTTTTCAAAATCATCTTCTCTTTGGCTACCACCAATAATTTCGCCAATACCAGAAACCAATAAATCAGCAGCAGCAACTGTTTTGCCATCAGGATTTTGCTTCATATAAAAAGCTTTAATTTCTTTAGGGTAATCCGTAACAAATACAGGACGTTTAAAAATTACCTCACTTAAGTATCTTTCATGTTCTGTTTGAATATCGGTTCCCCAATGAACAGGAAATTCGAATTTATCATTAACTTTTTCTAATTCTTTAATGGCATCGGTATAAGATATTCTACCGAAATCTGAATTTACAACAGTATCTAATTTTTCAAATAAACCAGTATCAATAAATTTATTGAAAAATTCCATTTCCTCTGGAGCATTTTCACGAACATAAGTAATAATATATTTTATCATTTCTTCAGCTAAATCCATGTAATCTGTTAAATCTGCGAAACATATTTCTGGCTCAATCATCCAAAATTCAGCAGCATGTTTTACGGTGTTAGAGTTCTCCGCACGGAAAGTTGGACCAAAGGTATATACATTGCGGAATGCATGAGCAAAGGTTTCAACATCTAACTGACCACTAACTGTTAAATGCGAAGATTTACCAAAGAAATCTTGCGAAAAGTCAATTTCTCCATTTTCAAGTTTTGGAGGATTATTTAAATCCATTGCTGTTACTCGAAACATTTCTCCTGCACCTTCACAATCGCTTCCAGTGATAATTGGAGTATGCACATAAACGAATCCTTTTTCCTGGAAAAATTTATGAATTGCATAAGAAAGAATAGATCTAACTCTAAAAACTGCATTAAAAGTGTTTGTTCTAGGACGCAAGTGAGCAACAGTTCTTAAATACTCAAAAGAATGTCTTTTCTTTTGAAGTGGATAATCTAAATCTGCCATATTGATAATATTAATTTTACTAGCCTTTATTTCAAAAGGTTGTTTTGCATTTTCTGTTTTTACAAATTCTCCTTCTACGCAAATAGAAGAACTAATGGATAATTTGCGGATATCCTCAAAATTATCTAGAGTGTTGTCAAATACAATTTGTACATTATTGAAAAAAGTACCATCGTTTAGTTCTATAAAACCAAAATTTTTGGAATCTCTTAATGTTCTAACCCATCCGGATAATGTAACTGTTTTTCCAGTATATTCATCCATGTTTCTATATAATTCTTTTACTAAAGTATTGTTCATACAAGTATCTTCCTTTCTTTGAAAAAGTAAATTTTTAATGACAATATTATATATGATATAGTGGCAGAATTCAAGTGTTTTCAAATTGCTTTTTACTTCGTATACAACTCTAAAGCACCAATTTATTTATAAATTCATATAATAATGTAAAGTCGTATAACAAGGCGAAAGGAAGGAAAAGGCTATGTTAGATTTTATAATAAATGGAATATTTTGGGTGCTTGCACTTTATGGATTGTTTGAAATTATTAAAAATATTATATATATTTGTACATATACAAATTTTAAATCAGATGGAATATATGTAATTATTGCTACGAAAAATCAAGAAAATAAAATAGAAGGATTTTTAAGAACCTTTTTATTTCGTATTATGTATGGAAAAGAAGAATGTGTAAAAGATGTAATTGTTACAGACTTAAATTCGACAGATGACACTATTAAAATATTAAATAAGTTAAGTAAAGATTATGATAATATCAAAGTGACGAATTGGAAAGAATGTAAAGAAGTAATTGATAGCATAAAAGAAGCTAGTTAAACAATAAATAACAAGGATAGAGCAAATTCTGTCCTTGTATATGAAAAGATTATAAATACTTCTTCAATTTTTCAATCGTATTTTCTTGAAATTGAATAAAATCGTCTAATATTTTTTGTGTTGTTTCATTAGCATATGGATTTTGATTTTTTAATTTTACTCCTTCAATAATTCCCATATTAGTTCCTTTAATTAGCATTTCTGCAATATGAGAATTACTTTTATCATTAATAGTACTCATTTGAATATCCATATATCCCATTACTTTTTGCATAGGAGGAAGTTCAGAAGGTAAATCATTAAAATTTTGAAGCTCTGCATTTACTCTATTTAAGATGTCGTTATATTGGTTATATTGATAAATTAAATCATCTTTAAAATTATCATCTCCTATTTTTTCCGAGATAGTAGAGATGGAATCCATTCCCATTTTTAATCCTTTGTTTACCGTATTTAAAATATATTGTTCATTTCCCATTATATAACCTCCATAAATTAATTTGTTTTTATTATGTACAAAAAAGTAATTATTATTCACAGCCTAGTTTTTTAGAGAAGAAGTATATATTTTTTCTTTTTATTGAAGTGATTAAGGTGGGGACCGACAAGTTTACAAACTGTAAAACGAAGTTTGTACAGTTTGTACGCAGTTGGGGGCCGGAAATAAAAAGAAAAAATATATACTTCTTCTCTATATTAATATAACTGTGAATGGTAATGAAAAAATATAAAATATACGAAAAAATTTCACCCATACTCTTGCTACATTTCCTAAAATTTGGTATAATATAATTCTATTACTTTAAAAGTAATGTATAAGTTTAAAGTGAGACTTTTGTAGAAAAAATGGTATCTTATTTAACAAAAATTGGAATAATTTACCAATAATATGCATATACATATAAAAGACAAGCTTTTAAAAAACAAAAATAAAGTGAAAACTTTATTAAAGATAAAGCAGGAGGTGGTATACATGATAAGACAAGGTAAAAAAGAAGATGCACACAAAATCGCAAAAATTAAAATCGATAATTGGAGAAGGACATATCAAAATATTTTCCCAGATGATTTTTTAGAAAAATTAGAATTAAATCATGAAACAAAAAAATATTTAAATAATTTAGAAAATAGAAATGTAATCGTATATGAAACAGAAGAACCGATTGCATATTGTTATTATGGAAACAGAACGGAAAAAATATTTCCAGAGTATAAGGCAGAGGTATTTGCTTTATATGTGAAAAATGATTGCCAGGAGCATGGAGTAGGAACTAAGCTTTTACAAGATGCCATAAAGGATTTAGCAAAAGAGCATAATAAAATCTTGCTATGGTGTGCAAAAGAAAATACGAGAGCAATATCTTTTTACCAAAAAAATGGACTTGAAATAATTGGGGAAGATGTAGAAAACATAGGTGGAAAAGATGTGGAAAAGGTTGCTTTAGGAATTAGCATAGAAAAAGAAAAAACAACTTCTTATCAGTTAAAAAAATCAGCTAATTACATAGAAAAGGAAGATAGTATTGCTATATATACGAATCCAGATTTAATTTTTTTAAAAGAAGAACCGCGAAATTGGTTTAAAAGGATAATTCACCATGAGGAAATTTTGGACATTCCACAGAAATTTGTGAATTATTTGTTAAAAAAAGAAGTAATTGAAGCTTCTAATTAAAAAGATATAAATAAAAGTATAAGGTAAGGTAATAGGCAAAGAGTGCAGCAAAAGGCTTAACGCCTATACTTTTAATAAATCTTGGAGGAAAAGTATGATAAATGGTTTTTCAAAAGAAGAATTAATACATTTAATTTGGAGTAGACCAAATTTTGCACAAGTAGAACTTACACGAAATTGTAATTTTAGATGTAAGTTCTGTTTTGAAAATTGTGATGCAAAAGATACATATCAGGACAAACCGCCAGAAAAGTGGAAGAAAGTAATGGACGACTTATATGACCTTGGAATAAAGAAAATACATTTTTCTGGTGGAGAAAATTTTTTGTATCCTTACTTTACTGAAATTCTAAAATATGCAAAAGAAAAGAGATTCATAAATTTAATAAATACCAATGGTTCTATTGACATATCAAATATTTTACCATATTCCGATGAATTTGTATTTTCTCTTCATGGGTATAAAGAAGTAAATGATGAAATTACGGGTTTTAAAGGATCGTTTGAACGAACTATTCATAATATAGAAAGAGCATTAAAGGCAGGAAAAAAAGTTTCTGTAAATACAGTTTTAATCAAAGAAAATTTTGAAAATTATAAGAAGTTATATCAATATCTAGAAAATAAATTTAAAAATCTAACATATTCACCAACAATGGCAATACCTTGCTATACAGGAAAAAAATTTGATTCTTTAAGTGTTCCAATAAATAAAGAAAATATGGAAAAATATTTAAGCTATGTAAAAATGATAGGAAAAGAAAAATTTGTCTATAAACATGGGCTTTATGGCTTACTAGGCGAGGAAGAAAAAAGTATGCAGATGCCAGTTTGTGCAGCAGGAAAAAGTAAGCTTATTATAAAATACAATGGCAATGTGTACCCTTGTAATTTTTTTCAAACAGATGAATTCTTATGTGGAAATGTATTTGAAGACGATATTCATGAGATTTGGAAAAATGGAAAAGGATTTCAAAAGTTTAGAGCATATTATTTGAATAATAGCTTGCCAGAAGAATGTATGCATTGCAAAAAACATAATAATTGTTTTTCTGGTTGTAGAGCTTGGACAGAAAGCTATATACAAAAACAAATGAATGTTAAGAAGGAAGGGGATGTTCGCTGTGGGATTATCGATGCATATGTTGGAGCTTGAAATTACTACAAAATGCAATTTGAATTGCCTACATTGTTATAACAGAGAAAATAAAAATATTGACATGGACTATGAAGATATTGTTAAATACATAAATTTTGCCAATGAAAATCATATACATACACTAACTTTATCAGGAGGAGAAGCGTGTTTACATCCACAATTTAATAAAATTTGTGCATATTTGAAAGCAAATAGGAATACATTAAAGAATATAAGTAAGGTAACATTACAAACCAATGGATACATACGAAATATGAATTTAGAAGATTTACAAGGATTTGATTATATCCATTTAAGTTTTGATATCGATGAAAATGGAGCAAGAAATATTAGTAGCGAAAATACCATTAAACTTGCAAAAGATTTAGAAAATGCTGGAATTAAACCATACTTATTTACCACAGTACATAAGAAGAATGTGAATCATATTGACGAAATTGTGAAAATAGCAAATAAAAATAAGGTCCCTATTGCATTTAATTTTTGCATTGATACTGGGAAAGATAAAGAATTTTTGTTAACGAAAGAAGAAAAAATAGTAGCAATTAAGAAGCTTTTAGAATACGAAAAACAAGGAAAAATAAACAAACTAAAACATCCCTATGTAAATTCCTTCAAAGGTATGAGTTTAGAGAATAACGAAGCATTTAAAATAAAAGGCGGGTGTACTGCAGGAATTGCTTCTTGTTCTATTTTAGCAAACGGAGATGTAATACCATGTCCATTCGTAAGAGTAAAAGCAGGGAATATACATGAAAAGTCATTAGAAGAAATTTGGAAGGAATCGGGTTTATTTCGCGTACTAAGAGATAGAAAAAATTATGAAGGATGTGGCAACTGCAAGCATTTAGCTTACTGTGGTGGTTGTAGAAGGTCAGCCTACCAAGGTACAGATAAAATTAATGGATTTGATGTTAATTGTATTGCAAGAGAAGAAGTTTCTTAATTAGTACATCCCTGTGCGGACTTAATATTTAATATAAAACATTATCTAGTAACATATAAATTATGAGAAGGAGGTGTTAATATGGAGAGACAAGACTGGGAAATAAGTGTAGAAGAATTCAACGATTGTGGTTGTGCAATGAATGGAGACTAAGGCATACATAGGAATTAAGTATTTTGCTAAATGGGTCTCGGAAAAAACAAGAAAAAGCAGCTGAAAATAGCTGCTTTTTAATAATATAATATTCGAAAATAAAATATAATAATAAAAATTGTTATTGACAATGTATATACATTGTGATAAAATATAAAATATATGGAGGTGTGAAAAATGGCTAAAACAGATACTTTAAATATAAGAATTGAACCAGAGTTAAAAAAAGAGGTAGAAACAACATTAAATGACCTAGGAATGAATATAGCTGAAGCAGTAACAATTTTCTTTAAACAGATAGTACTGACGGAAAGTATACCTTTTGAAATTAAAAAACCAAAATATAATAAAGAAACAATAGAAGCTATAGCAGAGGCGAAAGCTATAATGGAAAATTCTAATAAATATAAACCGTATAATGATATTGATGAGCTAATGGAGGACTTAAACAAAGATGAATAAATATACTGTTTTTACAACTAACAAATTTAAGAGAGATTATAAAAAAATGAAAAAAAGAAATATTTTTGACGAAAAAGAATTTAAAAAAGTAGTCCAACTATTAGCTAATGACGAAATATTACCACCAAAATATTGTAATCATCTATTAGAGCCAAAAAGCGAACGGAATATGGGAATTACATATAAAACCAGATTGGCTTTTAATGTATACAAAAAGTGAAAGTATATTAATATTAACTTTAATCAGAACAGGAACTCATTCGGATTTATTTTTATAGTAAGAAAGGCATGCACTAGCGAAAGCAAAGCTTTCGGTGCATACATGTGCATTTTGCTTCGCAAATATGCACAGCCCAAGGACGCCTAACCTTGTTGAATAGCAAAAATCTGTCGATTTTTCATATTCAATAAAAAATAAAAACTCCAATTTTTTAATTGGAGTTTTTTTGTTGAGTTTTAAATAAAAAATTAAACATGTTAATAATAAAAATTACTGTAGATAAATTTTAGTAGCATTCTGATACAAAATTTCTTCTTTTACATCTGCTGGAACTTGTAGTCTGCTAACAACAGCCAATTCTTGTTTACTATTTCCCCAAGGAGAGTCTGTGCCAAATAGAATTTTATTACTTGGCAGAAAGTCCAATGCCTTGTAGTAGATATCTTCTGGAGTTAATATATCCTGTGGAGAAAATAGGCTAGTAGATTTACTCGCATATAGAAAGCAGGAAGGACAACAATCGATATAGGCATTATCTAATTGTGCGACTTCTTTTAAAACTTCTTCATCAAGTGCAGCGGCATGTGCTATGACCACCTTTAGATCCGGGTTATTTTTAGCAAAGATAGCTGCATTTTTTGCACTTTCTAAATCTCGTACTCCTGTATGAATGAGAATAGGCTTAGTGGTGTGAAGCTTAAAATCGGCTACACTTACTTGGTCATTCCATGGGTGTAGTTTAAAACCTACGAATTCATGTGGAAAATTTTTCTCAAAAAAATCAATCTCTGCTTGAATAGTAGTTTTACACAATGCAATGTAAAGGAGAGGTTTAATTTTTTTTCGATAAGGTCTTGTCATTTGAATTAAAGCTATATTGTAGTCACGAAGTGCATCCACAGTAGAAGTTAAAAGTGTTTTTCCACAAGTTTTACACCGAATAACTAAGCTTGCATTTTCTTCTAAAATACCCACTCGATGTCGATTAGAATGTTTACAATGACAATTATTTAAATTGTTGTTGACTTGCTTTCCGCAATGCATAGAGCAATCATTTGGACACCGAAAAATTCCCACCTTGGGATTAATCGCAGGAAAAGCAATATCAATGTTATTTTCTTGCATTTCCTGTAGAAGCGGTATCAATCCATAATCATGGTAGAAAAAATAATTATTATTCGTATTAACATGTACATGAGAATTTATAATCATAAATTTCCCTCCTTAAACTTAGTATTTGATTAAAAGATAAACAAATTTATATTCACAAGGTTAATAACCCTTGTAAAGAAAAAGATATGGTTTGTTTAATCTTATCATAAAGAAAATGAAAAATCACAAAATGTCGAAAACTTCTCATAAATCGGCAAAACTTCCTATATTTTGCTATTGGAAAAATCTGTAAAAAAGAATATAATTAGAAAAAACTAAGGAGGGGTGAAGTTTTGAATATCCATTTCATAAAACAGGACAAGCAGTTAATTGTGGAAATTACAGAAGAAATTGACCACCATGTGGCAGAAAAAATAAGGAGGAAAGTTGATGATGAAATTACACGATATATGCCTAGAAAAACTATATTTGATTTCAGTAGGGTTACTTTTATGGATAGTGCAGGAATAGGGATGCTTATTGGGAGATATAAAATGATGAAACTCATTGGGGGAAGTTTGGAAATTGTAAATATAAGCCAAACCGTTAGAAGAATATTGGAAATGAGTGGAATTAATAAGATTATACCTATGGAAAATAGACGAGAAGTTGGTTAATCTAATTGGGGACAGTCCCCAATTAGCAAAAACGGGACAAAAAAGCCTGTCCCCAATTAGAATGGAGGAAAAAATATGTATGATAATGAAATGAAATTGGAATTTTTAAGTAAGTCTTGTAATGAAGCATTTGCAAGAATTACAGTGGCAGCTTTTGCGTCACAACTAGATCCAACTATTGAAGAGCTTGCGGATATAAAAACAGCGGTGTCTGAAGCTGTGACAAACTCGATTATTCATGGTTATGAAGATAACGAGGGATTAATTAAAATAAAAGGAAAAATTATAAAAAATACTATAGAAATAGAAATTTCCGATACGGGAAAAGGTATTGAAAATGTAGAGTTAGCACGTAAACCATTATACACAACAAAAGCAAACTTAGAAAGGTCAGGTATGGGCTTTACCATTATGGAAAGCTTCATGGATGAAGTGCAGATTGATTCTGTTCTAGGATTAGGGACAAAAGTAATTATGAAAAAGAAAATAAAAAAGCATTTAGTAAATGTAGAAGAGGAGGAATTTGCTAGTTTAGGAGGAGTGAGCTAGGTGCTAGAAAATAGTTTGTATGAGAATAAAGTAGAGGACATTATCCAGGCACAAGAAGGGGATAAATCTGCAATGGAAAAGTTAATTCAAGATAATAATGGACTTATTTGGAGCATTGTAAAAAGATTTAAAGATAGAGGTTATGAAGTGGATGATTTGTACCAAATTGCTGTAATTGGATTTATAAGGGCAATAAAAAGATTTGATACAAGTTTTGATGTAAAACTTTCTACCTATGCTGTCCCATACATATTAGGAGAGGTTAGGAGATATATACAAACAGAAGGACCAATAAAAATTAGTAGAAGTATAAAAGAATTGTTATATAAAATATCGGAGGTACAAAAAGAATATTTAAAACGTGGAAAAGAAGCTAGTATAGAGGAAATTGCAAAAGAAGTAGGTGTAGAAAAGGAAGAGATTGTAGTTGCCTTAGAAAGTAGAACTCCTGTGAATTCGATATATGAGAATGAAACAGGGGATGAAGAAGGAGATACTATTCTGGATAAATTAAGTACAGGGGTAGATGAGCAAAGTTTAATTACCAATAAAATTGCTGTTCTAGACTTAGTAAAGAATTTAGAGGGAAGAGAAAAGCAAGTAATTTTACTTCGCTATTATCGAGGAAAAACGCAAACAGAAATTGCATCTATTATGAACATTAACCAAGTTCAAGTATCAAGAATAGAAAGAAAAGTGTTAGACTATATGAAAAGAAAATTAACAGAAGGAGCAATTACTGCATGAGAAAAGTTTTTATCTATTTTTTAGTATTAATATTTATTTGTTTTGCTATTCCAATTATATTTGCACAGGAATTTTCTACAAGAACCTATTCGCAAAAAGTAGAAAATAATATTACACCTGAAGAAAATATTGTAAAAGAATCCATTTATAATTATAACGAATATAATACCATAAAACTTTTGCATGTAGATACAGAAAAAATTGAAGAGATAGATTTAGATGAATATTTGTATGGAGTAGTATCGGCAGAAATGCCTGCATCTTTTGAAGAGGAGGCATTAAAAGCACAAGCGGTGGTGGCAAGGACATATACTATATATAAAATTGTAAATAATGATGGAAAACACGGAGAAGCAGATATTTGTGATGATTCCAATTGTTGTCAAGCTTGGATAACAAAGGAAGAAAGATTTGCTAGGTGGAAGGAAGAGGAGCAAGAAGATAATTGGAATAAAATTGTAAATGCGGTAAATAGTACACAAGGAAAGATTATTACGTATGAAGGGGAGCCAATAAATGCTTTTTTTCATTCAAATAGTGGAGGTACAACAGAGGCACCAATTGATGTATGGGGAGGAAGCGGTTATCCGTATTTGCAATCGGTAGCAACGGCAGGAGAGGATGCCTATAGTCAATATAGTTCAGAAGCTAGTTTTACAAAAGATGAATTTGTACAGAAAATAAAAGAAGTACATAGTGATTTTGAAATTGATTTTGAAGAGGAAGATTGCATCAAGGTAGAAGAATATACAGATGGCAATCGAGTGAAAACAATAAAAATTGGTAATTTGAAACTATCAGGAGTAGAAGTAAGAACAATTTTTGGATTAAGATCTGCTAATTTTAAAATTACAATGAATGAAGATACCATAGAATTTGAAGTAATTGGTTATGGACATGGTGTAGGAATGAGCCAAACAGGAGCAGATAGTTTGGCAAAAGAAGGCAGTACCTATGAAGACATTATCCATCATTATTATACTGGTGTGGAAATTGTGGATATGTAGAAAAATAAAAAATTTATTAAACTTGTATAAAACTCTCAAAAATGTAAATACTTATGATAAATAGAAAAGAAAGGATTGATTTTTGTATGAGAAGAGAAAGAAGAGGTTTTAGAAAAGACCAATTGGATATGAAGAGAGTGTTATACATTGCAGGAGGGATTCTATCTTTAGCAGTTATTGCATTTGTGGCAATATTTATTCTATATGGAGGAGGCAATAGTGCTGAAACGCAGATGGCAAGATATAATTCATCTATCGTAGAAGAGTATGTAAGTAATACGACAGAAGAGACAAGTTCGCAAATGGGAAGAACAGTAAATGAAGTGCAAGAAACGGAAACAAATGAATTACAAAATGAAGTGACTAACGAATTGGAATCTAGCACAGAAGAGGATACAACAAAATATGCGGTAAATACGAGTAAATCAGAAACAAATGCAGTAGCAGAGACAAACAACGAAGCAAATAATACTACAGAAAATAAAACGGTGGAGGAAGAGACGGTAAAAGATCCAGAATTTATTATGCCAGTAGAAGGCGAAATATTAAGAGAATATGCAAAAGATAATTTAGTGTATTCTACTACATTAGATGAATGGATTACTCATAATGGAATAGACATAACAGCAGAAAAGACAACAGTAGTAAAAGCTTCATCAGAAGGTACTGTAAAATCCATTAAAAATGACCCTAGATATGGACTTACTGTAGTAATAGAACATGTAAATGGTTTTGAAACAGTATATTCCAATTTATTAACAGCTGAATTTATAGAAGAAGGAGAAACAGTAGAACAAGGACAAACAATTGGAACAGTAGGAAATACAGCAACATTTGAAATTGCAGATGAATCTCATTTACATTTCGAAATTTTAAAAGATAGTGAGTATCTTGACCCGGAATTATATGTAAAATAAGAGATTCCAAAATAGGGACAGGCATATTTGTGGAAAAAAGTGGACAAATATGCCTGTTCCTATTATCCCTAATTTGGAAATTTTGCTTTGAAAATTAGGAAAATAAAAATTTTAAAAAACTATTGCAAAAATAAAACTGTTAGTATAGAATAAAAATATACTTAAAGCATAAAATGACAAAGTACAAGGAGGTAGTATTAATCAAATAATATAATGAATAGGTGTGATATTCTTTGAAACGAAAAAGTATTAATAATACCAAAAGTACTTTGAAGT
>CAMMEP010000021.1 GCA_946495905.1 uncultured Clostridium sp.
ATAAATTATTAGAACATGATAAAAAATTTGATGAAGTTTTTAATCAATTACAATTTGAAGAAAACATCAAACAGAGAATATTTTTTGATGGTCAAATCTATGATGCATATAGTATTATTATTGATATTATAAAAAAAGCAAGTAATAAAATACTAATTATAGACAATTATATTGATGACAGTGTCTTAAAAATGCTCACTAAAAAGAAGAATAATGTAGAAGTAGTTATTTTAACATCTAATAAAAGTAATATTCAAAGTATAGATATTCAAAAATTTAATAAAGAATATCCTATTCTAAAAATTGCTAAAACAAATAAATTTCACGATAGATTTATTGTTTTAGATAATCAAGAAATGTATCATTTAGGAGCTTCTATAAAGGATGTGGGCAAAAAATGTTTTGGAATTAATAAAATAGAAGATAAAGAGATTATAAGAAAAATAGTTAATTTGTAAATACAATTTTGGTAAATTAATAAAATTATTACATTAATATGGCATAAATATATAGAGTGTTACTTAGAAAACTTTCGAAGCTCTAAGTCGTTCAAATAGCATAGAGTCTAATTAAAGATTCTAGGTATTTATATATCAAAAAATAATAATTAATATGTTGAAAATAAAATATAAGTATGTAATAATATAAGAGAAATAAATAGAAGAAATATATAATAAAACATAAGAGGAGAATATTTAATGCAAGAAGAATTAAATGATATTGTTGAAGAAGTATGTGTAAAATTTGGATATGATAGCAATGATAGAGAAAATAATGATAGCTTAAAAACGGTGCTATTAAGAGTTGTTACAGTGATGCTTAAAGATTCAAATCAAGAAGATAGAAATCTGTTTTATCAAATGTTAAGACATACGCCAATTGTTGTAACTGAAAATCTTACAAGGGAAGGCTATGAAAAGCTTAAAGAACAATATATTGGAAATATTAATCCACACATAATAGAAGAAGATACGAGTTTGGGAGAATATGGAAAGGAAATTGGTGCAGGTGCGTATGTTTCAGAACCTATAATAGATGAGAACTTGCAAGTTAAAGGTAAAAAATCTTTTATATATATGCAAAAAGTTGATGGCGATAAAAAAGAGTTCTTTGGAACGGATATTAATGTGGCACATTTAATTCATGAGCTTGGACACGCTTGGCATGCTGAAAAAGATGAATTTGTAATGCAGGAAGATAGAACTTTAAGAGAAAGAGTAGGAACTGCAGAGTTTATTTATTCTTTTTATAAAGGGAAAGATGGTAGATATATTCAAAGATGTGACAAGACTACTGGATTGATGATAGAAGAAGGAATGAATACTATCGAAGAAGAACAAGCAATGGCTGATTATATGAATATATCATTAGAAGAGATGCAAGAAAAATATAGGTCAGTATTAATTCCAAGTAATTATCAAGGGTATATATCTAGTTTTATGCAATATACACTAAATGAATTAAATAAAGAAGATTTTGAAGATTGGAGATTGCATGGAAGCTCAGAAAGTAAGGCAAAAATTGAAAATTTGATGATAAGAACACAGTATTGGGCGGATAGAGAGAAAGATATTTTACCTTCTAGTAATAGCCCGAGAAATTATGGTAAAAAAAGACAGATTATATCTAGGATGCCAAACGAAAATGTACAGGATTTCTTTAGGCAATATGAAGATATATATTTCCCGGATATATCTCAAATGTCTCCACTTGATAAAATTGAAAATGTATTGGAACAGTCCTTTAATATGAATATGATAAAATATAGTATGGACATCGAAAATTACAAAGATCTTATAGATTGTTTAGGGTATGAGGGATATTCACTAATTAATCAGTCATCTGAAATAAAAAAGAAAGATGAGTTACTTAATGCTATAGGAGATGTAAGATTATCGGAGGTAAACAGTATAACCGAAGAAACTAGAAGTATGGCTTTAACATCTCGAGATAGAGAAACCGAAGAAAAGGAAGGAAAAAGCAGATAATGAATAGTAGTGCAGGAATGAACGAATATAGAATAGCTACAACAGAAGTTTTATGTATATTAGAATATTTACCAAAAGAAATGAAAGAAAATATTCCAGCTAATTTTTTGAAATTCTTAAATGAACAATCATTGCCAGATTATAAACCTAATTTTGATTATTCTCAAGGGTTGGATAATATAAAACTAAGAAATAAGACAAAAGCATTGCTTGCAATGATTTATAGAAATTATATTTGTACAGAAAAAGAAAGAGCGGAATATGATGAAATTTTAGACAAAAATGAAAAAGTATATCAGAACGAATTAAAAGAAAAATATAATTCAGATAATTTATTTAAAAAAGAAAGGAATAAAAATAATTTCACAAGTGATGAAGTACAGCTTGTGGAATATAAAGAATCTTTTTTTACTAAGATTTTTAATATGATTAAAAAAATATTTCATAGGGAATAAATAAAAAGAACCAGCCTTTATAAAGGCTGGTTTGTCCTTGAGTCTTCTCTCAAGGACTTTTCTCATATCGAAATAACAAAATATGAGTAACACTCTTAGGTCTTGCTCCTAACAGATACTCACATTATACATACTTTTAAAGTTTTTGTCAATATAATTTCATATAGATTATTCCACTATTTGTCATTAACTTTCACAAAATCAACATGTCTTCTTAGGGCGCATTTCTTAAGAATTACAAGAGGAAAAAATAAACATTGACATAAATTGCCAAACATAATATAATATAACATGTAAAATGTTAGGAAAAAACGGATTAAAAACAGTATAGAAATCAAGGAAAAAACTAGCTTGAAAAAATAAAAATCAAGAAAAATAAGCAATTTAAGACTAACACAATAAAATAAGAAAAGAAAGGAAAATAAACAATGGGATTTTTTGATAAATTAAAACAAGGACTAAGCAAAACCAAAAATTCATTTGAAGAAAAAATGAATACTGTGTTTAGTGCCTTTCGAAAAGTAGATGAAGATTTACTAGAAGAATTAGAAGAAGTACTAATTATGTCTGATGTAGGAGTAGAAACATCTACCAAAATAATTAGTAATTTAAGGGATAGAATAAAAAAAGAAAAAATAGAAGATGCAGAAGAAGTGAAAGAGGCTTTAAGAAAAGAAATACAAGAAATATTAGATTCCGTAGATAATAGCTTACATTTGGAAACAAAACCATCTGTCATCTTGGTAGTAGGAGTTAATGGCGTAGGAAAAACTACTTCTATTGGGAAAATGGCGAATCGCTTAAGACAAGATGGCAAAAAAGTGGTAGTAGCAGCAGCGGATACTTTTAGAGCAGCAGCAGTAGAACAATTAGAAATTTGGGCTAATAGAGCAGGATGCGATATTGTGAAAAGAGAAGAAGGTGTAGATCCAGCTTCTGTTGTATTTGATGCAATAAAAGTTGCAAAAGAAAAAGAGGCAGATGTATTAATTTGTGATACTGCGGGAAGACTTCATAATAAGAAATATTTAATGGACGAGCTTATCAAAATAAAGAAAGTAATTGATAAAGAATTACCAGATGCTTCTAAAGAAGTACTAATGGTACTAGATGCGACAACAGGACAAAATGCAATAAGTCAAGTAAAGGCATTTAAAGAAACAGTAGATATCACTGGTCTAATCTTAACAAAACTAGATGGTACAGCAAAAGGCGGAGTAGTAATTGGAATCGTAAATGAAAACAAAATGCCAGTTAAATTTATTGGAATTGGCGAAAAAATAGATGATATGGAAATATTCAATAGTGGGGATTTTGTAAAGGCGTTAATATAGAAGTAGCATTCTATATTGCAAATATGTCAGATAAAAAAATAACCTTGTTATATCGTAAAAATAGGAGGATATTATGAGTGAAGAAAAAATAACCACCAAAGAAGAAAAAACAGGGATGATAGAAAACCAGAAAAATAGTAAGGAACAAAATCAAACCAAGGAACACACAGATAAAATGAAAAAAAGTAAAAGAAGAATGTATATTGTATTATTATTTATCCTATTAGTAGCAATCGTGGGATATGTTATTTATCGAGGCGAATATCTAGAAATACTAGAAATTGGAGAGGAATATATTAGTATATTCTGGCAAAATGTAAATTATACAGCAATTGCATTTGGCATTAATTTTGTTCTACTATTTTTCATTATTTATATGAACAATAATAGGATAAAAAAAGCATTAAGGCCGTTTTTCGAAGCAGAGAAAAAAGACACGCCTAAACTTCCTAATAAATCAATATCATTTATTATATCTATTATAGTTAGTGCTATTACAACAGAATTGATATTGAATCAATACATGTTATTTGCAAATAGCACCGAATTCGGAAAAGTGGATCCTATTTTTGGATTAGATATTGGTTACTTTATGTTCCAAAAGCTATTTATTGAAACAATATTGTTATATGCTATTTTCATTATAATAGGACTAACAATTTATACTGTTATTTATTATATTGCCGTCTTTAACTTATGCTTTGATGGAGTAGACAGGGAAACATTAAAGAAAAGTAAATTACTAAAGCAATTATTTACAAATTTAAAATTGCTATCTATTATCCTTGCTTTATTTGTATTTGTAAAAATACAAGATATAGGATTTGACCGATTCTTAAACTTACAGGAAGATACTACTTATTATATTTATGGAGCGGGAGTGACCGATGTTACCATAAAATTATGGGGCTATACCATAGCACCAATCCTTATTATTTTATCGGTATTTATGGCAATAAGAAACTTTAATAAAGGAAAAACAAAAAATGTTATTGCATGGATATTAGTAGTACCAGCGTATATTATTATCCTTTTAATTGTGATGGCTGTTTTCCAACTTATTTTTGTTACTCCAAACGAACTAGACAAAGAAAAAGAAAATATACAAAACAATATAAGCTATACCAAGGAAGCTTATGGAATAAATACAGAGGTATTTACTATTGAAAATGGTGGAGAAACCATTACGCAAGAAACAATAAATACTTTAGATGATACGATAAATAACATTGTAATTGTAGATGAAGATACGGTGTTAAAAGATTTAAATACGATACAAACAGAAAAAGGATATTATACTTATGATGTTGCTAAAATAGCAAGTTACAGAGTAAATGGAAAACAACAATTAGTGTATATTTCTCCAAGAGAAATATCTACTACAAATGGAACCTATAATAATCAAACTTATGAATATACACATGGAAATGGTATTATTATTACTTCAGCTACTGAAACGGATGCGAATGGAAACTTGAAGAAAATACAAAAAGATTTTGCTTCTTCAGATGAGGATGTAGTTGCTATTACAGAACCTAGAATTTATTTTGGACTACAAACAAATAATAATATTGTTACAAATAGTAATAACAGAAAAGAATTTGATTATCCAACTTCAAGCACTACAAACGCAGAGAATGTATATGATGGGGAGGCTGGCTTAAGCTTAAACTTTATTGATAGACTTATATTAGGTATAAAAGAAGGAGACTTGAATTTAGCCCTTTCTGCTAATATAAATGAAGATAGTAAAATACTAATTAATAGAAACATCATAGAAAGAGCAAAAACATTGATGCCATATCTATTATATGATGAGAACCCTTATATGGTAGTAGATGATGAGGGAAATTTAATGTGGGTATTAGATGCATACACAACATCAAATAATTATCCATATTCACAAAGAACGACTGTACAACTAGATACTTTAACGAAACTAGAATTAAATTATATTAGAAATTCTGTAAAAGTATTGATTAATGCATATGATGGAACCATTAAATTTTATATAACAGATCAATCAGATCCAATCGCTAGTGCATACTCAAAAATCTATCCAGATTTATTTACAGACGAGCCAATAGCAAGTGATATTAGCAGCCAATTTATCTATCCAGAATTCTTATACAATATCCAAGCAGAAATTATGCAAAGATATCATGATATACAACCAGATGTGTTGTATAGAGGAAATGATGTATGGGATATTGCCACCCACAATACTGGACTAACAACGACAAAAACAGGAGTGGATATTGAAGCCTATTATACTATGGTAAAAACCGTAGATTCTGAAGAAAGCAAACTTGGCTTAGTATTACCATTTACACCTTATGGAAAGCAGAATATAACTTCTTATGTGGTAGGAACTTACGAAGATGGTGTACCAAAACTTACCATTTATAAATTTGCATCTGATAGTAATATTTTAGGTCCAATGCAATTGGATACACAAATTGAACAAGATGAAGAAATTTCTAGCGAATTAGAAGCTCTTAATGTGACAGGAACAAGAATAACGAAAAACATGGTAATTGTTCCATTAGACAATACACTTTTATATGTAGAACCGATTTATCAGCAATATATTAATGAAGATGATTCAGTTCCTACATTAAAGAAAGTAATTGTAGCTTCTGGAAACAAACTTGCTATTGGCGACAATATAACCGAAGCACTTAAAAACCTAGTATCTCAATATGCGGTAGATATCGAAGTAGAAAACACAGATAGTATAGAAGACTTAGTTGAAGCTATTATAAAAGCAAATGGCAATTTGAAAGAATCTACTGGAAACATGGATTTTGAAATGATAGGAAAAGATATACAAAGTTTACAAGATTTAATTGACCAATTAGAAGTAGTTTATGAAGAACAACAAGAAGAAAATAACGTTATTAGTAACGAAATAATAGACAGTAATGAAGTTACAAATGAACTTGTAAATGAGGTCGTGGAATAAATAGAAAATAATTACAATTTACAGCTTGTTCTAAAATACTGAATCAATGTATGTTTTTAATTTTATGTTTCCGGCCCCCAACATCGCACAAAGTGTAATTAACTCACTAACGTTCGTTAAACACTTTGTAAGCTTGTCGGTCCCCACCTTAAGCACTCCAACATAAAATTAAAAACATACATTGATTCAACTAAAAAAATAGCCGTAAATAGTAATAAAATAAAAAAGAAAGGAACGTGAGATAATATGAAAATTACAGATGTCACTGCTCTTGAAAAAATAGCAGTACAAGTGAGAAAAGGTATTATAGAGGAAGTATATAGTGCAAAATCTGGACATCCAGGTGGATCACTATCTTGTGCAGATATTTTAACGGTACTTTATTTTAATCAAATGAATATTGATGAAGAAAAGCCAAATGACCCTAACAGAGATAGACTAGTTCTTTCCAAAGGACATGCTTCTCCTGCATTATATAGTGTTCTTGCAGAAAAAGGGTATTTTGACAAAGAAAATTTAAAAACATTTCGAAAAATAGGAAGTAATCTTCAAGGACATCCAGATATGAATAAAGTTCCAGGAGTAGACATGACAACAGGTTCCTTAGGACAAGGGCTATCTGCTGCAGTAGGAATGGCAATTGCCTCTAAAATGAATAAAGCAGGTTGTAAAATTTATTGCCTACTAGGAGATGGAGAAATAGAAGAAGGACAAATTTGGGAAGCAGCGATGGCAGCAAGTAAAAATAAATTGGACAATTTATGCGTTATCCTAGATAACAATAATCTACAAATTGATGGAGAAATTGATAAAGTAGGTGGAATGAATAATATGACAGAAAAATTCTTGAGTTTTGGATTTAATGTTATAAACATTGATGGACACAACATGCATAGTATTATTGATGCCATTACTACCGCAAAGCAAACAAAAGGAAAGCCATCTATTATCATTGCAAAAACTATAAAAGGTAAAGGAGTTTCTTTCATGGAGAATAAAGCCGGATGGCATGGAAAAGCTCCAAGTGAAGAGGAATATAATATGGCCATGGAAGAATTAAATGCAGCAATGTTAAGTTGAAAAATAAAAAATAGGAGGAAATCACATGAATTTAGATAAAAAAATAGCTACTAGACAAAGCTATGGAGAAGAACTTGCAAAACTAGGAGAAGAAAATAATGAAATTGTAGTGTTGGATGCAGATTTATCCACTGCAACAAAAACAGAAATTTTTGCAGAAAAATTTCCAGACCGATTCATTAATGTTGGAATTGCAGAACAAAATCTAATGGGGATTGCTGCTGGACTTTCTACATTTGGAAAAATTCCATTCGCAAGTACATTTGCAGTTTTTGCAGCAGGAAGAGCATACGAGCAAATTAGAAATAGTATTGCCTATCCACAATTAAATGTGAAAATTTGTGCAACACATGCTGGAATTACAGTAGGAGAAGATGGAGCAACTCATCAAATGTTAGAAGATTTAAGCTTGATGAGAGGTTTGCCAAATATGACAGTAATGTGTACGTCGGATGATATTCAAACAAGATGGGTTGTTAGAGAAATAGCAAAAATAAAAGGACCAGTTTATTTAAGACTATGCAGGATGGCAACTCCTATAATTTATGATGCTGCAGATAAGTTTGAAATAGGAAAAGGAGTTCAAATAGGAGATGGAACTGATGCCAGCATTATAGCAACAGGAGTAACTGTAGCAGAAGCACTAAAAGCACAAGAGAGCTTAAAAGAAAATGGTGTAAATGTTAGAGTAATTGATATGCATACAATAAAACCAATTGATAGAGATTTAATTGTAAAATGTGCTAAGGAAACAAAAAGAATTATTACAGCAGAAGATCACAATGTAATTGGCGGACTTGGAAGTGCTGTATGTGAAGTATTAGCAGAAGAATATCCAGCGAAAGTGGAAAGAATGGGTATACCAGATTGCTTTGGCAGAAGCGGAAAAGCAGAAGAACTTTTAAAATACTATAAAATAGATAGTATGGCAATTGTAAATAAGGTATTAAATTAAAGATTACTGAGTTGCCTTTTGTCGGAGCAATGTATATTTTAAGTTTATGTTTTCGGCCCCCAACATCGCACAAAGTGTAATTAACTCACTAACGTTCGTTAAACACTTTCTAAGCTTGTCGGTCCCCACCTTAAGCACTCCAACATAAACTTAAAATATACATTGCTCCGACACTTTACAATAAGTGCATTAGCCTAGAAAAAAATGGTAATCGTATAAAAAGAAAAGGAATAAAGAGATATTTTGAGGAAAAACAACATAAATTATTTTTAAAGAAAAATTTATGTTGTTTTTTCTGCAAAAAACTATTGCAAATATTTATTTTTATTGTTATGATATAGGAGTGAATTAAGAGACAAAAGGAGAAAAGTATGATTGAGTTTAGAAATGTAAGTAAAAAATATGATACAGGTACAGAAGCTGTTCATAATGCAAATTTTAAGATTGATAAAGGGGAGTTTGCTTTTTTAGTTGGAAGTTCTGGCTCAGGAAAGTCTACTTTAATTAAATTAATATTAAAAGAGGAAGAGCCTACTTCAGGGCATATTATTATAAATGGAAAAGATACTACCTTCCTAAAACCAAAAAGAGTACCTTTTTTAAGAAGAAGTATGGGAGTAGTTTTCCAAGATTTCAGATTATTGCCAGATAGAACCGTATATGATAATGTTGCTTATGCTATGTATATTGTAAGATCAACACCAAAGCATATTAGAAGACAAGTGCCAATGGTATTGTCACTAGTAGGATTAAGTGATAAAGCAAAAGTTTATCCAAATGAATTATCCGGTGGTGAGCAACAAAGGGTAGCGTTAGCAAGAGCATTAGTAAATAATCCATCCATGATAATTGCGGACGAGCCTACAGGAAACCTAGACCCAGATACTGCATGGGAGATTATGAGCTTACTAAAAGACATTAATGCAAGAGGAACAACTGTAGTAGTTGCAACACATGCAAAAGATATAGTAGATAGAATGAAGAAAAGAGTTATTCAGATAGAAAAAGGCAATATAATAAGAGATGATAAAAAAGGTGGGTATGATAGTGAGATATAGTATATTTGGTTATTTAATAGGGGAAGGTTTTAGAAACTTTTTTAAAAATAAAAAATCGACAGCGGCGTCTATTATCATAATGTGTGCAACAATGTTTATCTTTGGTATTTTCTTTTTAATAGGAGAAAATGTAAATTATATTATAGAACAAGTTCAATCAGACCAAGCAATGCAGGTGTTTATTAATCCAGATGCAACACCAGAACAAGAGGCAGAACTAGAACAAAAGATAAGAGGGACAGAATATGTAAATACCGTAGAATATGTATCGCAAGAACAAGCACTAAATTCCATGAAGGAATGGCTAGGAGATTCAGCTTCGGTATTAGATCCTTATTCTGGAGATCAAAATCCATTTAAAGCATCTTTCGTAATTACATTAACGGATTTAACACAAAATGAAAATGTACAAGCACAAATTAATACCTATGAAAACGTGGCAAGCATAGAAGCAGGAGACCAAACGGTAAATACACTTGTTAATATCGCAAATGGAATTCGTACAGCTACCGGTGTTATTTTAGTATTATTAATATTAATTTCAATCTTCATTATTGCTAATACCATAAAACTTACGGTACATGCAAGAAGAAAAGAAATTTCAATTATGAAATATGTTGGTGCAACCAATGGATTTATCAGATGGCCATTTATGGTAGAAGGTATTATTATAGGAATTATAGCAGCATTAATTTCAATCGTTATTTTAGGATTTACCTATAACTTTGTAGCCGATAAAATTATTAGTAGTAGTATGGGAACCACATTGGGATTAAATCTACTAACCTTTTCTGATATGCTTTCAATGCTACTTGTTGTATATATCATAATGGGAACAGGCATTGGAGCTATTGGTAGTGCAATTTCGATGAAGAAATACCTAGAAGTATAATTTAGAACTAAAAAACAATTTTAGATAAAATTTAAAGGAGAGATTGCTTATGATGAAAAAAATCTTATCAATTGTATTAGTATTTATGATGCTGTGTTTGTATACTATACCAGCAATAGCAGCTACAAAGCAAGAATTACAAGATCAAAAAGAAGAGGCACAAGAACAAAAAGAACAAGCAGAAGCTCAAAAAGAGCAAGTAACTGCTGAAAAAGATGCGGTATTAGATGAAATAAGTGAATTAACAGCACAAATTTCACAATATGAAAACGAAATAGAAGAATTAAATGACAAAATAGATTCTTTAGAAAGTTCTATTTCAAACAAAGAAGATGAAATAGCACAATTAGAAAAAGAGACAAAAGAAAAGCAAGATTTATTAGTAGAGAGATTAGTTGCTATGTATGAAAGAGGACAAACTACTTATCTAGAAGTACTTCTTTCTTCAGAAGATATAACAACTCTTATTTCTAATTATTACAGAATAGAAGAACTTGCAAGTGCTGATCAAGAAGTAATTGATTCTATTATAGCAAAACAAGAAGAAACAGAATCAGCAAAGCAAGAACTTGAAAAAGAAAAGAATGAAGTAGATGAATCAAAACAAGAAGTAGAACAAAAAAATGAAAGCTTACAAAGCGCAAAAGCATCAAAAGAAACAAAAGTAGCAAGTTTATCTGCAGAAGAGAAAGAGCTACAAGAAAATATTGATGCATTTAATGAAGCGATTAAAGAAGCAGATGAAGAAATAAAGAAATTAACACAAAATACATCAAGTTCTGGTGGTAGCGGTGGATATACTGGAAGTTTCCAAGGAGTGCTAGAATGGCCATTATCTTATAGTTATAACATTATCACTTCTATCTTTGGAAATAGAACAGCACCAACAGCAGGAGCATCTTCAAACCATGGTGCAATTGATATTGGTGTAAGCTATGTACCTGTTTATGCACCAGCAGATGGTAAAGTAATTATTGCAAGATGGCTTTCTGGATATGGTAATTATGTAATGATAGACCATGGAAATGGATATTATACAGGATTTGGACATCTATCTGGCTATAGTGTTAGTGAAGGAGATGTTGTATCAACTGGACAACAAATTGCAACCTCTGGAAATACCGGAATTAGTACAGGCCCACATTTACATTATGAAGTATACATAGGCGGAACCGCTAATTCGTATAGAGTAGATCCATTATTATATACCAGTCATCCAAGCTTAGTATATTATTAATAATATAAACTGCACAGTGTTTTCTAAATGTTGGAACAATGTATATTTTAATTTTATGTTTCCGGCCCCCAACTGCGTACAAACTGTAACAGCTTCGCTTAACAGTTTGTAGACTTGTCGGTCCCCACCTTAAGCGCTCCAACATAAAATTAAAATATACATTGTTCCAACAAAAAACAGATGTGAATAGTAATACTGAAAACAATTGCGAAAGAAAAGGAGGCAAATATGAAGAAAAAGATAATTTCGATAATATTAATTTTTATAGTATTTCAATATTTCTGTATTTTTGTATTTGCTGAAGATTCTCTCACAAATGAAATGACGAATAGTGCAACAAATGAAGTAAGTTTAGAAGATCAAAAAGAAGATGTGGAAAATAAAATAGAAGAAGCAAATTCAGAGCTAGAATATGTGCAAGATGAATTATCAGCAACTATGTTAAAAGTACAAGAATTAGAAGACAAAATTATGGGGTATGAAGCAGATATTGAAGAATTAGGTAGCAAAATGGAAACTTTGCAAGCTTCCATTGATGAAGCTACAGAAAAACTAGCAATAGCTTCACAGAGTTATGAAGAAAAGAGCGATTTATTAGCAAAAAGATTAGTGGCTATTTACGAATCAGGTGATATTCAATACTTAGATGTCTTACTAAAATCAGAAAGCATAACAGACTTTGTATCAAGATATTATGTTATAGAAGAAATTGTAGAATATGATAATCAATTAATAAAACAAGTGCAAGAAGAAAAAAACAATATAGAAACAACAAAGCAAAAACTTGAAAATGAGCAATCTGAAATAAGAATTGTAAAAGCAAAAAGTGAACAAACTTCTATTGTATTAAATAATATGAAAACCTTGAAACAAAGTTATATAGATGATCTATCAGAAGATGAAAAGAAATTACAAGAGCAAATAACGGCATATAAACAAGAACAAGCTCAAATTGAAGCACAAATACTTGCTGCAACAAACAATATTGATGCAGACATTCAATACACAGGTGGAGAGATGCTATGGCCAGTTGCAATAAGTGGAACTGTTATTACATCAGAATATGGTGTAAGAGAGCATCCAATACAAGGTGTTGTAAAACAGCACACAGGAATTGATATTGGAGGAGCACCACTTGGAACTCCAGTAGTAGCAGCAGCGGACGGTGTAGTTACCTATGCAGGATGGCTAGGAGGGTATGGTAACTGTGTTATGATTAACCATGGAGATGGAATAGTAACATTATATGGACATGGTAATGAAATTCTAACGGAAGTTGGTAATGAAGTAAAACAAGGAGATACCATAATGGCAGTTGGCTCCACAGGAAACTCCACAGGACCACATCTACATTTTGAAGTTAGAGTAAATGGAAATTATACAAATCCTTTAAATTATGTAAAAGTTCCATAAGATATATATCTATTGTATGTTTGGTTTCCTTTCAAAATTAATTGGAAGGAAATCAATACTATTGAATACAAAAAAGTGGCTTCGCGAATATTTACAAACTAAGGAAAATTAACCTTGTTGTATACAAAAAAGGAATAGGGACAGAATAAAAATAATAAGAATATAATGTAGGTCAAAGCTACTAAAAGGGGAAGAAAGAGAAAGGAAATGATAAAGATGGAAACAAGTAAAGGACAGAGAATTTATAGAGCAATAATGCTTATTATAATCACGGCATTATTATCTTCTTTAATGACAGCAATATTGGTTAATGAAAGATTTACATCATCCTCTAGCATTGATAGTATAGCATCTGGAGATGGAACTACGGGGATTGAAAAGACATTGGCATCCATAAGAACTATACTAGAAAACAAATATATTGGAGAATTAGATGATGAGCAAATGCTAGAGACAGCTATTAAAGGTTATGTGGCTGGTGTTGGTGACCAATATACAGTTTATTATACCCCTGAAGAGATGGACGAAGAATACAACACAGCAATGGGAAACTATGTAGGAATAGGAATTTACATGGTTGCCAATAATACAGAAGGTACGATAACAATTGTAGAACCCATGGAAGGATCTCCAGCAGAAGAAGCAGGATTACAAGAAGGAGATTTAATAACAAAAGTAGATGGCGAAGAAGTAACGGTTGATAATGTAAGTGAAATATCAGACAAGATTAAAGGAGAAGAAGGAACTAAAGTTAAATTAGAAATTACAAGAGGAGAAGAAACTTTTGAAGTTGAAGTAGAAAGAAGAAAAATAGAAGTTAGCCATATTAATTCAACCATGGTAGAAGGTAATATTGCTTATATACAAATAGAAGATTTTGATGGTGGTGCAGCAGAAGAATTTAAGGAAAATTATGAAGAATTAAAATCACAAGGAGCTACCTCACTAATTATCGATATTCGTAATAATGGTGGTGGTGTAGTAGACGAAGCAATTGATATTTTAGAAATGATATGCGATAAAGATAGTACACTATTAATTGAGACAAACAAAGATGGAGAAGAAACAGAAATAAAATCAAAAGAAGATCCAATAATAGATGTTCCAATTGTTGTATTAGTAAATGAAAACTCTGCTAGTGCTTCAGAAATATTAGCAGGAGCTTTAAAGGATTATGATAAAGCTACTATCATTGGTGTTAAAACTTATGGAAAAGGTGTTATTCAAACTTTATATCGTTTATCTGATGGAAGTGGTCTAAAGATAACCACAGATGAGTATTGTACACCAAATAGAAATAAAATAAATGAAGTAGGAATAGAACCAGATATAGCAGTAGAACTAGATAATGGAATAACAGAAATGATAGATGAAAATGATACACAATTACAAAGAGCAATAGAGGAGTTAAAATAGAAGTTTGTTGCAATTCAAAAAAAGTAGTAAAACTCAAGAGGATAAAATTATTTAATAATACTAAAGTTAGATATGTCCTGCAACGAGAAGTCTTAAATAAAAAAATTCGCTTCGTCCCGACGGAGCTCCCTGCTCCGCTCACTTTTTTATTTAAGACCTCTCTGCGCGGACTTTGAATATATATTATCATTAAATAATTTTATCCTCCTGAGTTTTACTAAAAAAGTATAAAAAAATTTCAAAAATGTATTGACAAGTATTAAAAAATTTAGTATACTAAACAAGTCGAAGGAAATGGGCGCATAGCTCAGCTGGGAGAGCATCTGCCTTACAAGCAGGAGGTCATAGGTTCGAGCCCTATTGCGCCCACCATTTTTGCTTCTAAACACATTTTATATATGGCCCGGTAGTTCAGTTGGTTAGAACGCTAGCCTGTCACGCTAGAGGTCGACGGTTCGAGCCCGTTCCGGGTCGCCATTTTTTTATTGCATAGGAAAAAATCGATTTTAGATTATACTTAAATGGCTTGATAGCTCAGTTGGTAGAGCAAGGGACTGAAAATCCCTGTGTCAGTGGTTCGATTCCACTTCAAGCCACCAAAAAGGTACCTAGTTATAGGTACTCTTTTTTTGGCTCAAAGTCAATAGTTGGGGTAGAGTATCTAAAAAGTATTACAAAATGGAATAGCAGATAGAACTGTTAGAAGAATATTAAAGAAACTCGTTGATGATAAAACTATTGAAAGTGTTGGAAATACTGATTTAAATCTAATAAAATTATTGAAATCAACATAAATCCGTGATATAATGTCTCCGTAAAATATTTATTATTTTCCAATTGTTTAGAATTATATTTTAAGCAATAGCACATTGAAAATTAAATAATTTTTAAGAGGAGGTTATACTTTATGAGATTTCGGAAACTAAAAGGCCCGACAAATGTGCAGTGGGAATTGACTCCAAATTGTAACTATAAATGTTTTCATTGTTACAATTACTGGCGAATATGTGGAAATGTTTCTGGACATATTGACTATGGCATTGTTACTAATCAGTTAATTGAAAATCATATTTTCAAAGTAACTCTGACTGGTGGCGAGCCATTGATGATGTTTTCAGAGATAAAACCATACATTGAAAAAATGGTTGAAGCAGGTATTAAAATATCTATCAATACAAATGCTGCTTTACTAACGCAGGAAATGGCAGAGTTTTTTAAAGCTAATAATATTAGTCTTTTAATTTCATTGCCATGTTGTAAACCTGAAATCAATGATAAAATTACCACTGTCGAAGGTTCTTTCAACTCAACAGTCGAAGGCATAAAGCTTGCAAGGCAAAACAAACTAGCTCTATCTGTAAATATGGTAGTTTCAAAACTAAACAAAGATTATGTTGTAGATACCGCAATGTTTCTACATGATGAGTTAGGGCTTAGTGCTATTAATGTAACAAAGGCATCTAGACCAATAAATGGTTCTAGTGAATTTGATGATTATGCACTAACTCTTCAAGAATTCAGAAAGCTCCTTAGAGAGTTAATTTTTATCAAACAAGAGTACTCTATGTTTGTAGACTCTCTTACTGTTTATCCTGAATGTTCTTGTGATAGTTCTGATACATTCAATATTTTCACTAAAAGAAAATGTTTTGCTGGAAAAACAAGTCTAGCTATTGGCTACAATGGTGATGTAAAAGCTTGTGCAAGAGATAGTGTATCATATGGCAATTTAAGTACTAAATCTCTGCAAGAATGTTGGGAAAGTATGGATGACTGGAGAATTATCGATGATAAAAAATTGCCACCAGAATGCCATGACTGCAATTCAAAATATTCTTGTTTAGGTGGATGCCGAATTGATCATAACAACGAAATCCCCGATAAGTGTTATCGGGATAAGACAAATCTTCCGATAAAATTTGAAACTGAGACTGAAAAATGTTTTGATTATTTTTTAACCGATACATTTGAAGTTCTTAGTGGATTACTTTTCTTTGAAGAAGATTTTGGAATGAGAGGAATAAATTCAAAAAAAGATGTATTCTTCGTGACTCAACCTTTGTATTCATTTATGATACAGCATCATACATTTTCAAAGGAAGATTTGATGAAATATTTTGAGATTTCTTCTGAAGATGCAAATGATACTTTATCATATTTGATAGAAAACAATGCAATTAAAACTTTATAACTGAAAAGGAGCGTGCATTATGAAAAATGAAAAACTGATTCCATCTTTAATTGAAGAAGATAAGACTTCTCTTCCAAGAAGAGGAGGAAACTATGTCAGTGAAGAGTCAAAAGAAAAAGCAAAATTCGAGCAGATACAGAAAAAATTAAGAGAATGTAATTGCAATTGTAATTGTGACTGCGATTGCGATTACAGTGATTGTAACTGCTAATCACTAAATAAATGAGGTATTAGCATGAAAAAAATCTTAATAATTGGAGGTTCTGGTACATGGAGTGGACAGGCATATATTCCTAGTATAAAACAGGCAAAAAGCAATGTTGCTCTGGTGGGAATATTAGATCCAATAAATCCTTATTATTCCCAAAAAACAATTTCTCATTTTGATTATTTTACGGAACATAATGTTAAATGGATTAAATCAAAAAGAGATTGTGATGAAGAGTTAGTAAAGCGGTGTATAACAGAGTATGGAGTAGATATTGTTATTATCTCAACTCCACCTAAATTTCACTACGAATATACTTTAGTGAGTTTAAAATGTGGAGCTGATGTAATATGTGACAAGCCCATAATTGCTACACCGGCACAATCTAGTTCAATTGATATGGCTCTTGCCAATATCGAAAAACACCGTAAGCTAATACAAGCAATTCGTGAAAGCCATAATCACAAAGAATCACGAAGATGTTTTGTCCTAACACCTTTAAGAAGAAAGTTACAGGAAACATATACAAATATATATAATTCCGTACAACTTATTAAAGAAATTTTCGGGCAGGATGTAACAAACATATCTATTAGTCACAATGATGGTGTATTCCGCTTTGATGATGAAGTAGAACTGAAATGTGGTTCTCACGGATATTCGGATGGATTTGGAAAACTAACACATACAGGATATCATATTTTGGATGTTGTAGCTGGATTTATTGAATTTGGATGTGATACTCAAAATGTGCAATGCGTTTGCAAAATAATAAACTGTAATACTGTTGGTGATATGCTAAAGTCCAAAGCGAATAGAATTAATGCCAAACTGTTACACTCTAAGCTGAAAACTGAGGACGTATCCGATATTGCTTTAGAAGCAGAAATGGATGTAACCATTTCATATACACTCTACCATAATGATAAAAAGTTTTGTGATATTATTGTAGACTTAATTCATTGTGGAAAGAGCAATAGAACGCGAAGCCACTATGACTTTAACAACTATAACGATCAAGGACGTACAAACGAATTAACTATGCATATACAGCAAGGAAGTTTGTTTAGTAGTCAATTGATTCTTAATACAATGTCTGGTTCTGGTGGAACAATAGGAAATGGATATACATTCAAAAATTATCACCCAATGGTTGCCAAAAGATTAAATCAAGAACCAGTTCAAGTTTTGGATTTTAAAGACCAATCAGCTGAAACTACAATTGATTTAATATCCGATTTCTACCGATTAATTGATGATGGAAAATTGGATGGATATTATTTGTACGTCGATTTCTTAAGGAAAGTCATAACAGACGAATTGTATATCTCAGCACTAATTGCAAAAACAATTAGTGGAGGAGAATACAAATGGAATCTAGGTAAAATTTAAATAGCAGACAAGGAGAATTGATATGGAAAAAATTAAACAGATTTTACCTCAAAACTTCGAAATAATTAATGGAATTAACTATTTTCGGTTAGAGGATGGCCGTATTGCTGTTGAAAAAACAAGCAAAGTTACTATTAACTCTTCAAAAGAAGATATTGTGGAGTTAATAACATTGGAGTACAACTCAAATACAGTAAGGTTTTGGAAAACTAATGGCAAGCTCTATGCATTAGCATCATCGTCTTGTGTTACTATTCCCGAAGATATTACTTTCATTGATTGCTACTCTTCAACCAATTATCCCGAAGGGCATTATGTTAAATATATGTCTTTTGGAAGATGTGGTATCATATATGTCAGCGAGACAGAAGTTAGCCATGTTATATCTTATGAAAATGGCTATACAGAAATCTGTTTCGAGAATAATCTGTTCTATGCAGATTCCAAAGAAGGTAACAATAAGTATCACGTTACTGGTGAATCAGGTAAACTGCTGGGAACTTTTCCTTCTAAATGCAGGAAATTAGATAGATACATGTTATTTTATGATGACAGCAGTATTTTTATTGGTTCATCTAAATTCGATATTCCTGGTGGAGTTTCATATGTAAAAGTCATAAAACAGGAAAAAATCACATTTGTGAAAGTGGTTAATAGTAATGGAATTTATTATTACACAAAAAATATTGAGTACTTATTTGGACCCATTCAGAAAGATGAAATACATGGAATCGATGACGAATCTTGTTTTGTATACGAAGTAGTCAACGACAAAGTTGTTCAAGTGTTTTATATTAATATTACTGAAGATGCATATGTATGTAAAAACTTGCACAGCAAAAAAGGAATTGAATGCCATGTGTTTAGCGATGAAACTAATGCTATGTTCTTTTTTGCTGACAAAGTACTATATGTGTTGCAAGATAATGAATTTATTCCTATAATTAACGAAGCTGATGTTGACCAATATGTTATATGTTTGAATGGAGTTTATTGGGGGTATAGACGTAAATATATAATTGTTGGATACAAGAAAAATATTCCTGTTTATCTTGCATACTATGATTCAAGTAAATATAAAAAAGAAGTATATAATAAATGTACACTTGAGAAAATTGCGGATGGTTGTAAAAACCGGGACGGTAAATTTTCTCATATCTGCAAAAAGGGCAATTATATTGTCGTTATCGATCCAGATGGAAAAGTTGTGCTTTCTGTTAAAGGGGTGAATTGCTACAAAAAGGAATATCACAATGAATCCGTTTATGTTGTTGAGAAAGACGAGAATGAGATTGCACTTTATCGGACAGATGGCAAAGAAATATAATATCGTATAAGCTGGAATATAGCCAGGGACTAATTAGTTCCTGGCTATGTGCATGTGTGTAGCATTTTACAAGTTATAGATTAGTTTTAATAACTAGTCTATTTTTTTGTATAAATTTCCAAAATTAGCATATATTAATCTTAAGAGAAACTTTAGAATAGAGTACAAAAGTACTCTAGATAGGAGGAAACTATGCTAAATTTTACAAAAATGACAGGTCTTGGAAATGATTATATATATGTAGATTGTACAGATGGAACGAAATTGCACAACATTCCAGAAATGGCAAAGAAATTAAGTGAGAGACATTTTGGAATAGGAGCAGATGGATTAATTCTAATTAATAAACCCGATAATGATAATGCAGATTTTAAAATGCGAATATTTAATAGTGATGGTAGTGAGGCAGAAATGTGTGGTAATGGAATACGTTGTGTGGCTAAATTTGTTCATGACCATAAATTATCTGAAAATGATAAAATTGCAATAGACACTTTAGCAGGAGTAAAAAAAGTAAAAATCATAGAAAATGAAATTGGTGAATGTAATGAAGCAATTGTAGATATGGGAGAACCAATTTTTCAAGATACCAATATACCTTATGATGTATATGAACCATTTAATAAAAATTTAGATATAGATGTGGAAGATAAAAAAATGAGATTTACGGTAGTTTCAATGGGAAATCCTCATGCAGTGACATTTGTAGAAGATTTGGAACAGTTGCCAATAGAAAAGTATGGACCAATTATAGAAAATAGTCCAATATTTCCAAATAGAACGAATGTAGAATTTGTACAAATAATTGATAAAAATAATATAAAAGTTAGAGTATGGGAAAGAGGAGCAGGAGAAACACTTGCATGTGGTACAGGAGCTTCTGCAGCTGTAGTAGCCTCTGGAATTAATGGTTATACAGATGAAAATGTAACGGTAACACTTCCTGGAGGAAAGCTTCAAATAGAATGGGGTAAGGATAATCATATTTATTTGCAAGGACCAGCAACTACTGTATATGAAGGAAAAATAGAAGAGATTATATAAAAATATAAAGTATTAGATAAAGCTAAGTTGTATATTTCTTAAAATTTTTAATATGCAACTTAGCTACATTAATAATTTGGAAATACATAGAGCGGGGAGGAAAGGTAAGATGATTAAGATAAATGAAAATTTCTTAAAATTACAGGATAACTATTTGTTTTCCAGCATTAATGCAAAA
>CAMMEP010000022.1 GCA_946495905.1 uncultured Clostridium sp.
TTTGCCTTTATTTCAAGAACTTTTGAAAATATATTTTTCATTTTAACAATATGCATTTACAATTTGCAAATCAAATCATAATTACTCACATCTACTATTTTTCCTTTTACAAACTCTCCCATGTGTAATTCTTTTTTTGTATTCACATACACAACACCATCTATTTCTGGTACATCCATACTGCTTCTTCCTATATATGTTTTTCCATCAAAAGCTTTTCCTTCAATTAATATTTCTACTTCTTTTCCAATTTGATTTTCTAAGTTTTGTTTTGATATTTCTTGTTGCAATTTCATAATTTTGTTATATCTGCTTTTTTTCGTCATAGGATGTATTTGTTCTTTTATTCTTGCAGCAGGTGTTCCATCTTCTTTTGAATATGAAAAACAACCTAATTTATCAAATTTAGCCTCGTTTAAGAAATGATATAGCTCTTCAAAATCTTCTTTTGTCTCTCCTGGAAATCCTACCATAACCGTAGTTCTAATCACTACCTCTGGAATTTCCTTTCTTAATTTTTGTATTAATCTTCTTATTGATTTCCCATCACTTTGTCTATTCATTCTTTTTAAGACTGTATCAGAAATATGTTGGATTGGAATATCAAAATATTTACAAATTTTATCATTCTCTTTTACTACTTTAATTAGTTCATCATCAATTGTTTCTGGATAAGCATATAAAAAGCGAATCCAATGAATTTTATCAATTTTGCATAATTCTTGTAATAATTCTGCCAAGCGTGGTTTGCCATAAATATCGATTCCATATTTAGTAGTATCTTGTGCAATAAGAATAAGCTCTTTGTATCCATTATCGGCTAATTTTTTAGCTTCGTTTAAGATATCTTCCATATTTCTACTTATCTGTGGCCCACGAATATATGGTATAGCACAATAGGTACATCTATTGCTACATCCGTCTGCAATTTTTAAATATGCAAAATTTTCTCCCGTAGAAATAACTCTTTCTTCTATTTTGTTAAAATCTTGATATTTGTTTGTATTCTCTAATTGTTGTTTTGAAGTATTAGATTGTACTTTTTCCTTTTCCATTAAATTTACAATTTGTTCCCATAAAGAATTATACTCACTATATTTTATCCATAAATCCACTTCTGGTATTGCTTTTTCAAGTTCCTCTTTATATCTCTCTACTAAACATCCCATTACAATAAGGTATTTGCATTTATTCTTTTTGTACTCTGCCATTTCTAAAATGGTATTTATTGCCTCTTCTTTGGCAGATTCAATAAAACCACAAGTATTAATCACAATGGCATCTGCTTCTTCTGGATTATTTACAATTTCATAATTATTTGCTTTAAATATTCCTATTGTTTTTTCGGTATCTACTAAATTTTTACTACATCCTAATGATACAAATCCTATTTTCATCTATTACCTCTTTCTAATTTTCCAAATTAAGGCCGGGCCTATTTCTCCACTTTTTTCTAAAATAGGGACAGGCGTATTTGTGGAAAAGAGTGGACAAATAGGCCTGTCCCCAATTTGGAATTAAGTCAAAATTTCATTTAATCTATTTAATGCACTTACTAATTTATCATAGGTTTCTCTTGTAATTGCTGTTGTGTTTCCTTCTGCATATGCTGTAGCTGTACTTTTCATATCTATTAATTCAAAACGATTTTCTGCTTCTTCTCCATTATCCAGCATATAAATTGGTGTATAATCCACTTTGTTTAAAGATACAGTTCCATCTTTTCCGTTTTTTCGTAACTCTATGTTTAAAACCAATTCTGTTCTTGCTTCTTCTGAACTCAACGTAGAAATATATGTTCCTATGGAGTAAGCTATAAATACATTTTTTCCATCTTCGTTTTGCCTTACTTCCATTGGTTGTACAACGGATGGATGTGCTCCTAATATCATATCTACATCATTTTCCACTAAAAAGTCAGCTATTTCTTTTTGCTCATTGCTTACATTTTCCGATATTGCGTCTCCCCAATGGATTAGTACACAAATGAATTCTGCTCCATTTTCTTTTGCATATTCAATATCTGATTTTGCTTGTTCCTCGCTATACATGTTAATACAATTTTTTTCTTCTTGTGTTTTAGCTTTTTCTTCATCTAGAAAACAAGTATATGTTAAAAAAGCAATTTTTGTATTTTTTACTTCTTTGATAAGAACTGCATTTGATGTTTCTAGTTTGTCTCCTACTACAGAAAATCCTAGTTCTTCTAGATTATCCTTCGTTTCTTGTATTCCTGTTACACCATTATCTAAACTATGATTGTGCGCAATAGTAACTAAATTTACGCCAGAATCTTTTACTGCTTTTGCAAATTCAATTGGTGCTTTTTTATCATTATATTCACCCTCTATAATTCCTGTTTCCATCGTTCCCATTATGATATCTGCATCATCAATAAATCCTGCTACATTACGAAACATGTGGGAAAAGTTATAGGAATTGGTTGCATCATTATATGCATCTTCTAACATTGCCCCACTACACAAAATATCTCCTACTGCAGACATTTGGATAATAACATCCGATTCGGATATGTTTTGGTTTGTTTGTGCAATGCTATCATTAATTTGTGAAAAGATTTCCTCGGATTGCTTTTCTATTTCTTGTTTTTGTTTAGCAAGTAACTGTTTGTCTTGATATTGCTTATAGGAATTAATTACAATACAGGTAGTAATAACAAGTAGTAAAATTCCTACTATTGTTAAAAATGTTTTTGTAGTTAATACCTCTTTTATACTTCTTATTCTTCTTGTATTTCTTCTGTTCCTTGGCATTTTGCTCACGTTCCTTTCAAAACCACAAAACTAGTTAAAAAAATTAATTATCTCTCAACCTTTTTTTACTTTATATAGTTGAATTAAAATTTTAGTTATGTATTAAGTTATTACTATTCACGGTTGTTTTGGATCGTAGCAATGTATATTTTAAGTTCATGTTGGAGTGCTTAAGGTGGGGACCGACAAGTTTACAAACTGTTAAACGAAACACAAGTAGAGTTTATACAGTTTGTACGATGTTGGGGCCGGAAACATAAACTTAAAATATACATTGCTACGATATCTTAGAACAAGCTGTAAATTGTAACAATTAGGTATGTAACGTAAAAGAAACACACACTGTATCTACAATTTCTATGTGTAAAATTATATCATACGTAAAGGTAAAAAACAATATTTCTAAAGGACATTTGTAACGTAGTATTTGACTACGCATTCAAAATCTTATTAAAATACTTGAATAAATCCTTTTATTATTATACAATATATCCAGAAAATTCCATTAAGGAAAGGAATGATATTTGTGAGCAAGTATAAAAGAAAATTATACGATTCTGTTAAAATGAAGGATTTTAGAGATTTGGTGAATCGATATTCCACTTTATATGCAAATGACATTGCTTTTGAGTATAAGGAAACACCTTCTTCTGAAGAGCATATAAAAATCACTTATGGAAAATTTGCAGATGATATAAAATCTCTAGGTACTGCACTTTTAAATTTAGGATTATCCAAAAAGAGAGTGGCAATAATTTCACCTAATCGTTATGAATGGTGTGTAAGTTATTTAGCTGTTACTACTTCTGATATGATAGTAGTTCCATTAGATAGAGCTCTTCCAGATAATGAAATAGAAAGTATAATTATTCGAAGTAAAGCAGAGGCTGTTATTTTTGACAAGAAGTATTCAGAAGTCTTTGAAAAAATAGCATCATCAAAAAATTCTAGTTTGTCCTCTTATATTTGTATGGACAATTTAGATCAATTCACAAGTTACGCTAGCTTAATTGAAAAGGGACATTCCCTTATTATTAATGGAGATAATAAATATGATTTAGTAGAAATTGATAATAGTAAAATGTCTATCATGTTATTTACCTCTGGTACTACTTCTATTTCTAAAGCAGTGGCATTGTCACAATCCAACATCTGTGAAGATATTTATGCCTTAGCGCAAATGACGGATATTCGTAAAGAAGATACATTTTTATCTTTTCTACCATTGCATCATACTTTTGAATCTACTTGTACCTTCTTGTATGGAACTTTTTCTGGTATTACTGTTGCTTTTTGTGACGGAATTAAATATGTTCAAAAGAACTTAAAAGAATTTAAAGTCACAGGATTTGTGTGTGTTCCTTTAATGCTTGAAATTATGTACAAAAAAATTAAAAAAGGAATAGAAGAAAAAGGAAAAACGAAATTAGTCCAAAGTATGACTAAAGTTTGTAATGGGATGCTAAAAGTAGGTATTGATTTACGTAGAAAAGTCTTTAAAGAAGTATTAGAAAATCTAGGTGGAAAACTAAGAATTTTAATTGCAGGTGGCGCTGCTATGAGTAAAGATGCCATTCAAGGATTTTTAGACTTAGGAATTAATTTGCTACAAGGTTATGGACTTACTGAAACATCTCCTGTTATTGCTGGAGAAAATGATAAGTATAAACGATGTGGTTCTGTCGGTTTTCCTTTACCTGGTATTGATGTAAAAATTGATAACCCAGACAGTGACGGAATTGGAGAAATTGCGGTAAAGGCTCCAACGGTAATGCTTGAATATGTAGATAATCCAGAAGCAACTGCTGATGTTTTAAAAGACGGATGGTTTTACACTGGAGATTTAGGATATTTTGACAAAGATGGATTTTTATTTATTACTGGCAGAAAAAAAGATGTTATTGTGTTAAAAAATGGAAAGAATATTTTTCCAGAAGAACTTGAAATACTTGTTAACAAATTACCTTATGTTTCAGAAAGCATGGTATTCGGTAGACCAGAAGCAGATGGAGATTACAAAATATGTGCAAAAATTGTGTATAACAAAGACCATTTTAATGAAATACATAAAGATATTTCTAACCAAGAAGAGATTAAAAATATCATTTGGAATGATATAAAAAATGAAGTAAATCATAAAATGCCAGCATACAAATATATTAGAGAAATTATTGTTACAGAAGTTCCTTTAATAAAAACAACAACACAAAAAGTAAAAAGGCATGAGGAGTTAAAATTAATTTTAGGTAATACTTAATGCGAACAAAGGAGAGAACAAAGGGGACACTCTTAAAAGTTCAAAGATTTGAACTTTTAAGAGTGTCCCCCTTTGTTCAAGTGAGAAAATTGGGACTGTCCCCAATTTCTCATTTTTTTAATCATTGCTACACATATGTTTACGCGTCATCTCTAATAAATTTAATTTTGAAAATCCAACAATTTGTGTTTTTGATCTGTCTTTTTTTAACTGTTCTTTAAATAGCTCTATTATTTTATTTTCGTTTCCTTCCTCTTTCATATCAATATAGTCAATGATAATAATTCCGCCAATATCTCTTAATCTTAGCTGTTTTGCAATTTCAATAGTAGCTTCCTTATTTACAGTAAAAATTGTTTGTTCTAAGTCTTTTTTGCCTGTATATTTGCCTGAATTCACATCAATTGCTGTTAAGGCTTCTGTTTTATCAATAGTAATAAATCCACCACATTTTAGCCATACTTTTCTATTTTCTAACTCTTCTAATTGTTTTTTTAGATTATACATATCCAAAATATTTTCTTGTAAATCTACTTTTATCTTTTTATTTTCTTCTTTTAGTTTTTCTTTAATTTCTTCATAAATTTCACTACTGTTTATAATAATTCTATTTAAGTCTTGGTCCATTAAATCAGTTAGTATTCTTTGTATAATATTCTCACTTTTATACAAAATTTTTGGTTTTATACTATTTACTTTTTTTACCTCTGCTTTAAAAGCTTCTTCTATCTTTTTATATTTTTCTATTGTTTTCGTAAGGTCTTCTATTATATCTTCTTCTGTTTTTCCTATTGCTGCCGTTCGAATAATTGCTCCCATTTCTTCTGGTATGTATTTATTTACTATTTCTTTTAGTCTCTTTCTTTCTTGTTCATCTTCTATCTTTTGTGAAATTGTTACAAATTTTTCTCCAGGCATAATAACCACAAATCTACCTGGAATGCTTAAATGAGCCGATATCCTTGCACCTTTTTTATTTGTACTATCCTTTTTTACTTGAACTAAAATTGACTCTCCTTCTTTTAGGTAATCTCGTATGTTATAATTTGTAAAGTCTTCGTTCTTATTTCCTGTTTCATCACTTACTTTTGGAATAACATCTCGAATATGGATAAAAGTATTCTTTTCTTTTCCAATATCAACAAAAGCAGCTTGCATACCTGGTAATACATCTTTAACAATTCCTAAATAGATATCACCTTCTAATCTATCTTGTCCTTGCTCTTCTATATATCGTTCTATTAGCTTACCATTTTCCACCAATAATATATTTTTCTGATTTTCTTTTACATCAATTAATAATTCCTGCATTATATTAATTATCCTTTCTATTGTGTTTAATCTTTCACATTATATGTATTCATTGTATTATCTATTCCATGTTCAAGCCAATATATTACCGCTTCTGCTGCATTATCTTCGCCTACTTGTAAATCGATATATTCTTCGTTTGGAATTTTTCCGATTACATAATTTATTCTGTCAAACTCATTTACTGGCTTTCCTATTCCAACTCGAATACGTGGAAACTCTTCGGAATTAAGTTCTTTTACCATAGATTTCATTCCATTATGTGATCCAGGTCCACCTTTTGCTCTTACTCTTATTTTTCCAATGTCGGTATCCATATCATCATAGATAACCATTACATTTTCTAATGGCTCTTTATAAAATCTTACGAATTCGATAGCCGCTTCTCCACTATTATTCATAAAAGTTTGTGGTTTTATTAAGATTACTTTTTTTCCTTCTATTATTCCTGTACCACAAATAGAACTAAATTTTGTCTTATTTAGTTCTATTCCATATTTTTTTGCTATTTTATTAATTACATCAAATCCCATATTATGCCTTGTATTGGCATATTCTGGTTCTGGATTTCCCAGTCCTACGATTATATACATATTCATTCCTCACTTAAAGAATTCATTTACTTTATATTTTGAATTATATATATATTGTCATCTTATATATATAATTCAAAATATCTAGCACCCGTATCTTCTTCATATAATTCATCTATTGGACTAAATCCTCTTTTCAAATAAAAATTAATTGCAGTTTCAAGTTTATCATACGTTCCTAAAAATATTCGATCAAACTTATCATGTTTTGATTTTTCAAGCATGATATTATATAGTTCTTTTGATAAGCCTTTGCTTCTATAATCTTTTCTAACATATAATTTTTTTAACTCTACTTCCTTTTCATTGTGTTTCTTTAATCCTATGGTTCCAATCACATTATCATCTTCATCTACTGCGATCCATAATCCTCCACCATTTTGGATGTATTCATTATTATTTTGTTCTTCTAGCTCTTTTCTGCACTCTTCAAATCCATATTCTTCAACAAACACAGATATAATAAAATTATTTACTTCTTCGTTATATCTGTTTTCAAATTCCTTTATTTTATACACTTTAAATCACCCTATTCTACTACATAATTGGCGATTTCCTGATAATATTCTTCTACTTTATTTATTGTAATATTCCAAGAATATCGCGCTGCTTCTTCAACTCCATTCTTTACTAAAGATTCTCTCAAATCTTGATTATTCAATAATGTTTCTACCTTTTGTACAATATCATTAATATTGTCTTTTTCGATTATTAAGGCATTTTTATTTTCCTCAATAAAATCCATATTTCCGCCATTATTGGTAGTTATAATTGCGGCACCACAAGTCATTGCTTCCAATACTGGTAAACAAAAAGCTTCATACATAGAGGCACAAATATAAATATCTGTCTTTCTTAATGTATCTCCTATTACTATTTGTGGTGGATTAATAATAGGCAATAAATTTATATTTTTCTCTGGTTTAGTTGGTGTTATCCAATTTAACTTTATGTTATAACCTTTTTCTTTTACTATTTCTATTGCGTCTATAATGTTTTGAATTCTTTTAAATGTTGCTTCTTCTGAACCTATTATTGTAATATTTGGTACTTCATTCTTTTTATGTGGCTCATAATAAAATACTTTGTCATCTACTGCATTTGGTATTACTTTTGCTTCTGTATTATATACTTCTTTTAATTTTGCTTTTGCAAAACTAGAAACTGTATATGTAAAATGAATCGTTTTTAGTGCTTTATTAATATAGTTATAGGTTCTATTATCTACTTTTTCTAAATCAAATAAATGAAAATCTCCCTGTTCAAAGTAAATTACTGGTGCAATTTTTTGCTCTACACATTCATATATTTCTCTCCAGTAAGTTGCAACAATAACGTCTGTATCTTTTGGAATCGACTCACACAGCACACTTTCCCATGGTACTTGTATAAACTCAACTTTTTCATTTAAATTAAACCATACTGGCTTATTATCATGTGAAATTAGTGTAATTTTATGACCTCTATCGGTTAGTCTGTTTGCATGTTCCAAGATAATTTTAGAACCCCCACATACTCCAGTCCAAGTCATAACATATGTTATATTTAAATGTTGTTTTTCTCTTTTTTGATACCTAAGATTTTGCTTTTTTGCATTTTTTAGTCTCTCTTCTCTTAAATTAAATTCATTTTTTCTTAGAGATTGTAAATTATTCATTTATTATCACCTATACTTTTTTTAATTTATCCCATACTTCGTTTGTAGTAATAAATTCATGATAATGCTTTTTTACATCTTTATCATATTGTTCTAAATCTGAAATTAGTACATTAAATACATCATTTCCAAATAATTTATTAATTTCAGGAACACTTTTTAATAATTTTTCATGATTTTCTTTTATTTTTTCTCTATATGTTTCATTATTTACTACATATAATAAAAGTGGTTTATACTTTATCCACCCTCTTGATGCTTTTAAAAATCTTTGTTCAACCTCTTCATCACTTGTTTTTATTTTTCTTAATGTTTTAGGATACTTCTGCTTCACAATGCTAGTATATTTTAAAAATCCATCATGAAAATGATATACTGGAACTTTCATTATCTTTGAATTTTTCAAATTGACAGAGAAAAATGCATCTTCTCCTCTAGCTCCTTCTGGGTTATAAAAAGCTGGAATTTTATCTATATGATTTAAATTCAAGCATAATGTAGAACCTACTACCCAATTGCCTTTTCCTTCATCCTTTTGTACATAAGCTCCTTCTCCATTTGCAATTTTAGAATCCGCATAGGTTATTCCATTATCTTTCACAAATTTTTCTTTAATAGATTCCCAAGAAACTACCTCATTGCTAATAGCTTCAATATATTGTTTAAATAATTCTTCGTCAATATCTTCATTTAATTCTACATAAGGGATTGGTGAAATATATCCACAGTGATAGCCAATGGTCACATCGGAATCCTTTATATATTTTAAGTGCATTGCTATATTGTCTTGCTCTTTCCAAGTTATTTCATCTGTTTCCCTATTTTTTATGCATGCTACTGGGTATTCATCATCATCCCAAAATAATAAATAATCCATTTTATTCTTTTTAGCGTAATACATTAAGGTATTTCTTCCTTTGGCATGTCCATGTCCAAAAAACAAATCTGCTTCTGACTTTGTTAAGATTTCTCTACCGATTAATTTTTTCTTTTCTTCTTCGATATCTTCTGGAGTAATGTATTTTACTCTTATCTCTTTATATACATTTGGTATAATTCCATAAAAGTCTACTCTTGTGGTAAACTGATACCCTAAATCAAATAGAATAAATATTGTAATCTCAACTTTTTGCTCTGAGTCTTTAAATTGATTTACTAACCTTTCATAAGTATTATTTATTACTTTACATACATTTGGTCTGCCTGTAACAAAACCTATTCCAAACTTTATTACATTTTCCATTCCCTTTCTCCTTTAGAAAAAAATCTTCTAATCTAGCTGATTTAGTATATCACATTTTGTACTTTATGTCAAATTTTGTTTTTATTACATAGAGTAAGATTATAGCGTTTTTTCATTGTTTAATTTTTTTAATTTTTATGTGTAATTTACATAAATTCACGTTGTTTTTATTTATTAAACATTTTTATTATTATGGAATATTTGTAATTTTCCTATACAATAGTAAAAGCAAAGTTTTAAATACATTTCTGTACTAAAATCTTTGCCCTTTAAAATAATTTTTCCAATTTATATTCTTTATCTAACTTTTCATTTAAATATACATTACTAATAATTTGTAATTCCTTTACCCCCTGTTCGGATAAATTAAAAGAAAACAGTTTTTTCGGAGGTGCTAACACAATATATTTAACAGCATTAAGCGTTGCTTCCGATATCTCAATAGCACCTTTATCTTGCCTTCCACAAGCATCACATTTTAGTCCATTATCTCGAAAACTAAAATGATTCAATAGCACATCTGACTGTTTACAATTTGCACATTTATCAATAATAGGAGTAAATCCCAATAAGCACATTAATTTTAGTTTAAAAATTGAAATCGTTAAATCCAAATTTTTATCTGTTTCTGAAAGTACATATAATGTATTTAAAAAAAGTTGTAAAATTTTATATGTATTTTGGTTTTCATCTGTAACATCATTTATTATCTTTGTAATATGAGAAGCATATTGAAGCTTGTCTAAATCGATTCGTAAATTATAAAAAACTTCATTTACTTCACAAGAATTAATATGATAGGAACTAGCTCCTTGATAAATCAGGTAATCCCCAAAGCATAAAAATTGTGTTGCTGCCATAAGTTGGCTTTTAGGCCTTCTTGCTCCTTTGGCAGCACACCCAATTTTGCCGATTCGGAGTTAATATTGTTACCATCTTATCATAGTCGCTCATGTTGTTCTCTGCTATTACTATTCCCTTCACTTTTAATATTCCCATTTTTGTTTTCCGCCTCTAACATATTTTTTTCTATATTTTCCACTTCAACTAATTCTAAAAAAGTATTAATATTTCCTGTATTTTTGAAAGTATTCCATGCCATTTGTTTTATCATGCTAATCATCTCCATTTCATAAAGCTGTTGCAATTTAGAATTGCATCAAATTCTTTATTTTATCATTTGCAAATTTAATAATTTTATGCATTTTGTTTGAGAATTTTTTATCTAAATTTTGACGACGTAAGACGAAGTTTATTTTGGCAATTTAAATGGTTTGAGGAATTTTGCATCATTAATCCAATCCTCTCTAACCTTCACCCATAGTTTTAAATTTATCTTCAATCCTAGCATTCTTTCTAAATCTTGTCTAGCATACGTACCTATCTTTTTTAACATACTACCATTTTTTCCTATGATAATTCCTTTATGCGATTCTCTTAAACAATAAATAGTAGCTTCTATGTTATAAAAAGGTTCATTTTCCATCGTTTTTCTTTTTTTCATTTTTTCTACTTCTACAAATATGCCATGAGGCACTTCGTCATTTAACAACTTTAATGCTTTTTCTCTTATCGTCTCTTCTACTAGCTGTCTTGTGGTTTGGTCTGTATACTCTTCTATATTATAATATGCTGGTCCTTCTTTTAGGTTCTTCTCAATCTCATCTAATATTACATCTAAGTTAATGTTTTTTACTGTCGAAACTGGTATGATACTAACAAAATCATATTCATTTTTATATAAATCAATTAACTTAGCTACTCTTACCTTGTCCACTAAATCCACTTTATTAATAACTAGAATCGTTTTCTTTTTGGCTGCTTTTATTTTTTCTAAAATTAGCTTATCGCCCTTTCCAATGTCCTCCGAAGTAGCTTCAATTACGAAAACAACTACATCTACATCTTTGGATACTTCAAAGGCATTTTCTACCATTACATTTCCTAATTTAGATTTTGGCTTATGAATTCCTGGTGTATCAATAAAAATTATTTGTGAATTTGGTCTATTTACAATAGCCCTTATTACGGTTCTTGTTGTTTGTGGTTTATTAGCAATTGCTGCCACTTTTTCTCCAACTAAACTATTAATAATACTAGATTTTCCCACATTTGTTCTACCCAATATGGATACAAATCCTGATTTAAATTTTATTTTTTCTTCCATGTATTTACTCCTTTTGTTATATCCTATATTCCTCCATTGGCGTATAATTCGTATGTAATAATTCATGAGCTTTATGGTCACCTGGCTTACCAATATAATCTTTATAGATTTGTTTTAAAATTGGATTTTCATGTGATTTTCTAATTGTACTTCTTTCATCGATTGAATACATCGCTGCTGCTCTTTTTGCCCTTACATCTACTGTCATTCTTGTTTTAGAGTTCTTTATTGGTTGGCCACCTCCCATAATGCATCCTCCAGGGCAAGCCATAACTTCTACAAAACTATAATCTGCTGTTCCATTTTTTATTTCTTCCATTACTTTTCTTGCATTTCCAAGTCCATGTGCCACTGCAACTTTTACTTCTTTATCTCCTATTTTTACCGTCGCTTTTTTGATGCCTTTTGCTCCTCTTACTTCTTCAAATTCTAATTTTTTTAGTTCTTCTCCTGTTATCAATTCATAAGCAGTACGAAGTGCGGCTTCCATCACGCCACCAGTTACACCAAAAATAGCTGCTGCTCCTGTTGCCTCTCCCATTGGATTATCAAAAGTATCGTCTTCTAATTTGTCAAACTCAATATTTGCTTGTTTAATCATTCTTGAAAGTTCACGAGTCGTAATAACGCTATCTACATCCCATAAACCATTTACTTTCATTTCTTCTCTTTGTCTTTCATATTTCTTAGCAATGCATGGCATTACCGAAACCACGTATATCTTACTTGGATCAATATTGTTCTTTTCAGCATAATAGGATTTAATAATTGCTCCAAACATTTGGTGTGGTGATTTGCAGCTTGATAAATGGTCTAAATTCTCAGGATACTCCATTTCTGCAAAACGTACCCAGCCTGGGCAACAAGAAGTAGTCATTGGCAAATGGTCATTTTCTTTGAATCGTTTTACAAACTCAGTCGCTTCTTCCATTATTGTAAAGTCAGCTCCTGTATTCGTATCAAATACCTTATCAAAACCTAAGGCTTTAAGTGCAGATACCATCTTTCCTGTAACATTTGTACCAATATCCATACCAAACTCTTCTCCTAAAGCTACTCGAATGGATGGCGCTGTTTGTACTACTACGAATGTATCTGGGTCTTTTAACTTTGCCCAAACTTCATTAATATTTTCTTTTTCATGAAGTGCACCTGTTGGACAAGATTCAATACATTGACCACAAAAAGTACAATTTACATCATTTAAGCTATGGTCATAAGTAGTGGAAATGCATGACTCAAAACCTCTTCCAATACAATCAATTGCCCCAATATTTTGTACATTTTTGCAAGTTGCTACACATCTTCTGCATAAAATACATTTGTTAAAATCTCTTACAATTGATGGAGATTTATCATCTATTTTATGCTCTGTTCTTTCTCCTTTAAATTCGATATCCAATACATTAAATTTAATTGCCAAATCTTGAAGTTCACAATTACCGTGAACGCGTACATGTTAAGCAATCCTTAGAGTGGTTGGAAATAATTAAATCTAGTATTGTATGTCTTGCTTCTAGCACATTTGGTGTATGAGTATGTACTACCATTCCCTCTTCTACCGTTTGAATACAAGAAGTAGCAAAACCACGTCTTCCTTCTACCTCAACAATACACATTCTGCAATCTCCAACTTCATTAATGTCTTTTAAAAAGCATAAAGTTGGAATATCAATTCCTGCTTGTTTTGCTGCATCTAATATAGTTGTTCCTTCTGGCACACATACTTTCTTATCATCAATTTTTAAATTAACCATTATTTTCCTCCTTCCCTAAATGGGGACAGGCCTAAAAACGACAAAGTTGTCGTTTTTGGGACAGGCCTTTACTCTAACTTATCTGAATTTTCTTTACTTATACTAATTTATCTATTCTAAATTTGGAATTATATATTCTTGTTTCTTATATATGATTGTCCTTTTTCATCGAATTCTTCTTTTAAAATATCCATAAATAGCTTATCATAATATCTTCCATTAACAAAAATATTCTTTCTTCTTCTTCCCATTTCTTTAAATCCGCATTTCTTATAACATGCTATTCCTCTTCCGTTAAATTCCATCACATCTAAATTAACACTATTTAAATTTAAATAATTAAATCCATAGTCCAGCAATAAATTAATAGCCTCTGTACCATAACCTTTTTCTCTGTTTTCTTTTTCTCCTATCATGATTCCTAATGTCCCCACTTTATTTATATAGTCTATCTTATCAAATCCGATAGTTCCTATCATTTCGTCATTTTCTAGTTTTACGATAACAAATACTACACTATTATTCTTTTTAGTTGTTAAATACTCTTTTTCTCCTTCTATGTCCATTATCATAGAGCTTCTTCCTGTGTAATCCGTTACCTCAAAGTCATTTAGCCATTTCACAAATATTTCTGCATCTTCCATATTTCTTGGAGATAAATATATCCTATCTCCTACTATTTTTTTAAAATACTTCATTGTTATCACTCCTTGTTTCATGAACTTTTTTAACTAAGTTTTGACAATGTAATGAGAATCTCTAATTTAATTTTAATTTTCAAAAGAAGCAAGTAGTGCTAGGAAAAATTTAGTAAAAAACCGGAAATGTACTTTGTGTACATTGAGGATTTTTTATCTAAATTTTGACAACGCAATACGAAGCTTATTTTGAAAATTCTAACCAATTGCGTGGAATGGGCAAGACCTAATACAAGTAGTACATTTAATGCATTTGTCTTGATTTATGTGTCTTTTTTCTCTTCCTTCTCCTTCAATTGCATTTACTGGGCAATTTCTTTGACACAATCCACAGGCTTTACACTTATCTTCGTCTATTTCTATTCTAGCTAGTGCTTTACATTCCATTGCTTTACATTCTTTTTCGATAGCGTGTTGTCTAAATTCTTCTCTAAAGTATTTCATTGTGCTAATTACTGGGTTTGGTGCACTTTGCCCTAGTCCACATATGCTAGATTTCTTAATATTTGCTGCTAATTTTTCTAATCGATAGATGTCGTATTCGTTTCCTTCTCCACTACATAGTTTTTCTAAGATTTCAAGCATTCTTTTTGTTCCTATTCTACAAGGTGTACATTTACCACAGCTTTCGCTTACTGTAAATTCTAAGTAGAATTTTGCCAAGCATACCATACATTTTGTGTCGTCCATTACAATAAGTCCGCCTGATCCCATCATAGAGCCTATTTCCTTTAGTGATTCATAATCGATTGGTGTGTCTAAATGTTCTTTTGGAATGCAGCCTCCAGATGGTCCACCTGTTTGTGCTGCTTTAAATTCTCTACCATTTGGTATGCCTCCACCAATATCAAATACAATTTCTCTTAGCGTTGTTCCCATTGGAACTTCTACCAATCCTACATTATTTACATTACCACCTAAAGCAAATACTTTTGTTCCTTTTGATGTTGCTGTTCCAATAGATGCGTACCAATCTGCTCCTTTTAATATAATTTGTGCAATATTTGCATACGTTTCTACATTATTAATTAAGGTTGGGCATCCCCATAATCCACTTTGTGCTGGATATGGTGGTTTTACTCTTGGTTGACCACGTCTTCCCTCTATGGATTCTAAAAGTGCTGTTTCTTCTCCACAAACGAAAGCTCCTGCACCAAGTCTAATTTCTATGTCAAAGTTAAAGTTTGTTCCAAATATGTTATTTCCTAATATTCCGTATTCTCTTGCTTGATCTATGGCTATTTGAAGTCTATGTACTGCAATGGGATATTCTGCTCTTACATAGATATATCCTTTTTCTGCTCCTACTGCAAAGCCTGCTATTTCCATTGCTTCTAATACTGCATGTGGGTCTCCTTCTAGGATGCTTCTGTCCATGAATGCACCTGGGTCTCCCTCGTCAGCATTACATACAACGTACTTTTTCTCTCCTTTTGCTTCCTTGGTAGCTCTCCATTTCTTTCCTGTTGGGAATCCTGCTCCTCCTCTGCCTCTTAAACCAGATTTATCTACTGTTTCTATTACTTCATCTGGTGTCATTTCAATTAATACTCTAGCTAATGCTCTATACCCATCAAAAGCTATGTACTCGTCAATATCTTCTGGATTGATAACTCCACAATTTTTTAAAGCAATTCTTTTTTGCTTTTTGTAGAATGTTAGGTCATCTAATTTTGTAACCTTGGTTCCATCAATATCTTTGCAAAGTAATCTGTCTACAACTTTGCCTTCTATAATATGTGATTGTATAATTTCTTCGCAATCTTCTGGTTTTACCATAGCATAAAAAGTATCTTCTGGACGAATGATAACGATAGGACCTTTTGCACAAAGTCCAAAACATCCTGTTTTTATAACACGTACATTTTGAATTCCTTTTTCTTCTATGATTTTCTTGAAGTTTTCTAGTATTTGTGGTGATTTTGAAGAAGTACATCCTGTTCCTTGACATACTAAAATATGCTTTTCTCTTGTATCAGCATTTGTATTTTTACGTAAGTCCAATTCTATTCTTTTTTCCGCTCTTATTTTATTTAACTCTTCAACAGTCTTCATCTAAGCCCTCCTTTTTATTTATTACAACTATTCAATTAATTCTTATGTAACATTTCAAGTGATAAATACTTTCTTATTCTTTATTCCAAGTTCTTTTTATGTTTTCCTCTTCTTTATCTTTTAATGCTTTATATAAATCAATATTTAATTTATTACATACACTATTTAGTACAATAAAAACATCCGCCACTTCACTCTCTATGGTATCATAGTGATTAATCTTAGTTTTATCTATGCTCATATTAGTAGCATTTTTCCTTATAGCCTTTGCTAATTCTCCTACTTCTTCTAGAAGCAATAACATTGTTTTTTCTATTTCTTGGCTTGCAAATCCTCTTATTTCTATTACTTTTTTTATGTATTCTTGTACTTCTTGTAACGTATTTTTTTCATTTAAATTGCTCCATAATTCTAATTGACTATCCATTCTATTCCCCTTTCAACAACGTAAGATTCTGATTATTCAAATTGAAAAAGAATTGTTGTTTTGACTAGGCAAACGAGCAAGAAAACCGGAGTCGTACTAATTGTACGTCGAGGATTTTCAAAGCGAAGTTTAACAACGTCAAAACACGATTATTTTTCAATTTTTTCAAGTTCATCTAAAACTTGGTCAAGCTTCTTCACCGTCGCATGCCCATACACTTCATCATTTACAGTAAATACTGGTGCTATTCCACATGCTCCAACACATCTTGTAGTATCAATGGAAAATTTGCCGTCTTCGCTTGTTTTTCCTTCTTCTAAATTTAACCTTTCTTTTAATCTATCCAATATTGCTTGTGAGCCTTTTACAAAGCATGCCGTTCCCAAACAAACAGAAATATTATATTTTCCTTTTGGTTCTAAGGTAAATCTTGCATAGAATGTGATAACACCATAAATTTCTGCCATTGGAACCTTTAAATATTTTGAAACTTCTTCTTGCGCTACTTTTGGAATATATCCATATTTTTCTTGAATTTCATTTAAAATCTGTATTAAATTATCTTTTTCTTGTTTATAAACTTTCATTATTTCGTTTACTTCTTGCCTAATTTTCTTCTCAACACATTCACACATACTATTTTCCCTCTTTCTATTATAAGATTATTAATTACGCCTTTCTTCATTATATGCTTGTATTATATCAAATAGATTGGTTTTGTACAACGAATTTTCGACATTTTATTTATATATATTCATCTAAATATTCCACTTTTGTTTATCACTCTATTACTATATATGAACAATACATCCTGATTTTCATATTCAGAAAAATCTATATATTCTTCTAAAACTGTATGATTTATATATCTTAAATCTATTAATACAATTTCTTTATAATTTTCTATTAAAAGTGGTGCTAAACTACTACCAAAAGAATCTCTGAATATAATTAATTTTTTATCAGTATTTGCTTTTTCATTCTTCACAATTTCTAGTGCTGAAGCGCCTGATAAAAAAGCATCATACTTATTTCCTGTTTCTTCAGCTTTTTCCGTATTATACACTTTATCGTTTGTTTTTGTTTCTTCATTATACACTACACTATTTTCTATGCTATTATTTGTTAAATATTTCAGTTCATCTGGTTCTACATTATTTTTTATTTTTGTATAATATGTGCCATAAAAGCTTCCTAATGTTTTTTCTTCATACATTGATTCTTCATTTTCAATATTTAGCTCATATTGTACTGTTTTAATAACTTCTTCTAAATTTTCTTGTTTCCAATGCATATCTGTTTTATAATAATCTTCTAATTCTAAATCATTACTTATCTCAAAATATTCTATGTTTGAATTTAATTTTTCCTTTGTATAATTTTCAATTTCTCTAAATTTAGTATCTATTTGATTTTCTAAATAATATGTTTTATCTGGTATAAGAGTAAAATAAGTATTCATACTTTTTAAATAATTTTCTTTTATTGTATTTATTTTTTCTATATTTGCATTAATTCCATTTACATTTATTTCGTCTGTTTTTTCATAAATTCCACCATCTGATATGTAAAAATTTTCTGCTACCTCTTCTTCTTTCTCTTGTCTATTTAGAAATATTATCAATGTTGCAATTACAATAATACATATTATTAGACTTATAGTTATAACTTTTTTCATAATTAATCTTCCTATCCTTATTTTTTATACAAATATTTTAATAAAAGCCTTGAATTATATTTTCAAGACTTTAATTTTTAGTAAACTATATTATTTTATATTCCTAAAATGGAAACTCAACCTTTTTATTATCCAATAAATTCTTGGTCATTTATTGCTTCAGTATTTTCCTTTGTATATTCTTCATCATGTGCTCCTAACACTTCTAATAATTTATTATATACAGGTGTTGCCCATTCATCATTTGCCATTACTAAAACAGCTAAATTATCAACACTTGTTGCATATAGTTTTTCAGCTTCTACGCAAATCCATTTTCTAGTATCAACTTTTTCAGACATTTCTTTTGCTATTTCATTTGCATCTACTCCATCTTTAACTTTTACTAGAACAAATGAATATGCTTGTGAGCTCATCATTGGCTCTGATGCAACTATTGAATCTATATTTTCATTAGAAGTAAGTCCTGTATATGCTGTAACCATATTTACATCACTAGCATCTATTGCTTGTGTCATAAGTGACCCTGGTAAACTTTGTTCTAGCCCTTCATAAACTGTATTTATTAAATTTTCCATATCTTCGGTTGTTTCTATCTTAACATTACTTTTAGGTGTATTTGCATTTATAGCCAATACAATTCCTACTACTAATAATACAATTGCTATTAATGCAATTATAATTAATGCTACTAATTTTCCTTTTTTAGATTTTTGGTTGTTTTCAATATTCTCTTGTTTCTCACTCATTTTTTATCCTCCATCAATTTAAAATATTACTCCCCAAATTCTATCTCGGCATCTATTGGACAAATTTGGATAAATGTTTTTCCATCATTTACATCAATTTCGTTTCCTTCTAAATCTCTATATACTGTTTTTCCTGATCTGGAAGTTTTGATACATGTAATTGGAATTGCCTTTCCATTTGTAATATAATATCCATCTAATTCTTTTATATTATCTAATGTTTGTCTTCCTTTTCCTGAGCCATCATCTAAAGTAGAATTTTTTGCTTTTTCAATAATAATATTTTTTGTTGTTACTGTTTCTCCTGTATTCCAATCTACTTGTTTTTCTCCTCTTGAATAACGAACATATTCTTTTAAATCTTCATCATATTCATATTCTACTGTATTCGCATACGAATATGGTATTGTTACTGTGTTTGCAGTTTCTCCGTCTTCTAAATTTACTTCGGCAACCACATAGTTTAATACAGGTTCTTGACTAGTTGTTGTTCGATACCCCTCTCGGTTCGCGATACTCATTATATTTTCTGTGCTTGTTACAGCATTATGTGGTGCATATTTATCGGATACTCTCCAAAAAGAGGTAGAACTTTCATAAATTCCATTTATATTATTTACTCCAAGAGTAGAAATATCGGATTGCGCTTGTGGGCTCCATCCATAATGTACATAAATTGCATCATTTTCTAAAGCATAGTCTAAGAAATAATGTCTCGCACTTCTTATTGGGCCTATTTTATCTAAGTCTTTATCTTGAAGAATTAACATTAATCTTGTTTCTCCACCTTCTACAATTATCTCGTAAACTATATCTGCTTCTAATAGTCCTGCTTGTGGCATTGCATCAATGTGATTATCAATCATTACAGCAATTGGTCTTGAAGTTCCAGATAATGTTTTGGGTTGTGCTACGGTTGGTTCCTGGCTTATATTAATTCCATTTGTTATTTCTCCATTTGTATTTGCCATTTCTGTTTCATTATTTTGTCCAAAAATCTTTAATGCAAATAGCGCTCCTGCAATAATAATAAGTAAAATAAGTACAATAACAAAAATCTTTGTCCCTTTCATCTTAACCTCCCATAGATTAAATATTAACTAGTACTAGTTTGAAAAAGAATTGACGTTTTGGCTAGGCAAACGAGCAAGAAAACCGGAATCGTACTTATGTAGTACGATGAGGATTTTCGAAGCGAAGTTTAACAACGCCAAAACTCAATTATTTTTCAAACTCCCACAACTCCTAACGCAATGCCATAAATAACCAATATCATTAAAATTCCAACACAAGCACTAAATACCACTTCAGATACTTTATGCACT